>PNKD01000068.1 GCA_013822265.1 Leptothrix sp. (in: b-proteobacteria)
AGCTTGGTCGCACCCTCGATGGTTCACAAGTGAGCACAGTCGTCGTTGCCCGCTTGGGCGGCACGCTGGCCATCGCGTCGGACAGCCTCGTCACCTTCGGCGAGACCCGCTTGCCGCCGGGCTACGAGGCCAACGACAAGATGTTTTCGATGGACGGCGCCTGGATCGGTGCCGTGGGCAGCGTGGCCCACCTGCCGGTGCTGCGCCAGGCGCTGGCCGCGCTGGCACCGCAGGAGCGGCAGCTGCACAGCCGCGAAGGGTTGTTCGACACCTTCGTGCGCCTGCACCCCCAGCTCAAGGACCGCTTCTTCATGAACACGAAGGAGCACGAGAGCGATCCCTACGAGAGCAGCCAGTTCTCCATCGTCGTGGCCAGCCCGCACGGCATCTTCGGCGTCGAGAGCTACCGCGAGGTGTTCGAGTTCGAGCGCTTCTGGGCCATAGGCTCGGGCCGGCGATTTGCACTCGGCGCCATGCATGCGGTCTACGCCAACGGCCGCTCGGCACGTGAAGTGGCCCAGGCCGGCGTGCTGGCGGGCTGCGAGTTCGACACCAGTTCGGCCGGCCCGGTGCGTCTGCACGGATTCAGGCTGAAGACTACAAAGAGCAAGGATTGAACGACATGGCCCTCATAGAGATCAAGGTGCCGGACATCGGCGACTTCAAGGACGTGGCCGTCATCGAGCTGCTGGTCAAGGCCGGCGACATCGTGAAGACCGAGCAGAGCCTGGTCACCGTCGAGAGCGACAAGGCGTCGATGGAGATACCGTCTTCGGCCGCCGGCGTCGTCAGGGAACTCAAGGTCAAGGTCGGCGACGTCGTCAACGAAGGCTCGGTGCTGCTGATGCTCGAGGCCGACGGCGCGGCGAGCGCGGACGCACCGGCCGCCGCAGCGCCGCCAGCACCTGCAACCGCTGCTGCGCCGCAGGCCGCCCGTTTCGCCGGCGGTGCCGACCTCGAGTGCGACATGTTGGTACTGGGCGCCGGCCCGGGCGGCTACTCGGCCGCCTTCCGCGCCGCCGACCTGGGGCTGAAGACGGTGCTGGTCGAGCGCTTCCCGACGCTGGGCGGTGTCTGCCTGAACGTCGGCTGCATCCCGAGCAAGGCGCTGCTGCACGTGGCCGCGGTGATGGACGAGGTGAAGCATTTCGCCGACCTGGGCGTGAGCTTCGGCCAGCCCGAAGTCGACCTGGGCAAGCTGCTGGCGCACAAGAACAAGGTCGTGGGCAGGCTCACGGGCGGCCTGGCGGCGATGGCCAAGATGCGCAAGGTGACGGTGGTCAATGGGGTCGGCGCCTTCGCCGACCCGCACCATCTCACGGTCACCGGCGCCGACGGCAAGGTGCAGACCGTCCGCTTCAAGAGCGCCATCATCGCGGCCGGCTCCGAGGCCGTGAAGCTGCCCTTCCTGCTGACACCACAACTTCGGGACGACCCGCGCATCGTCACCAGCACCGGCGCGCTGGAACTGCGCCAGAGACCCGAGCGCATGCTCGTCATCGGTGGCGGCATCATCGGCCTGGAGATGGGTACCGTCTACAGCACGCTGGGCGCGCGGCTGGACGTGGTGGAGATGCTGGACACCCTGATGACCGGCGCCGACCGCGACCTCGTGAAGGTGTGGCAGAAGATGAACGCCCACCGCTTCGACAGGCTGATGCTGAAGACCAGGACGGTGGGCGCCGAGGCCACGGCCGCCGGCATCCGCGTGCTGTTCGAGGGCCTGGACGGCAGCAAGAGCGAAGGCGTCTACGACCTCGTGCTGCAGGCCGTGGGCCGCACGCCCAACGGCAAGCAGATCGCCGCCGAGAAGGCCGGCGTCATCGTCGGCGAGCGCGGCTTCATCCCTGTGGACGTTCAGATGCGCACCAACGTGCTGCACATCTTCGCCATCGGCGACATCGTCGGCCAGCCCATGCTGGCGCACAAGGCCGTGCACGAGGCGCACGTGGCCGCCGAAGTGGCCGCCGGCGACGACAAGGCGCGCTTCGACGCCCGCGTCATCCCCAGCGTGGCCTACACCGACCCCGAGGTGGCCTGGGTCGGCCTCACCGAGGACGAAGCCAAGGCCAAGGGCATCAAGGTGAAGAAGGGGCTCTTCCCATGGACGGCCAGCGGCCGCGCCATCGCCAACGGTCGCGACGAAGGCTTCACCAAGCTGCTGTTCGACGACAGCGATGACGCCACGGGTTCGGCCCATGGCCACGGCAAGATCCTGGGCGGCGGCATCGTCGGCACACACGCCGGCGACATGATCGGCGAGGTGGCGCTGGCCATCGAGATGGGCGCCGACGCAGTGGACATCGGCAAGACCATCCACCCGCACCCGACGCTGGGCGAGAGCATCGGCTTGGCCGCAGAAGTCGCGCACGGCAGCTGCACCGACCTGCCGCCGGCGCGAAAGTAGCTCAACCCCAGCGCGTGCTGTTGTCGACGACGATCGGCTCGCCGGCGGGGTAACGCCGGGCGATGTCTTCCGGCGTGCCCAGCACCTCGGCCAGGCGCGCACCCCAGGCCCCGGCAGCACCGTGGCTGGCGAGTTCGCTCTCGCGCGCGGTGACCAGGTCGTCGAAGCGCGAGGGATCGAAGCTCTCGGCGCGATCGGTCGAACGCTGACGCGCCGGCGCCAGGTGTTCGCCGATGCGGGTGCAGACCGCCTTGAACATCTGCGACACGCGCGACGGGCTGACCTGCAGCGCCTGGGCCAGTTGCGAAGGCGACAGGCCGACGCCGAGATAGGCGTCGATGACCTGGCGGTCGCGTTCGGGCAGCGTGGCGAAGAAGCTCTCCAGTCGTCGCATCAGCATGCCCGTGTCGACGCGGGCCTCGACCTCGTCTTGCGACGTGGCAGGCTCGCGCGCTGGACGCGCATCTTCGTCGTCGTCGAAGCCGCCACCGGCGCCGCTGCCCCCCGCGGCCTGCGCCTGCTGGGCGGCGTGTTCGAGTTCGAAAACCTCGTCGACGCTCAGACCGCACAACGCGGCCAGCTCGGTGGCACTGGGCTCGCTGCCGTGCGTGCCCAGCCAGCGCTCGCGCGCCACCTGCACCAGCTTGACCTGGCGCCGGCGTTCGCGGCTGAGCTGGTCCATCTGGCGCAGTTCGTCGAGCATCGCACCGTGCACGCGCTGGCGCGCGTAGCGCACGAAGGCGTCACGGGCCTCGGGGCTCTCGCGGTCGCCTTCCCAGTGGAAGCAAAGGGCCGCCTGTGCCACAGCTATCAGGCCGACCTGGATGAGATCGGCGCGCTCGACGTTGGAGGGCAGCCGGCGCGCCAGGGCGCTGGCGTGCTTGCGCACCCAGGACTCGTTCCTGAGGATCAGGGACGAGGGGACGCCTTCCATCGAAACCATTCGCTCTCCTGCGGCTGCAAAGGGCGCCGCGCGTCAGCGCCCAGTATGCGCCGAGGCGCGCCGCGGCGCAGCAAACCGGGCATGGCCCAGCCCCTCAGGCGCGGCCGTACAGGCGGGCCAGCTCGACCAGCCGCCCGGCATGCCAGGGGTGCACCTGGCTCCAGAGGAAACGCCAGCGCCACCAGCCGCTCTCGTCGCCCGGGCGGTTCATGCGGCACTCGGCGGGCAGGGCCAACACGTCCTGCATCGGAAACACGGCGGTATCGGCCACGCTGGCCATGGCGGCGCGGATCATCGTCCAAGGCATGTCGTGGCCATCGGTGGCCAGGTAGCCGCGTGCGAAGTGGCGTTCATGCTCGGTGGCGTGGGCCCACCAGCCCGCCGTGGTGTCGTTGTCGTGGGTACCGGGGTAGACCACCATGTCCGGCTCGTGGTTGTGCGGCAGGTAGCGATCGGTGGCGTCGCCGGCAAAGGCGAACTGCAGCACCGCCATGCCGGGGAAGCCGAACTTCTTGCGCAGCGCATCGACGTCGGGGGTGATCACACCCAGGTCCTCGGCAATGATGGGCACCGGCCCCATGGCGTTGGCGACGGCCTTGAACAGTGCCGCACCGGGCCCCGGTACCCACTGGCCGTGGATGGCCGTGGGCTCGCTGGTCGGGATCTCCCAGTAGCCGGCAAAGCCGCGGAAGTGGTCGATGCGCACGATGTCCACCAGCTCGAAGGTGCGGCGTATGCGTTCGACCCACCAGGCGAAACCGTCCTTCTTGTGCGCGCTCCACTTGTACAGCGGGTTGCCCCAGCGCTGGCCGGTGGCGCTGAAGAAGTCGGGCGGCACGCCGGCGACCACGCGCGGGCGGCCCGCGGCGTCGAGGTCGAACAGGGCCTGGTTGGCCCAGACCTCGGCGCTGAGGTAGGCGATGAAGATGGGCGTGTCGCCGATGATCCGTATGCCCTTGCCGTTGGCGTAGGACTTCAGCGCCGCCCACTGGCGGTAGAAGCGCCACTGGCAGAACTTCCAGAAGGCGATGCGCTCGGCATGCTGGGTGCGGGCGTCGGCCATCGCCGCCGGTTCGCGGTGGGCCAGGGCCGGGGGCCAGTCGCACCAGTCGCACCAGCACAGGGTCTCGCACAGCGCCATGAAGAGCGCGTAGTCGTCCAGCCACGACTGGTGCTCGACGACGAACTGCCGGTAGTCGTCCTGCTGCTCGGCGGTGCCGTGGCGTGCGAAGTTCTGCGCCGCACGGGCCAGGCGCTCCATGCGGAAGGGGTGCGTCACGGCAAAATCGACCGCATCGTGTCTCAGGCCGTTTACCGGCAACAGGCCCTCGGCGTCGAGCCAGCCCTGGGTGTGCAGGTCGTCCAGCGCGATGAGCAGCACGTTGCCGGCGAAGGCCGAGTTGCTCATGTATGGCGAGTTGCCCGGGCCTATGCCCGCCAGCGGCAGGATCTGCCACAGCTTTTGGCCGCTGGCCACCAGCCAGTCGACGAAGTGATGGGCCTCGCGGCCGAGATCGCCCGAACCGTGCGGGCCGGGCAGCGAGGTTGGGTGCAACAGCACGCCACTGGCACGTGGGAATCGCATGGTCTGGTCCTCGGGCGTGGGGTTCGTTCAGTCGGTGTCGCCATCGGCGGCATCGCGCAGCAGCACGACGCTGCGTGACGCCAGCTCGAAGTGCGTGGCCTGGCCGCGGCGCCAGCGGCTGCGGCCGTCGGCCTGCGTGCTGTCCAGTTCGGCCAGCCATTCACCGGGCGGCAGTTCGAAGCGGCCGGCCTTGTCGGTGGCATTGACCATCAGCAGCAACGGTGCGCGGCCGCGCCCTGGCACGCCTATCCAGGCGCCGAGGATGCGCGACATGCGGTTGTCCCAGTGCTCGGCGCTCAGCGGCTCGCCGGTGCGGCGCAGCCAGGTCAGGTCGTGCCGGCCATGGGCGTCCGGCAGGCCGGTGTACCAGCGTGCGTCCATCGGCAGCAGCCGTCTGCGCAGAGAAAGCAGGTGGGCGGTGTAGTCGATCAGCGTCTGGTCCGCACGGTCCCAACCGATCCAGGTCGTCGGGTTGTCCTGGCAATAGGGGTTGTTGTTGCCGCCCTGGCTGTGGCCGAGTTCGTCGCCGGCGGCCAGCATCGGCGTGCCCTGGGCCAGCAGCACGGTGGCCAGAAGTGCGCGTTTCAGGCGCGCGCGCAGCTGCAGCACGGTGGGGTCCTCGGTGGGGCCCTCCCAGCCGCAGTTCCAGCTCAGGTTGTGGCCGTGGCCGTCGCGGTTGTTCTCGCCGTTGGCCTCGTTGTGGCGCAGGTCGTGGCTGACAAGGTCGTGCAGCGTGAAGCCGTCGTGGCTGACGATGTAATTCACGCTCTCCAGGGGCGAGCGCCGCCGCGCCTGGAAGAGATCGGCCGAGCCCGCCAGCCGCAGCGCGAGTTCGCCGCGCGTGCAATCGCCGCCCAGCCAGAAGGCGCGCGCGGTGTCGCGGAAACGGTCGTTCCACTCGAGCCAGCCGCGCGGGAACCGGCCCACCTGGTAGCCGCCCGGCCCGATGTCCCAGGGCTCGGCAATGAGCTTGACGCCTTGCAGCACCGGGTCCTGAGCCACGGCCTTGAAGAACGCCGCGTCGGACTCGAAGCCCGGGCTGCCGCGGCCCAGCACCGGGGCGAGGTCGAAGCGGAAGCCGTCGACGTGGAACTCCTGCACCCAGTAGCGCAGGCTGTCCATCACCATCTGCAGCACACGCGGGTGGCGGATGTCGACGGTGTTGCCGCAGCCGCTCCAGTTCTCGTAGTGGCCACGCTGCTCGGGCAGGCGGTACCAGCTGAGGTTGTCCAGGCCGCGCCAGCTCAGCGTGGCGCCGCGCTCGTCGCCCTCGGGCGTGTGGTTGTAGACAACGTCGAGCAGCACCTCCAGCCCCGCGGCGTGCAACCGGCGCACCATCTCGCGGAACTCATGGCGCGGCGCCGCCGTGGCGGCATAACGCGGGTCGGGGCAGAAGTAGCCCAACGTGTTGTAGCCCCAGTAGTTCACCAACCCCATGTCTTTCAGGCGGGGTTCGTCCAGGATATGCTGCACCGGCAGCAGGCTGAGGGCGGTGACGCCCAGGCGCTTGAAGTGCGCAATGGCGGCGTCGCTGGCCAGCCCGGCGTAGCAGCCGCGATCGCCCGGCGCCACGCCCGCCATCAGCCGCGTGATGCCGCGCACATGCGCTTCGTAGATCACGCTGTCGGCCAGCGGTGTGGCGGGCGGCCGGTCGCCCTGCCAGTCGAACTCATCGTGCACCACACGCGCCTTGTGCGCGCCGGGCGCGTTGTCTCGCGTGTCCATCTGGAGGGGATGGTCGCGGTCGGCGCCGTGGTGATGGCCGCTGTGCTCGAAGCCGCCCGGCGGCGCGACGATCTCGCGCGCCCAGGGGTCGAGCAGCAGCTTGAAGGGGTTGAAGCGGTGGCCGCGGTCGGGGCGCCACGGTCCGTGGGCGCGCAGGCCGTAGACCAGACCGGGCCCGGCACCAGGCAGGCGGCCATGCCAGACGTTGCCGGTGCGGCCAGGCAGCGGCACACGCGACAGCTCGGCGCCACCGCTGGCATCGAACAGGCACAACTCGATCCGCTGCGCATGCTCGGAGAAGACGGCGAAGTTGACGCCGTCGCCATCGAGGCTCGCGCCCATGGGCCAGGGCCGGCCGGATTGCAGCGTCGGCGGCAGCGGCGTCACGGCAGCGGCCGGCACCACCAGGCTCAGACGGTCCATTCGAGAAACACCGTCGCCAGCGGCGGCAGGCTCAGCAGCACCGAGTGGCTGCGCCCGTGGCTGCCCACGGCTTCGGCATGGGCCGCACCCAGCGGCGTGCCGACGTTGCTGCCGCCGTAGTAGGCCGAGTCGGTGTTCAGGCGTTCTATCCAGCGCCCCGCCCGAGGCACGCCGAGGCGGAAGTTGTGGTGCACCACGGGCGCGAAGTTGCAGATCACCAGCATCAGCTCGCCGCCGCGGCCCTTGCGCACGAAACTCAGCACGCTGCGTTGCGCGTCGTCATGGTCTATCCACTCGAAGCCCTCGCCGCTGAAGTCCTGCTGGTACAGCGCCGGGCTGCTGCGATACAGCCGGTTCAGGTCGCGCACCAACTGCTTGACGCCGGCATGCCTGGGCTGGTCGAGCAGATGCCAGTCCAGGCTGCGGTCGTGGTTCCATTCGTCGGCCTGGGCGAACTCGCAGCCCATGAACAGCAGCTTCTTGCCCGGGTGCCCCCACATGAAGCCGTAGTAGGCGCGCAGGTTGGAGAAGCGCTGCCAGTCGTCGCCGGGCATCTTGGCCAGCAGGCTGCCCTTGCCGTGCACGACCTCGTCGTGGCTGATCGGCAGCACGAAGTTCTCGGTGAAGGCGTAGACGAGGCCGAAGCTCATCTCGCCGTGGTGGTAGCGGCGGTGGATGGGGTCGCGCGCCATGTATTGCAGCGTGTCGTGCATCCAGCCCATGTTCCACTTGTAGTGGAATCCCAGGCCGCCCAGGTAGGTGGGTCGGCTGACCGCCGGGAAGGCGGTGCTTTCCTCGGCCAGCGTCACGGCCTGCGGGCGCTCGACGCCTATGACCTCGTTGGTGCGCTTGAGCAACGCGATGGCCTCGAGGTTCTCGCGCCCGCCGTGCACGTTGGGGATCCACTCGCCGGCCTTGCGGCTGTAGTCGCGGTAGAGCATCGACGCCACGGCGTCGACGCGCAGGCCGTCGACGTCGAAGCGCTCCAGCCAATACAGCGCGTTGCCGACGAGGAAGTTGCGAACCTCGGTGCGGCCGAAGTTGTAGATCAGGGTGTTCCAGTCGTTGTGGAAACCCTCGCGGCGGTCGGCGTATTCGTACAGGTGCGTGCCGTCGAACTCGGCCAGGCCGTGGGCGTCGCTCGGGAAGTGCGCCGGCACCCAGTCGAGCAGCACGCCCAGGCCCAGCGTGTGTGCGCGGTCGATGAAACGCCGCAGGCCGTCGGCGCCGCCGCCGTGCGCGGCGTCGGCCGGGGCCGTGAAGCGCGAGGTGGGGGCGAACAAGCCCAGCGTCTGGTAGCCCCAAGATCCGTCGAAGGGGTGCTCGCTGACCGGCAGCAACTCGAGGTGGGTGAAACCCATCTCGCTGGCGTAGGGCAGCAGTTCGTCGGCCAGCTCGTCCCAGTCGAGCCAGCGGTCGCCCTGCTCGGGCTTGCGCCGCCACGAGCCCAGGTGGACCTCGTAGATGCTCATCGGGGCGTCCAGCGCATTGGCGGCCTGGCGCTCGGGCGAGGGCGGTGCGAAGGCCGGCATGTGCGCCACCACGCTGGCCGTCGCCGGCCGCCGCTCGGCCTGGCGGGCAAAAGGGTCGGCCTTCTGCGGCAGCAGGCGGCCGTCGCGCGCCAGCAGCTCGAACTTGTAGCGCGCGCCCAGGCCCACGCCGGGCAGGAAGAGCTCCCAGACGCCGCACTCGCGGCGCAGGCGCATGGGGTGGCAGCGGCCGTCCCAGAAATTGAAGTCGCCCACGACGCTGACGCGGCTGGCATTGGGCGCCCAGACGGCGAAAGCCGTGCCGGCGATGCCGTCCATCTGGCGCGGGTTGGCGCCCATGATCTCGTAGGGCCGCAGGTGCGAGCCTTCGCCCAGCAGCCACACGTCCATCTGACCCAGCACGGTGCCGAAACGGTAGGGGTCTTCCTGCAGCGTCTCGTGGCCGCCGGGCCAGCGCACGCGCAGCTGGTAGTGGCCGCCGGGATGGGGGAGGCCGGTGACGCCACTGAAGAGGCCGGCGTCATGCACGCGGGCCAGCGGCCAGGCATGCGCGCCGGCCACCACCACCGCGGCCACGGCATCGGGCAACCACGCCGTGACCCGCGTGTCGCCGTCGGCGCCGGCGTGCGCGCCAAGCACGGCAAAGGGGTCGCCGTGGCGGCCCTCGATCAGGGCTTGGACTTGTTCGGCGGTGGGCATGCGTGCGGTCAGCGCTTGGCTTGGAGGCCCCAGACATCGCGGGCGTACTCGCCGATTGTGCGGTCGGACGAGAAGAAGCCCATGCCGGCCACGTTGGCGATGGCCTTGCGGGCCCAGGCCGCGCGGTCCTGGTAGAGCGCGTCCACGCGAGCCTGCGCCGCCACGTAGCTGTCGAAGTCGGCCAGCAGCATGTAGTGGTCGCCGCCCCACAGCAGCGAATCGACCAGGGCGCGGTAGCGGCCGGGCTCTTCGGGGCAGAACTGGCCGCCGGCGATGGCGTCGAGCACGGCCCTGATGCGCGGGTGGCTCTCGTACAGGCGCAGCGGCTGGTAGCCGTGGTGCCGGCTGGCCGCCACCTCGGCCGTCGAGAGGCCGAAGATGAAGATGTTCTCGTTGCCCACCTGCTCGCGGATCTCGATGTTGGCGCCGTCGTCGGTGCCTATGGTCAGCGCGCCGTTGAGCGCCAGCTTCATGTTGCCGGTGCCGCTGGCCTCGGTGCCGGCGGTGCTGATCTGCTCGGACAGGTCGGCCGCCGGCATGATGAGCTCGGCCACCGAGACGCCATAGTTCGGCACGAACACCAGCTTGAGCCGGCCGCGCAGCCTGTCGTCGTGATTGACGACGCTGCCGACGTCGTGGATCAGCCGGATGATGTTCTTCGCCGCGGTGTAGCTCGACGCCGCCTTGCCGGCGAAGATCACCGTGCGCGGCACCCAGTCTTCGTTCGGGTCGGCGAGCATGGCCTGGTAGCGCGCCACCACCTGCAGCACATTGAGCAACTGGCGCTTGTATTCGTGGATGCGCTTGACCTGCACGTCGAACAGGCTGGCCGGGTCGACCGCGATACCCGTGTTGGACGCGATGTAGGCCGCCAGCCGCGCCTTGTTGCCCTGCTTGACGGCCAGGAAGGCGTTGCGAAAGTCCTCCTGCTCGGCGTGCGGCGTCAGGCGCTCGAGCTCGTCGAGATGCAGCCGCCAGCCGCTGCCGATGGTGCTGTCGATCAACGACGACAGGCCCGGGTTGGCCTGGGCCAGCCAGCGCCGTGGCGTCACGCCGTTGGTCAGGTTGGTGAAGCGCTCGGGCCACAGGCTGGCGAAGTCGGCGAAGATGGTCTGCGTCAGCAGCTTGGAGTGCAGCGCCGAGACGCCGTTGATCTTGTGGCTGCCGACGATCGACAGGTGGGCCATGCGCACGCGCCGCTCGCCGCTCTCGTCGACCAGCGACAGCCGGCGCAGGAACTCATGGTCGCCCGGGCGATGCACGGCCGCATCCAGCAGGAACTCGGCATTGATGCGGAAGATGATCTCCAGGTGGCGTGGCAGCACGTGCTGCATCAGCGCCACCGGCCAGGTCTCCAGCGCCTCGGGCATCAGCGTGTGGTTGGTGTAGCTGAAGACCTTCTTCGTCACGGCCCAGGCCGTCACCCAGCCGAAGCCGTGTTCGTCGACCAGCAGGCGCATCAACTCGGCCACGCCGATGGCCGGGTGGGTGTCGTTGAGGTGGATGGCGACGCGGTCGGCCAGGTTGGTGAGCCGGCCGTGCTCGGCCAGGTGGCGCGCCAGGATGTCCTGGATGCTGGCGCTGGTGAAGAAGTACTCCTGGCGCAGCCGCAGCTCGCGCCCGGCGGGCGTGCTGTCGTTGGGGTAGAGCACCCAGCTGATGTTCTCGTACTGGTTCTTGATCTCGGCGGCGCGCGCGTAGTCGCCGGTGTTGAAGGCATGCAGGTCGATCTGCGCCGGTGCCGCGGCCTTCCACAGGCGCAGCGTGCTCACGCGCTCGGTAGCGTGGCCGGGGATCACCATGTCGTAGGCTTTGGCGTTGACCTCGCCGGCGTGGCGCCAGACAGGCGCCGAGGACGGATCGGCCGCCGGCTCGACCCAACCGCCGAAGCGCACCGGGTAGTGCACGCCGAAGCGCGGAAACTCCCACGGCGTGCCGTCATCGACCCAGGGGTCGGGGGCCTCGACCTGCCGGCCCTCGACGATGCCCTGCTTGAACATGCCGAACTCGTAGCGGATGCCGTAGCCGAAGCTGGGCAGTTCCAAGGTGGCCATGCTGTCGAGGAAACACGCCGCCAGACGGCCCAGGCCGCCGTTGCCAAGGGCCGCGTCGGGTTCCGTGGCGGCCAGGTCCTCGAGGGAATTGGCATGCGCGCGGGCCGCCTGGGTCATCTCGGCCTTCAGCTCGAGCGCGTCGAGCGCATTGGTCAGCGTGCGCCCGATCAAGAACTCCATCGAAAGGTAGTAGACGCGCCGCGCGCGCGCGTCACGATCGGCGCTGTCGCAGGCCACCCAGCGCTGCGACAGTTGCTCGCGCGCGACCTGTGCCACGGCGTGCATGATCTCGGTCTGGCTGGCCTCTGCGGGGTGGACACCGATGGTGGCGAGCAGGTGCTTTTCGACCGCGCCCGCCGTAGGCGCGGGCACGGCGGCATCGATGGCAGGATCGGGGAGGGCGGCATTCGACATCGGGAAAGACTCCGGCAGGCCCGGCAGGGGGCAAGATATGCAGTGATGCAAGAGGCGTGCAGTGTCTATGAACGCGAGCTTCAGCGTCAATCCGCGCTGGCGCGAAGGAGCTGTAGTTTGACTACAGGCACTCACCTCGAAGGTGGCTAGACGGCGGCATGAAGTTTGTCAAGTCTCGTTGATGTTCATCATCAATCAATTGGTTGCCTGTTTAATTTGAAGTTGATTCTCGCAAAAGTTGTCCGTCATTTTGTTCTTTGCATGGCAAGCCAGCGCACTGCCTTCATGTAATTTTGTTGCTTAAACACTGACAAGGACCGACATGAACCCGATCGATGTGGCCCAGGGCCTCGACCTTCCGCGGCGCGCAGTGGCCCTGGTGCTGGCGGGCGGCCGGGGCAGCCGACTGAAGAACCTGACCGACACCCGCGCCAAGCCCGCGGTGTACTTCGGAGGCAAGTTCCGCATCGTCGATTTCGCGCTGTCGAACTGCATGAACAGCGGCATCCGGCGCATCGGCGTCATCACGCAGTACAAGAGCCACAGCCTGCTGCGCCACCTGCAGCGTGGCTGGGCTTTCCTGAAGAGCGAGATGAACGAGTTCGTCGACCTGCTGCCGGCGCAGCAGCGGGTCGACGAAGAGAGCTGGTACCGCGGCACTGCCGATGCCGTCTACCAGAACCAGGACATCCTGGCGGCCTACCGTGCCGACTACGTCGTCGTGCTGGCCGGCGACCACATCTACAAACAAAACTATGCGCTGATGCTGGCCGACCACGTGGCCATGGGGCGCGAGTGCACGGTGGGCAGCATCGAGGTCGACGTCGAGGAGGCCAAGGCCTTCGGCGTGATGGCCGTCGATGCCAACCGCCTGATCGTCGACTGGGTCGAAAAGCCGCCCGAGCCGCCCACCATCCCGGGCAAGCCCGGCCGGGTGCTGGCCAGCATGGGCATCTACATCTTCAACGCCCGCTACCTGTACCGCGAACTCGAGAAGGACATGAAGGATTCGAACTCGAGTCACGACTTCGGCAAGGACATCATCCCGAAGATGGTGAAGGCCGGCGTGGCGGCGGCGCACCCCTTCGAGTTCAGCTGCGTCGGCGGCAGGCCGGGGCTGCCGCCGTACTGGCGCGACGTGGGCACGATCGATGCGTACTGGGACGCCAACATCGACCTCACGGCCACCGACCCGCAGTTGAACCTCTACGACACCAACTGGCCGATCTGGACCTACCAGCCGCAACTGCCGCCGGCCAAGTTCGTGCACAACCAGGAAGACCGTCGCGGCATGGCCATCGAATCGCTGGTCTCGGGCGGCTGCATCGTCAGCGGCGCCGTGTTCCGATCGGTGCTGTTCTCTCAGGTGCGCGTGCATTCGCACTCGTCGGTGAACTGGAGCGTGCTGCTGCCCGGCGTGCAGGTGGGGCGCAAGGCGCGGTTGACGCGGGTGGTGATCGACCGCGACTGCGAGATACCCGACAACATGGTCATCGGCGAAGACGCCGCCGCCGATGCCGAGCGCTTTTACCGCACCGATTCGGGCATCACGCTCGTCACGCGCGACATGTTGCGCAAGCTGTGAAGCGCCATCCCGTCGGCTGCCCCCGCCCCGTTTCCCCATCGCCAGCGCAAGACCCGGAGAACTCTCGTCGATGAAGGTGTTGCATGTGGCCGCCGAGGTCTACCCCTTGATAAAGACCGGCGGTCTGGCCGACGTGGTGGCCGCGCTGCCGGCAGCGCAGGCCAAGCAAGGTGCCGACGTGCGCCTGCTGCTGCCGGGCTTTCCCGCCGTGATGGACGCGGTGCAGGGTGCTCGCACCGTGATCGAGATCGGCGCCTGTTTCGGTGCACTGCGCGTGCGCCTGCTGCTGGCACGCATGCCTGGCACCGGGTTGCCGGTCTATGTCGTCGAGGCGCCCTACCTCTACCGCCGTGGCGGCGGCCCCTACCAGGACAGCCGCGGCGAGGAGTGGCCCGACAACCTGCAGCGTTTTGCGCTGCTGGGCTGGGTGGCCGCCCATCTCGCGGGCCAGGACGCCGACCCGGAGTGGATTCCCGACATCGTGCACGCGCACGACTGGCACGCCGCCATGGCCTGCGCCTACATGGCCGAGCACACTGCCACGCTGGCGGCGTCGGTCTTCACGGTGCACAACCTGGCCTTCCAGGGTCTGTTTCCGGCCCGCGACTGGCCGATGCTCGGGCTGGCCTCGCGCCTGATGTCGCCCGCCGGGCTCGAGTTCCACGGCCAGCTCAGCTTCATGAAGGCCGGCCTGAAGTTCGCCGACCGCGTGACCACCGTGAGCCCGAACTACGCGCACGAGATCGCCACGCACGAATTCGGCTGCGGGCTGGACGGCGTCGTGCGGGGCCGCGGCGCCGATGTCTCGGGCATCCTCAACGGCATCGACACCGAGCTGTGGAACCCGGCCACCGACCCGGCCATCGCCGCCTGCTACGACGCCGAGCGCCTGCAGGGCAAGGCGGCGTGCCGTCGTGCTCTGCAGGCCGAGCTGAAGCTCGATGTCGACGAGCAGGCGACGCTGCTCACCGTGGTCAGCCGGCTGACGTCGCAGAAGGGCCTGGACCTCATCCTGGCGGCCTTGCAGGACCTGGTGGCCGCCGGTGTGCAATTCGCCGTGCAGGGCACGGGCGAGCCGGCGCTGGAGGCGGCCTTTCGCATGGCGCAGCAGGCACACCCCGGTCGCGTGCACGTCTACATCGGCTACGACGAGGCGCGCGCCCACCGCCTCGTCGCGGGTGCCGACGTCATCGCCGTGCCCTCGCGTTTCGAACCCTGCGGCCTGACGCAGCTCTACGGGCTGCGTTACGGCACGCTGCCGCTGGTGCGCCGGGTGGGCGGCCTGGCCGACACGGTGACCGACGCCACGCCCGAAGCGCTGGCGCAGGGCCGCGCCACGGGGTTCAGCTTCGATGCGGCCACGCCGGCCGCGTTTGCCGTCTGCGTGCGCCGCGCGGTGGCGCTGCGTGCCGACGCCGCGGCCTGGCGTGCCATGCAGGCCACGGCCATGGCCCAGGGTCTGTCATGGGCCGGGCCGGCGCGCGACTACCTGCGGCTCTACGGCGATGTCGTGCCAGCGGTGCGCTGAATGGCCTGAAGCGAAGATCTTGCTGCTGTAGGCAGCAGCAGCCGGCGAGTCGACGTCAGGTGGGGTCCGCTTGGCGGAAGGGGCGGGATTCGAACCCGCGGAGGGCTGTTAACCCTCACATGCTTTCCAGGCATGCGACTTAAACCGCTCATCCACCCTTCCGAAGCCGGTGCGCCTGCCTTGGGCCGGGCACCGGTGGGCGCAGATTCTAGCCTTGGGCTGCGGGGCTCACGGCGTGGGCGCGCAGCCACTCCATCACCACGTACTCCAGCGCCTTGGCGTGTGTGCTCTCCAGCACCACCGGCGGTGCGCATCCGTGTTCGTAGGCCTCGCGCCAGCGCAGTGCGCAGACGCACCACCGGTCGCCGGGCTTCAGGCCCTTGAAGCGGTGCTCGGGGCGCGGCGTGATGAGGTCGTTGCCGCGCTCCATCTGGAAGTTCAGGAACGCCACCGTCATCTTGACGCACACGACGTGGCTGCCAGCGTCTTGGGCGTCGGTGTGGCAGCAGCCGTCGCGGTACCAGCCGGTCAGTGGGTCGTAGCTGCAGGGCACCAGGGCGGTGCCGAGCACGTTGAGGGCGTCTTCGCGTTTCATCGGTGACGGTTGGGTTCGCTGCACCGGATCCGGGTCGCGGCGCCTTGACGCACCGTGTTCACGCCGACTTGCCGGCCTTGCCCATGAGCGTCATCGCGGTGCCGATCAGCGCCGAAACCTCGGTCATGTTGCCCGGCACGATCATGGTGTTGTTGGCCTTGGCCAACTGCCCGTAGGCATCGACGGCCTTCTCGGCCACCTTGAGCTGCACGGCCTGCTCGCCGCCGGGCGCCTGGATCGCCGCGGCGATCTTGCGGATGGCGTCCGACGTGGCGTCGGCCACCGCGATGATGGCCGCGGCCTCGCCGGCGGCCTTGTTGATCTCGGCCTGCTTCTCGCCCTCGCTGCGGGCGATGAAGGCCTCGCGCTCGCCGGTGGCGATGTTGATCTGCTCCTGGCGACGGCCTTCCGAAGCGGCGATCAGCGCGCGCTTCTCGCGCTCTGCGGTGATCTGCGCCTGCATGGCGTGCAGGATGGCCGCCGGCGGCGTCAGGTCCTTGATCTCGTAGCGCAGCACCTTCACGCCCCAGTTCAGCGCCGCCTCGTCCAGCGCGTTCACCACCGCGGCGTTGATGAGGTCGCGCTCCTCGAAGGTCTTGTCGAGTTCCATCTTGCCGATCACGCTGCGCAGCGTGGTCTGCGCCAGCTGCGTGATGGCGATGATGTAGTCGCTGCTGCCGTAGCTGGCGCGCATGGGGTCGGTGATCTGGAAGTACAGGATGCCGTCGACCTGCAACTGGGTGTTGTCCTTGGTGATGCAGACCTGGCTGGGCACGTCCAGCGGCACCTCCTTCAGCGAGTGTTTGTAGGCCACGCGGTCGACGAAGGGCACGAGCAGGCTGAGGCCGGGCGTCAGCGTGCGGTCGAACTTGCCCAGGCGCTCGACGACCCAGGCGTTTTGCTGCGGCACGATCTTCAGCGAGCGTGCGATGAAGATGACGGCGATGACGGCAAGGACGATGGCGATTTCCATGGGGGCTCTTTCTTCGATTTCGTTCAGGGCCTGGCGGCCGGGGCGACGCGCAATTCGTTGCCGTCGAGCGCCACGATGACGTGCTCGCCCGGCGCGGGCTGGCCTTCGCCCGCGTAACGTACGGCCCATGCCGCGCCGCGGTAGGGCACGCGGGCCGTGCCTGCGCTGTCCCACCCCGGCACGTGCACGCGCTGGCCGATGTCGATGTTGACGTCGCGGTTGCGATCGGCGGGTGCGCTGGTCGGCCGCAGGCGCCGTGTCAGGTGCCACAGCACGACGGCGCCGCCGCCGACCACCGAGGCCGCAGCGAGCTGCGCCACGCTGCCGAGGCCGGCGTGCGCGGCCAGGGCGCCGGCCGCCGCGCCCATGGCCAGCATCAGCAGGTAGAAGGTGCCGGTGGCGAGCTCCACCGCCACCAGGCCGCCGACGGCCAGCCACCACAGGGTCGATGCATCGAGATCCAAGCCTTGCTCCAGTGGTTGACGGGTCCACCGGCAGTGTAGCCACCCGGGGCGGCGTCAAGGTGCGCGCCTACACTTGGCCTTTTCAGCTTTGCCCGTTCTCCAGAAGGCCGCGCCCATGCTCCGCTTCCGCTTCCCCATCGTCATCATCGACGAAGACTTTCGCTCCGAGAACACTTCGGGCTTCGGCATCCGCGCTCTCGCCTCGGCCATCGAAAAGGAAGGCTTCGAGGTGCTGGGCGCCACCAGCTACGGCGACCTCGCGCAGTTCGCGCAGCAGCAAAGCCGGGCCAGCGCCTTCATCCTGAGCATCGACGACAACGAGTTCGCGGGCGGCCCCGACCTCGACCCCGCGGTGCTCGAGCTGCGCAAGTTCATCGAGCAGATCCGCTTCAAGAACGCCGAGATCCCGATCTACATCTACGGCGAAACGCGCACCAGCCAGCACATTCCGAACGATGTGCTGCGCGAGCTGCACGGCTTCATCCACATGTTCGAGGACACGCCCGAGTTCGTGGCCCGGCACATCATCCGCGAGGCCAAGAGCTACCTCGACGGCCTGGCGCCGCCGTTCTTCAAGGCGCTGATGGCCTACGCGCAGGACGGCAGCTATTCATGGCATTGCCCGGGCCACAGCGGCGGCGTGGCCTTCCTGAAGAGCCCGGTGGGCCAGATGTTCCACCAGTTCTTCGGCGAGAACATGCTGCGCGCCGACGTCTGCAACGCGGTCGAGGAACTCGGCCAGCTGCTCGACCACACCGGCCCCGTGCTGCAGAGCGAGCGCAACGCGGCGCGCATCTTCAACGCCGACCACTGTTTCTTCGTCACGAATGGAACGAGCACGAGCAACAAGATGGTCTGGCACCACACGGTGGCGCCGGGCGACGTGGTGGTGGTCGACCGCAACTGCCACAAGAGCATCCTGCACAGCATCATCATGACGGGCGCGGTGCCGGTGTTCCTGCCGCCCACGCGCAACCACTACGGCATCATCGGCCCCATCCCCGAAAGCGAGTTCTCGCCCGAGGCGATCCGCGCCAAGATCGCTGCCAACCCGCTGCTGGCCGGCGTCGACCCGGCCGCCGTCAAGCCGCGCATCCTGACGCTGACGCAGAGCACCTACGACGGCGTGCTCTACAACACCGAGACCATCAAGCATGCGCTCGACGGTTACGTCGACGCGCTGCACTTCGACGAGGCCTGGCTGCCGCACGCCGCCTTCCACGCCTTCTACGGCAGCTTCCATGCCATGGGCAAGAAGCGCCCGCGGCCGAAGGACCAGCTGGTGTTCGCGACGCAGAGCACGCACAAGCTGCTGGCCGGCATCAGCCAGGCCTCGCAGGTGCTGGTGCAGGATGCCCAGGAGCGCAAGCTCGACCGCCACCTCTTCAACGAGGCCTACCTGATGCACACCAGCACCAGCCCGCAGTACGCCATCATCGCCAGCTGCGACGTGGCCGCGGCGATGATGGAAGCGCCGGGCGGGCCTTCGCTGGTGGAAGAAAGCATCCTCGAGTCGCTCGACTTCCGCCGTGCCATGCGCAAGGTCGATCAGGAGTTCGGCGAGAAGGACTGGTGGTTCACCGTCTGGGGCCCCGACGCGCTGGCCGCCGAGGGCATTGGCCGCAGCAGCGACTGGGTGCTGAAGGCCGGCGAGGCCTGGCACGGTTTCGGCGACCTGGCCGACGGCTTCAACCTGCTCGACCCCATCAAGTGCACCATCATCACGCCCGGGCTGGGCATGTCGGGGCAGTTCTCCGAGACCGGCATCCCGGCGTCCATCGTCACCAAGTTCCTGGCCGAGCACGGCGTGGTGGTCGAAAAGACGGGCCTGTACTCGTTTTTCATCATGTTCACCATCGGCATCACCAAGGGCCGCTGGAACACGCTGCTGACGGCGCTGCAGCAGTTCAAGGACGACCACGACAAGAACGCGCCGATGTGGCGCATCCTGCCCGAGTTCTGCCAGGCTCACCCGCGCTACGAACGCATGGGCCTGCGCGACCTGTGCCAGGAAATCCATCAGATGTACGCCAAGGGCGACATGGCGCGCCTGACGACCGAGATGTACCTGTCGGACATCCAGCCGGCGATGAAGCCCAGCGACGCCTTCGCCTACATCGCGCACCGCAAGACCGAGCGCGTGGCCATCGACGAACTCGAAGGCCGCATCACCACCAGCCTGCTCACGCCTTATCCGCCGGGCATCCCGCTGCTGATCCCGGGCGAGCGCTTCAATCGCAAGATCGTCGACTACCTGCGCTTCACGCGCGAGTTCAACGCCGCGTTCCCGGGCTTCGACACCGATGTGCACGGCCTCGTCGAGGACGACACCGAGGGCGCCCAGCGCCGCTACTACGTGGACTGCGTGCGCGACTGACTGCGCGGCTGATCACGCGATTGATGGCTACGGGCCGGGCGGCCCGCGAGCCGCCGGCTCAATCGTCGGCGGGCGCCACCGTGGCCTGGCTGAAGCCGCCGTCGACGTAGGTGATCTCGGCCGTGACGCCGCCGGCCAGGTCCGACATCAGGAAGGCCGCGACGTTGCCGACATCGTCGATGGTGATGTTGCGGCCCAGCGGCGAGGCGGCCGCCACCATGCCCAGCAGCTTGCCGAAGTCCTTGATGCCGCTGGCCGCCAGCGTCTTGATCGGCCCGGCCGAGATGCCGTTGACGCGCACGCCCTTGCGGCCCAGGCTGGCCGCCAGGTAGCGCACACTGGCCTCCAGGCTGGCCTTGGCCAGGCCCATGGTGTTGTAGTTGGGCACCACGCGCAGCGCGCCCAGGTAGCTCAGGGTCAGCAGCGCACTGTTAGGCTTCAGGTAGGGCAGCGCAGCCTTGGCCATGGCCGGGAAGCTGTAGGCCGAGATGTCGAGTGCGATGCGGAAGTTCTCGCGCGTCAGGCCGTCCAGAAAGTCGCCCGCGATGGCCTCGCGCGGCGCGAAGCCGATGCTGTGCACGAAGCCGTCGAACTGGCCCCAGGCGGCGCCCAGGCCCTCGAACGTGGCGGCAATCTGCGCGTCGTCGGCGACGTCGCAGTCGAAGATCAGGTCGGAGCCGAAGTCCTTGGCGAAATCGGTGATGCGGTCCTTGAAGCGCTCGCCGACATAGCTGAAGGCCAGTTCGGCCCCCTGCGCATGGCAGGCCCGCGCGATGCCGTAGGCGATGGAACGGTTGGACAGCACCCCGGTGATGAGAAAGCGCTTGCCGGCGAGAAAGCCCATGAAAGTCTCCGTGCGTCGTGGCCTGTCTTGAACGGGCGCGATTCTGGCACGCGGGCCTTGGCGGGTGCCGGCTGCGGCAGGCGCCGCGCCCAGCGTCGCGCACTTGCGTTGCGCTGCAGCATAGAACTTGCAGGGCCAAGAACTGGCGGGCTATAATGCCGTTTTTCCGGGTAAAGCTGCATGGGCGGATCTTCCAGCCCATTTTTTTTGCTTGATCGACTTTTCCGAGCGCTGGCTGGTGGCTGTTTGCTTCCAGGTGGGCGCGCAGAACGGGTCCGATCCAGGCGGCTCGCCCGGCGGCATGGGCAGAGCAGTCATATCGGACAGTCGAGTTTGAGCAGCAACCACGTCAGGGCAGGCGGCAAGTCCGCGGCCCCGCGCACCACACGCAACGCACGCAGCGCCACCGGCGCGGGCGGGTCGGCCACGGTTGGCCGTCGCCCGGCCACGCCGCGCCCGGTGCCCGTTGGTGTGCGTGTGGGCTGGCGCGAGGCCATCGCGGCCACCGTGGGCGGCCTGGGCTTCGAGCTGGTGGACGTCGAGCGCGCCCAGCGCGGCCTGCTGCGCGTGTTCATCGACCGCATGCCCGGTCGCAGCTACAGCGTGCCGGGTGAATTCATCACCGTCGACGACTGCGAGCAGGTGACGCGCCAGTTGCAGTACGCGCTCGAGGTCGAGGGCCTCGAATACAGCCGGCTCGAGGTCTCGTCGCCCGGTCTGGACCGCCCGCTGCACACCGAGGCCGACTATCGGCGTTTTGCGGGCCAGGCCGTACAGGTGCTGCTGAAGGCGCCGTTCCAGGGCCGCAGGAGCTGGCAGGGTGTGCTCACGCCGGTCGAGGCCAAGGCGGCGCCTGCGGCACCCGATGCCCAGGCCGACGCTTCCGGCGCCTGGAGCCTGGTGTTCATGGATGGCAAGACCGAGCAGGTGCTCGGTTTCAAGCTCGAAGAGGTGCGCGAGGCCCGTCTCGTGCCCATGGTCGATTTCAAGGGTCGCCAGAGCCGGAGTGATTCGGCGCAAGGCGGCCCAGCCGAAGCGGCGCCCGACCAGGCGGCCGCATCGGGTAGCGATGGAGGTTAGGGGAAGATGAACCGCGAAATGTTGATGCTGGTGGATGCCATCTCGCGCGAGAAGACCGTCGATCGCGACGTCGTCTTCGGCGCGGTCGAAGCGGCACTCGCCTCGGCCACCAAGAAGCTCAATGGCGGCGAGGTCGACATCCGCGTCGCCGTCGACCGCGAGACCGGCGAATACGAGACCTTCCGCCGCTGGCTGGTGGTGCCCGACAGCGCCGGCCTGCAGAACCCCGACGCCGAGGAGCTGCTCTCCGAGGCGCTGGATCGCATCCCCGACATCGAGGAAGGCGACTACATCGAAGAGGCCATCGAGTCGCTGACGATAGGTCGCATCGGCGCGCAGGCGGCCAAGCAGGTCATCCTGCAGAAGATTCGCGATGCCGAGCGCGAGCAGCTGCTCAACGACTTTCTGGCCCGCGGCGAGAAGATCTTCGTCGGCACCGTCAAGCGCCTGGACAAGGGCGACATCATCGTCGAGAGCGGCCGCGTCGAAGGCCGCCTGAAGCGCAGCGAGATGATCCCCAAGGAGAACCTGCGCAGCGGTGACCGCGTGCGCGCCTTCCTGATGGGCATCGACGCCACGCAGCGTGGCCCGCAGATCATGCTGTCGCGCAGCGCGCCGGGTTTCATGATCGAGCTCTTCGCGCAAGAGGTGCCCGAGATCGAGCAGGGCCTGCTCGAGATCAAGAGCTGCGCCCGTGACCCCGGCAGCCGCGCCAAGATCGCCGTCGTCTCGCACGACCGCCGTGTCGACCCCATCGGCACCTGCGTCGGCGTGCGCGGCTCGCGT
>PNKD01000069.1 GCA_013822265.1 Leptothrix sp. (in: b-proteobacteria)
CAGTCCGGCTCGCTCAGCGCTGCCGGCGCAAACAGCTGGGCAGCGCGCGTGCGCGCCCGCGCCGGCACGCTGCCGGCCAGCGCCAGCGCCGCCGGGCTGGCCAGCATCTGCCGGAACACGGCCTGCACCTGCGCGGGCGTGACGGCCTGCAGCCGCGCCAGCGCGGCCGCGGCGTCGCGCGGCGCGCCAAAGGTGTAGACGTCCTGCACTGCGGCCTCGAGCCGCCGCGAGGGCTGCTCGAGCGCACGCAGCGCGCGCACCGTGAGCTGGTTGCGCGCGCGCTCGAAGCCGACGGCGTCGACCCCCTCGGCATGCTCGAGCAGCAGCCGGCGCACCTCGACGAAGAAGGCTTCGGCATGTTCGGGCGCGGTGGCGGCCTCGATCACGAACTGCCCGGTGAGCGGCAGCACGTCGGCCGAACAGGCGGCGTAGTAGGCCAAGCCGCGGCGCTCGCGGATCTGGTCGAGCAGCGGCGAGCTCATGCCCTCGCCGAACAGCGCCGCCGCCATCACCCAGGCCAGGTGGGCGTCATCGCGCAGCGGCGGTGCGGCAAAACCCAGCACGGCGTGGCATTGCGCACTGCCGGCCATGCGCCGCAGCTTGAGCCCGCCCAGCCAGGCAGGCTCGGGCACGGGCTCGTCGGCGCCCGGTGGCATGGCGCCGAATGCGGCCTCGACGTCACGCAAGAAGGCGCAGCGGTCGAAGTCGCCCGCCGCCGCGACCACGACCTTGCCGGCGCTGTACTGCTGCGCCACATAGGCCAGCAACTCCTCGCGCGTGAAGCGCTTGAGGTTGGCGCGGTTGCCTATCACCGGCTGGCCGGCCGAGTGCATGCCGTAGCAGGCGCGGTCAAAGAGCTGGAAGGCCATCGCCGAGGGGTCTTCCTCGAACTCGGTGAACTCGTGCAGGATGACCTGGCGCTCGCGCTCCAGCTCGTCGGCCGGGAAGGTGCTGTTGAGCACGATGTCGGCCAGCATGGTCACGAAGACGCCGAGGTCGCGCGCCAGGCCCTCGATGTGGAAGGCGGTGTGGTCCTTGTCGGTGTGGGCGTTGACCTCGGCGCCCAGGCGCTCGGCGTCGAGGTTGATGCGCTGGCAGTCGCGCGTGGCCGTGCCCTTGAAGGCCATGTGCTCGACGACGTGGCTGATGCCGTTGAGGCGCCGGCTCTCATGCTGGCTGCCGGTGCGCACGAAGACGCTCAAGCTGACGGTCTGGCGCCAGGGCATGGCCAGCGTGACGATGCGCAGGCCGTTGGGCAGGGGGGTGAGTTGGGGCTGGTCGACGGTCATGCGTTCGGGGTGGCAGGGCGCCTGCGGTGCAGGCCGTTGAAGAGCATGCCACGTTGCGTGCCATGCCGCGGCCCTGTGGCCGGCATCGGGCCGCCGGCTGCCACCTGGCCGCCCAGCACTGCGACATGGGGCAACCGCGTTGCGCGGGATGCGCCGCCGACTTCGATGTCGAAGCCTACCTTCACGTTGCCATTTGCGCCAGCACGCGGTCGACCATCAGCCCGCTCTGCCCCAGGTAGTTGGCCGGGCCGGTGCTGCGCTCGTGGTCGGCCACCATGGCGTCCATCAGCGCCGCGGCATGCTGGCGCAGCACGCTGATGGCGCCGTGGATGCAGGCACTGCTGATCGGGTTGCGCTTCGGCGGCATGGTGCTGCTGCTGCCGCGGCCGTGGTGGCAGGGCTCGAAGACCTCGGCCACCTCGGTCTGCATCATCAGCTTGACGTCCATGCTGAGCTTGCCCAGCGTGCCGCCGATCAGCCCCAGCACCGCGCCCCCTTCGGCAGTGTTGTCGCGGAGGGTGTACCAGGCGATCACCGGCGTGAGGCGATGATCCTTGGCCAGCCTCGCCAGGGCCTTGGCGATGGCCGCGGGTTCGTCATCGACGCGCACGAGCGCCTCGCGGATCTGCAGCACCGTGGCGGTGTCGGTGATGTCCTGCGTGGTCGCGCCCCGGTGCACGTACTCGCCCCGCTTGTCGCGGCAAAGCTGGTTGATCTGCGTCACCAGGCCCAGGATGGGGTCGCCGATGCGCTCGGTCTGCTGGCGCAGCCGCACCATGTCGATCTGCGAGAGCTCGCAGTGGCTGACGATCTCGTCGGCCGCCTCCTGCGGGATCAAGCCCAGCCGCGCCCGCACCCTGGCCAGCGCGCGCTCGACGTCGATGTACTTGGCGGTGCGGCTCTCGTCGCCCCAGACCTCGCGCATCGCGTCGCCGCCGAAGAGGCCCTGGAAGAGATGGCGCAACCGATGATCGTTGAAGCCATGGGCTGTCTGCTCGGTCTTGAGCTGGCGATCTGATCAGCCCGCGCGCCCGACCGTGCGGCGCGCACGTTCGATCACGGGTTTGTCGATCATGCGGCCGTCCAGCTGCACGGCGCCCTGCCCGGCGGCCTGCGCCGCGGCCGCGGCCTGCAGCACGCGCACGGCCCATTCAAGCTCGGCCGCGCCGGGGGCCAGCGCGTCGTGCACGGTGGCCACCTGCAGCGGGTGGATGCACAGCTTGGCGCCGAAGCCGTGCAGCCGCGCCCGTGCCAGGTCGGCCAGCAGTTGCACCTCGTCGCCGATGGCCGCGGTGACGCCGGCCACCGGCGACGCTATGCCCGCGGCACGCGACACCAGCGCCAGGTGGGCCGCGGCGTGGTCGAGCGCCGGGTGGGGCTGGCCGAGGGCGTCGCCCAGGTCGAGGTCGAGCGCGTAATCGATGGTGCCGAAGACCAGGCGCTGCACCCCGGTGGCCGCAGCCAGTTCACCGGCCACCAGCATGCCACGCGCCGTCTCCACCAGCGGCAGCAGCGTGATGCCGGGGCAGGCGTCGCGCAGGTCGGCCAGCGGCAGCGCGGCCTCGGCCTTGGGCAGCATCACCGCCGCCGCGCCGCTGGCCGCCAGCATGGCCACGTCGGCCGCGAACCAGGGCGTGCTCTCGTCGTTGATGCGCACCAGCACACGATCGCGCTCGGGCGCGGCGGCCAGCCACTGCGCCACGATCATGCGCGCCGGGCTCTTGGCCGCGGCGACGACGGCGTCTTCGAGGTCTATCACCACCGCATCGGCACCGCTGGCCAGCGCCTTGGCAAAACGCTCGGGCCGGTCGCCCGGCACGAAGAGGTAGCTGCGCGGCAAGCGGGCTTCGACCTTGGCCATCAGATCGCCTCGGCGGCGCGCAGCGTGGCGATGCCGGCCGCGTCCACGCCCAGCTCGGCGAGGATGGCATCGGTGTGCCGGCGCGTGGCGAACGGCGCCGCGAACGCGTGTTCGAAGTTGACGACGGCGAGGCCCTTCAGCGGCTGCATGTCATGCCTTCAGCGTGGCCACGGCGTCCATCGTCAGCCAGCCTTCGTGGTCCTCGGCCCAGAGCTTGACGGTGCTGCCGTCACGTCGGCCGTTGACGCGGAAGGGGTGCAGGTCAAAGGTCGGCCGCACGGCCTTGAAGCGGAAGCTTGCCACCTCGGCCTCGGGGGCATGGCGGCGCAGCAGGTCCATCAGCAGCGTGGCGATCAGCGGGCCGTGCACGACGAGACCCGGATAACCCTCCACCTGAGTGACGTAGCGGCGGTCGTAGTGGATGCGGTGGCCGTTGAAGGTCAGCGCGCTGTAGCGGAACAGCAGCACGTCGTCGGGCACGATCGTGCGCCCCCACGCTCCCTGCGGTCGCTGCCCCCCAAGGGGGCGCGTTTCCGGACCGGGAGACGCGGTGCCGGAAACCTCCTCTACGGCCAGCCCCGGCGCGGCCACAGGCGGCGGGTCGACGTCGCCGGGCTGCTTCGCCTCGCGGTAGACGATGTCGTGGAACTCGGTCAACGCGGGCTGCTCGGCGCCCTTGCAGAACAGCTCGTGTCTCACCTTCACGAACACCAGCTTGCCGCTGCGGCCAGCCTTCTGCGTCACGTCGGCTATGGTGCTCCGGCGCGCCACCGCATCGCCCACGCGCACCGGGGCGTGGAACTCGAACTGGCCGCCCGCCCACATGCGCCGCGGCAGCGGCACCGGCGGCAGGAAGCCGCCGCGCTGGGCATGGCCGTCGGGGCCGATCTCGCTTTGCCGGTGCAGCGGCAGGAAGTACAACCAGTGCCACAGCGGCGGCAGCGGCAGGCCGGCGGGCACCGCGGCGGCGGGGTGATCCAGCGTGGCCGTGAGCGCCGCCACCGGCGTGGGGCCGATGATGTCGTGCACGGTCTCGCTGCGGCCCACCCAGGCGGCAAGGTCGGTGTCGGGGCTGTTCACGATGGGCATCTCGGTTCGATCGGCAACGGGCCGCGGATTCTGTCGCATGGTGTCGCCGCCGCAGGCAGCGTGACGGGCACGGCCTTCACGAGACGCCAACGTGGGCTTGGCCGGCGTCAGCAAAAACCCTGAGCCGCGTCCTTACACTTGCGCCTTTCGACGTTGCATCCCTGCCCCCGCCATGAGTGCCTATCTCGAAGAACGCGTGCTGAGCGTTCACCACTGGACCGACCGCCTGTTCAGCTTCACGACCACGCGCGACCCGGCGCTGCGTTTCTCGAACGGCCACTTCACGCTGATCGGCCTGCGTGTCGACGGCAAGCCGCTGCTGCGCGCCTACAGCATCGTCAGCGCCAACTACGAAGACCACCTCGAGTTCCTCAGCATCAAGGTGCCCGAGGGCCCGCTGACGAGCCGGCTGCAGCACCTGAAGGTGGGCGACACCATCATCGTCGGCAAGAAGCCCACCGGCACGCTGCTCATCGACTACCTGCTGCCCGGCAAGCGCCTGTACCTGCTGGGCACCGGCACCGGGCTGGCGCCGTTCATGAGCATCGTGCGCGACCCCGAGACCTACGAGAAGTTCGAGCAGGTGGTGCTGGTGCACGGCGTGCGCGTGAAGGACGAGCTGGCCTACCACGACATGCTGGTCGAGCACCTGCCCAGCCACGAGTTCCTGGGCGAACTGGTGACGAGCAAGCTGCGCTACTACCCCACCGTCACGCGCGAGACCTACCGCAACATGGGGCGCATGACCGAGCTGATCGAGAGCGGCAAGATCTTCAGCGACCTGGGCCTGCCGCCGCTGGACCCCGCGGCCGACCGCGTGATGATCTGCGGCAGCCCGGCGATGCTGCGCGACCTCAAGCACATGCTCGAGGCGCGCCAGTTCAAGGAAGGCAACACCAGCAAGCCGGGCGACTTCGTCATCGAGCGCGCGTTCGCCGAGCAGTAGCCTGCAAGGCGGCCGGCGCGCCTGCCGGCACCGCGTTCGCTACGCCGGGAACTGCTCGGTGTCGACCTCGGTCTGGCTCTGCGCGCCGTAGCGGTTGCCGGCGATGCGTGCAGGCTTGAACAGCGTGTCGATGCGCGCTGCCAGCCCGGCCGGCAGCGCCACGGCCGCGGCGCCCAGGTTCTCGCGCAGGTGGTCGCGACTCGTGGCGCCGATCTCGCGGCAGGCCTGCAGCACGGCGATCTTGGGGTCGCGTGTGCAGGGTGAGTACTCGGTCTGCACCGCGGCGATGGCGTGCACGGCGCGCGCCCGGCGCAGCGTGGCGGCAGGGACCTCGCTCCGGCCGAGCGCGCGTGTCGTCACGGGTGTCGTCACGGGTGTCGGCACGGGGTGGGCGGGGTAGACCGGATAGGCCGGATAGGCCGGATAGGCCGGATAGGCCGGGTAGACCGGGTAGACCGGGTAGAGGAAACGCAGCATGGGCTCGACGCTGGCGGCCCACGCGCCTTCGTCGTGGCCGGCACCGGGCTGCTCGCGGTAGGCCGCGGCCCAGTCGCGTGCCTGCAGGGCGCTGCGCAGGCGGCGCATGTCGTCGAGCATGTGCGGGCTCTCGTCGGTGCCGGCGTAGAGCCACAGGCGAGGGGCCGGCGTGGACTTCGGCGCCGCCGCGATCTCGGCGACGATGGCGTGGCCGGCCCACCACAGCGCTGGCGACAACACGGCAGCGGCGCCGAAGGCCTCGCCATGCGCCCGCAGCAGCCACAGCGACACCAGGCCGCCGAGCGACGAGCCGCCCACGGCCGTCGACTCGCGGCCCGGCAAGGTGCGGTAGCGGGCGTCGATCAGCGGCTTGAGTTCCTGCACCAGATAGCGGCCATAGGCCACTGCGCCGCCGCCGACGCGTGCGGGCGCACTGGCCGCGGCGGCTGCACCGGCCGCCCGGCTCATCGCACCCGGCCACGGCGTGTAGTCGCCCAGCCGCTCTTCGGTGCTGGCCACGGCCACGGCGATGAAGGGCGCAATCTCGCCGCGCTCGACGAGGCGCTGTGCCGTCTCGTCGAGCTGCCATTCGGCCCCAGCCGCCGCGGCGTCGAACACGTTCTGGCCGTCGTGCAGGTAGAGCACCGGGTAGCGCCGCTTGCCTTCGGCGGCATAACCCGGCGGCAGCCACACCTGCACCTCGCGCGCGCCGACGAAGGCCGACGGCCGCGGCGCGATGCGTTCGATGTGCCCGCTGCGCCGGGGCGGCGGAGGCACGGCGGCGCTGCCGAAGGCGCGCGCCAGCGTCGATGTGCCGGGGCGCAGCCTCAGGCTGTGGTTGGCACCGGGCTCCCAGCCGTCGTCGGGCCGGCCCGCGCGCTCGATCTTGAACTTGTAGGCCAGTTCGCGGCCCTCGGGCGGCACGGCGTCGAAGTGCAGGCTGGCGCGCCACCAGCGCGCGCCCGCTTCGCTGCCGGGCGCCACTTGACTGGCCAGCACGCTGCGCCCCCAGGACAGCGGCGCACCGCCGCCGCGCACGCCGACGCTGTCGCGAGCCGGGTCGAATCGGCCGGCAGCGATCTCGGCCGACAGGTCGACCTGCAGCGCCACCGTGGCGGTGGCGGCCACGGCAGCCCCCACGCCGCCGGCCCCACCCAGCGCCAGCAGGCCGAGTGCAGCCAGCCCGCGCCGCGCGCCGCGCATGAAGAGAGAGCCGGTCCCGGATGCCATGGGCGGCGATGCTGCCACGGCCGCCGGCGCGCAGTTTTCGCAGCCGGCGCGGCGCCGGTGGCGTAGATTGCCGGGCATGGGCGACAAGTGGTTGGCGGTGATGGGTCTGGTGGCGTGTGGCCTGGTCTGGCTGGGCATGGCGCTGGGCCCGGCGCGGCTGGCCCGCCTGCAGGTCAGCGCTCGGGCGCTGTGGCGGCAGCTGCGCCAGGGCCTGCGTGGCCCGGCGCAGGCGCGCCAAGCCAGGCGCGAGGCCGCCGACGCCATCGACCGCGCCCGCGGCGCGCCCAAGGTCGACCGCGAGGACAACGTCTACCGCCCCGACGGCTTCAAGCGGCCGCGCAACGACCGCGACAAGCTGCACTGAAGCGCACGCACGGCGGCACCGCGCGGCCGCGACACAGGCGCAAACCCGACTCCCCGCAAGGGTGGAAGCAAGGCAGCATCATCGGCCCCGCCCACCCCCAGGAGACATTTGATGGCGAGCCTGAACATCAACGGCAGGGTGCATAGCCATGACGCCGAACCCGACACCCCGCTGCTGTGGGTGCTGCGCGAGCAGGTCGGCCTCACCGGCACCAAGTACGGCTGCGGCGTGGCGCTGTGCGGGTCGTGCACGGTGCACATCGACGGCGCACCGGTGCGCAGCTGCGTGATGCCGGTGTCGGCCGTGCGGCCAGGCCAGAAGGTCACCACCATCGAGGGCCTGTCGGCAGACCTGCCGGGGGGCGCCAAAGGCACCGCGGGCGACCATCCGCTGCAGAAGGCCTGGGTGAAGAACGACGTGCCGCAGTGCGGCTACTGCCAGAGCGGCATGCTGATGGCGGCGGCGGCGCTGCTGAAGAAGAAGCCCAAGCCCACCGACGCCGACATCGACGCGGAGATCACCAACATCTGCCGCTGCGGCACCTTCAACCGCGTGCGCGCCGCCATCAAGGAGGCAGCGGGAATGAAGACCGCGGCCGGCCTGGACATCGTGCACGTGCCGCGGAGGCAAGCATGAGCGCGCCGGGCCGCTCCCAAGCGCTCATCCCGCAGCGCGCGGCGCGGAGGGTTGGCCAGTGAGCGCGGTGCTGAACCGCCGCGAGTTCCTGGGCAGCACGGCGGCTGCGGGTTCGCTGGTCTTCGGCTTCCCGGTCGCCGCCGCCGAGGCCGGCGCAGCGCCCGAGGTCAACGCCTGGGTCGTGGTGCAGCCCGACGAGCGCGTGGTCATCCGCATCGTGCGCAGCGAGATGGGCCAGGGCACGCTCACCGGGCTGGCGCAGCTGGTGGCCGAAGAGCTGGACTGCGACTGGGCCCGCGTGACCACCGAATACCCGACGCCGGGACAGAGCCTGGCGCGCAAGCGCGTGTGGGGCAACTTCAGCACCGGCGGCAGCCGCGGCATCCGCGAAAGCAACGAGTACGTGCGCAAGGGCGGCGCTGCCGCCCGCATGATGCTGGTGCAGGCCGCGGCCGAGGCCTGGAAGGTGCCCGCTGCCGAGTGCAGCGCCGCCGCCGGCGTCATCAGCCACGCCGCCAGCAAGCGCAAGACGACCTACGGCAAGGTGGCCGCGGCCGCCGCCAGGCTCACGCCGCCCACCGACGTGCCGCTGAAGGACCCCAAGACCTGGAAGCTGGCCGGCAAGCGCCTGGCGCGGCTGGACACGGTCAGCAAGACCAACGGCCGGCAGGTCTACGGTGCCGACCTGAAGATGCCCGGCCTGCTGAACGCGGCGATCTCGGCCTGCCCGGTGTTCGGCGGCAAGGTCAAGGCCTACCACGCCGCCGCGGTCGAGAAGCTGCCCGGCGTGAAGAAGGTGCTGGCCGTGGGCGACAACGCCGTCGCCGTGGTCGCCGACACCTGGTGGCACGCCAAGAAGGCGCTCGACGCGCTGCCCGTCGAATGGGACCTGGGGCCCAACGCGAACGTGCAGCAGGCCGACTTCAACGCCGTGCTCGAGGCCGGCCTGAACGCGCCCGAGGCCGTGGTCGGCAACAGCAACGGTGACGTCAAGGCGGCGCTGGCCGGCGCGGCACGCACGGTCTCCGCCGTCTACGCCTACCCGCACCAGAACCACGCCACGATGGAGCCGATGAACGCCACGGCGAAGTTCACGGTGTCGTCGACGGGGACACCCGAGCACTGCGAGGTCTGGACGCCGACCCAGAACGGCGAGGCCTCGCTGGCCGCCGCCGCGGCCGCCGCCGGTCTGCCGGCGGCGCAGTGCGAGGTCTACAAGATCGACCTCGGCGGCGGTTTCGGCCGCCGTGGCGCGGTGCAGGACTGGGTCACCCAGGCCGTGCTCATCGCCAAGCAGATGCCGGGCACGCCGGTGAAGCTGCTGTGGTCGCGCGAAGAGGACATGACCCAGGGCCGCTACCACCCCATCACGCAGTGCAAGCTGACGGCGGGGCTGGACGCGCAGGGCAACGTCACCGGCCTGCACATGCGCATCAGCGGCCAGAGCATCCTGGCCAGCGTGGCGCCGCAGGCCATCCGTGAAGGCAAGGACCCGGTGGTCTTCCAGGGCCTGAACAAGGGCGGCGGCGAAGCCATGATCGGCTACGACTTCCCGGCGCTGCTGATCGACCACGCGATGCGCAACCCGCACGTGCCGGCAGGCTTCTGGCGCGGCGTCAACCTGAACCAGAACGCGATCTACCTCGAGTGTTTCGTCGACGAGATCGCGCACGCCACGCAGCAGGACCCGCTGGTGCTGCGCCGCAAGCTCATGGCCCACCACCCCAAGCACCTGGCGGTGCTGAACGCCGCGGCCGAACGCGCCGGCTGGGGCACGCCCGCGCCCGACGTGGGCGGCCAGAAGGTGTTTCGCGGCCTGGGCGTGACGCACGGCTTCGGCAGCTACGTGGCGGCCTGCGCCGAGGTCTCGGTCAGCGTCGACGGCAAGCTGAAGATCCACCGCATCGTCGCCGCCACCGACCCCGGCCACGCCGTCAACCCGCAGCAGATCGAGGCCCAGGTCGAGGGCAGCTTCGTCTACGGCCTGTCGGCGGCGCTGTTCGAGGAATGCACGGTCAAGGACGGCCGCATCGAGCAGCGCAATTTCGACACCTACCCCTCGATGCGCATCGCCGACATGCCCAAGGTCGAGACCATCGTCATGCCCTCGGGCGGCTTCTGGGGCGGCGTCGGCGAACCCACCATCGCGGTGGCCGCGCCGGCGGTGCTGAACGCGATCTTCGCGGCCACCGGCAAGCGCATCCGCGAGCTGCCGATCAAGCAGCAGAACCTGCGCGCCTGACCCGGGCTGGTGATGCCGGCCAGCCTTGCCCTTGCCGCCGCCGTGAGCTTTGCGGTGGTCGGCGACGGCATCCCGGCGCCGCTGACGGGCACGCCGGGCGACGCGGTGGCCGGCCGCGCCATCGTCGTCGACCGCACCGTCGGGCTGTGCCTGCTGTGCCACGGCGGGCCCTTCGACCGCACGTCCATCGAGCGCGCGCAGGGCAACCTGTCGACCGATCTGGCCGGCGCCGGCCGCCGCTGGAGCGCGGCACAGTTGCGCCTGCGCGTGGCCGACGCCCGGCATCTCAACCCCGACAGCCTGATGCCGGCCTTCCACCGCGCGGCGCCCGATGCAGATCGACAGCGTGTGGGCGCGGCCTGGCGCGGCCAGCCGGTGCTGAGCGCGCAGCAGGTCGAGGACGTGGTGGCTTTTCTGGTCACGCTGAAGTGAAGCTTGCCCAGCGCAGCCCCCGCCCCGGTCGCCGCCAGCTGCTGCTGGCTGGCGCGGCCGGACTGCTGCTGCAGCGACCGGCGCGGGCCGAACCCACGGCCGCGTCGCTGGCGGCGATCGAGCGTTTCACCGCCGGCCGGCCGGCGCGCGATGGCCGCGTCGTGCTCGGGCTGGACGCGGTGGTCGAGAACGGCAACACCGTGCCGATCACCGTGACGGTGGACAGCCCCATGAGTCCTGCCGACCACGTGCAGCGCATCGCGGTCTTCACCGAGCGCAACCCGTTGCCCGAGGTCGTGGTATTCCACCTCGGCCCGGCCAGCGGCCTCGCGCAGGTGGCCACGCGCATGCGCATGGCGCAGTCGCAGACGGTCACGGCCATCGCCGCGATGAGCGACGGCAGCTTCTGGCGCCATCGCGTCGACGTCGTCGTGGCGCTGGCGGCCTGCCTGGAGGGCGGCTGAAGTGGCCACCAACATCCGCGTGCTGATGCGGCTGCCGGCCAGCACCCGCGCCGGCACGATCATCGAGGTGCGGCTGCTGATGCAGCACCCGATGGAGACCGGCTTTCGCCCCGGTGCCGACGGCCGCACCGTGCCGCGCCACATCGTGCGCCGCATCGACGCGCACTTCGAGGGCGAACGCGTGTTTGCGGCCGACCTCTTCCCGGCCATCGCCGCCAACCCCTACATCGCGTTCCCGCTGCGCGCCACGCGCAGCGGCACGCTGACGGTCGACATCGCCGGCGATGGCGACCTGGCGCAGCGCGAGACCGCCACGCTCACGGTGACATGAGGGCCGGCCGGCTGCTGCCGGCCGCGGCAGCCGGCCTGTTGATGCAGGGCCTGTTGCTGGCGGGTGCCGGCGCCGAACCTCGGCGCTCGGGCTTCGACGACATGTCGGCGTCGACCCAGGCGCTGCAGCGCGACGACACGCAGAACCCGGCCATGCTGTGGGTGGCCGAAGGCGAGCAGCGTTTCGCCGCCGATTGCGCGCGCTGCCACACCCCGGCGTCGCTGCGCGGTGCCGCCGCGCGCCACCCGGCCTGGGACGCCGCCTCGGCACGGCCGGTGACGCTGGCCGGCCGCATCAACCTGTGCCGCACGCGCCACGCCAAGGCGCCGGCGCTGGCGCCCGAGAGCGACGGCCTGCTGGCGCTGGAGGCCTTCGTCGCACTGCAGTCGCGCGGCCGGCCGGTGGCAGCCGACGACACGCCGGCGCTGCGGCCCTGGCGCGAACGCGGCGAGCGGCTGTACCGCCAGCGCTTCGGCCAGCTCGGGCTGTCCTGCGCGCAGTGCCACGACGACCACGCCGGCCGCCGCCTGGCCGGCGCGCCCATCCCGCAGGCCCACCCCACCGGCTACCCCGTCTACCGGCTGGAGTGGCAGGGCATGGGCTCGCTGCAGCGGCGGCTGCGCAACTGCATGAGCGGCGTGCGCGCCGAGCCGTTTGCCCTGGGCAGCGACGAGTTCACGGCACTGGAGCTCTACCTCAAACACCGCGCCGCCGGCATGGTGGTGGAGTCCCCGGCCGTGCGGCCCTGACAATCCGCCATCACCTCAGCCCGCCTTCACACCGCGCATGGACGCCATCGCCGACAGCCAGCACTGGCTCGAACAAGCCGTCATCGGCCTCAACCTCTGCCCCTTTGCCAAGGCCGTGCACGGCAAGCGGCAGATCCGCTGGGTCGAGAGTGCGGCCACGCAGCCGCGCCAACTGCTGGATGAACTGGTGGCCGAACTCGAGGCGCTCGACGCCGCCGACCCCGAGCTCGTCGACACCACGCTGCTCGTCTGCCCGCAGGTGCTGCAGGACTTTCTCGACTTCAACGACTTTCTCGACGTCGCCGACGGCCTGATCGAAGACCTGGGCCTGGAAGGCCGGCTGCAGATCGCCGGCTTCCACCCGCAGTTCCAGTTCGAGGGCACCGACCCCGACGACCCGGGCAACTACAGCAACCGCTCGCCGCATCCGACGCTGCACCTGCTGCGCGAAGCCAGCCTCGACCGCGCGGTGGCCGCCTTCCCCGAGGCCGAGGCGATCTACGAGCGCAACATCGAGACGCTGCGCGGGTTGACGCCGGCACAGTGGCACGCCGCCTTCGGCGCGCACGCGCCTCAGGCCGGCGGCAGCGGCAGCGGCAGCGGCAGCGGCAACGACAACGGCGGCGGCTGAAGGCTGCCGGCGCGGGCGGCTACAGCAGCCGCCAGGCCAAGCCGGCGGCCAGGGCCAGCATGGTCAGGCCGATGATCACGTCCAGCACCTGCCAGGCGCGCGGCCGCGCAAACCACGGCGCCAGCCAGCGCGCGCCGTAGCCCAGCGCGCTGAACCAGGCCGCGCTGGCCGTGGCCGCGCCGCCGGCAAACACCCACTTCGCCGCGCCCGGCTGCTGCGCGCCCAGGCTGCCCAGCAGCAGCACGGTGTCGAGGTAGACATGCGGGTTGAGCAGCGTGAAGGCCAACGCCTGCAGCAGCACGGCACGGCGGCCCGGCGGTGCAGCGCCTGCCGCCGCCTGAAGCGCGGCGGGCCGGCGCGCACGCCACAAGGCGCGCAGGCCGTAGGCAGTGAGGAAGACCGCGCCGCCGGCGGTGAGGGCCAGCGCCAGCGCCGGCCGCGTGCCCAGCAGCTGCGACAGCCCGGCCACGCCGGCCACCATCAGCAGCGCATCGCAGGCCGCGCAGAGCAGCACGATGGCGCCGACGTGCTCGCGCCGCAGGCCCTGGCGCAGCACGAAGGCGTTCTGCGCGCCGATGGCCACGATCAGCGTCAGCCCGAGCACGAAGCCCGTGGCGGCCGCCGAGGCCGCGGTGCCCGGGGTCATGCAACCCACCGTCGCGGCGGCGGCGCGGCGCCGCGCAACGCGCGGATCAGACCTTGACGAGCGCCGAAGCGACGGCCTCGGTGGCTTCCTTCAGCTTGTCGCGCGCCAGGTCCCTGCAGGCCTCGGTGCTGCTGTTGGGGGCGGCGTCGAAGGCCGTGGCCATCTTCTGCGGCCGGAACAGCACCGCCTTGGCCGCGGCCGTCAGCGGCACCAGCATGACGCGGGCGCTGACGACGCAGGTCGTGCCCTTCATGCCGCCCTCGACCTGGCTGATGAAGGCAAAGCGGCTCGCCGGGTAAATCTTGAAGACCTTGGCCGGCAGGTGCTCGCCCATCACCGCCTTGGCGGCGTGCTCGGTGATCAGCAGGTGGTTCGAATGGTCGATCAGCGTCTTCTTGACGGGCTGGGGGTCGGCGGCCCAGGCGGCCGTGCAGAGCATGAGTGCGGTGATCAGGACGGCATTCTTCATTCGGCACCTGTACAGAGTTGCGACCACGGCAGAAGCCCGCCGCCGGGCGCAGTGTAATCAGGTCGAGGCACCGTCAGCCGCTCTGTCAACCCCACCGTCGGCCGCCGCGGCCGCGCCGGGGCCGTTGCGCCGCAGCCGCTGCACGTCGCGGCTGAGCCGGCCGGCGATCAGGCGCACGACCTCGAGGCCGAAGTCCGGGTTCTGGTAGACGAGCTGCTTGAACGTGGCCTCGTCGATGGACAGCACCGTGCACTTCGTCAGGCAGCGTGCGCTGCTGCTGCGGCGGCGATCGGGGGCGAAGAAGGCGATCTCGCCGAATATCTGCCCGGCCTCGAGTCTGCGCCCCACGTCGGGCAGCTCGATCTGGCCGGCGGCCAGGAAGTACAGCCGGTCGGCCACCGCGCCGCGCTTGAAGATGCGGCTGCCCGCGCGGTACTCGCGGCTGCGCATGTAGGGCCGCAGCCAGAGCGCCATCTGCTGCGGGTCGACCGCACTGCTGGAGACGCGTCGCGTCAGCTGCACCATCTGGCGCACACGCCACAGGTTCGCGGGAAGCAGCACGGTGTGCAGCACCACCATCAACAGGCTGGGCGACACCAGCCCGTAGACGATGAAACCGACGTTGCTGCCCACGGCCAGCCAGCGCAGCGGGATCATGGTGCGCACGAAGGCGCTGACGATGACCAGCATCCCGGCCACGGCGGCCGACACCAGCGCCAGCATCTGCTGCGGCTGCATCGCGGCAGCGAGCAGCAGGTTGGCCTGCACGGCCAGGTAGTCGGTGAACGGCAAGGGGGCTCCGGTTGGCGTTGGGCAGCGACGACGGGATCCGTGCGCGGGCGGCTGCGCGGGCAGCGCGCCCCAGAGCCAGCCGGGCCGGCCGCGCGCAGTACTCGGCAAAAGCGGCCATTTTCGCGCCCGCGGCCACGCATGGTGCCACGGCATTGCGCCGGGTCAGACGGCCGTGCCGCCCGCAGCCCTATGCTGCGCGTTGACCGCCTTGCCCGAGCCTGCCGTGGACCGCCACTTCCTGACCCCGCTGTTCGACCCCCGTTCCATCATCGCCTTCGCCGGCGACCCCGACGCCGAGCCGCCCACGCGCGAGGCCGCCGGCCTGCGCCAGGCGCTCGCCGAGGGCGGCTACGCCGGGCCCGTGACCTGGCTCGACATCCACACCACCGGCACGTTGGCCGAGCTGGCGCAATCGCGCGCCGACCTCGCGCTCATCGCGCTGCCGGCCGAGCAGTGCGCCGCGGCGCTGGAGGTGGCGGGCCGCATCCGCTGCCGTGCCGCGCTGGTGCTGAGCAGCGGCCTCGACGCGGCCAAGTGCACCGTGCTGCACGGCATCGCGCGCCAGTACGGCGTCAACCTGCTGGGGCCCAACAGCCTGGGCATCCAACGCCCGGCCATCAAGCTCAACGCCAGCACCATGGGCCCGCTGGCCGCCGCCGGGCCGCTCGCCCTGGTGTCGCAGTCGGGCGCGCTGACGACCGCCATGCTCGACTGGGCGCAGCACCAGGGCGTGGGCTTCTCCACCGTGATCTCGCTCGGCCCCAACACCGTGGTCGAGCTGCCGCAGGTGCTGGACTTCCTCACCGCCGACAGCGGCACGCAGAGCATCCTCGTCTACATGGAAGGCATACGCCACGCGCGGCGCTTCATGAGCGCGCTGCGCGCCGCGGCCTACGCCAAGCCGGTGGTGGTGATGAAGGCCGGCCGCCAGGCCGCCGGCAGCAAGGTGGCGCTCACCCACTCGGCGGCCATCGTCGGCGCCGACGACGTGTTCGACGCCGCGCTGCGCCGTGCCGGCGTGGTGCGGGTGCGCCAGTTCACGCAACTCTTCAGCGCCGCGCAATGCCTGGCCTCGCGCTTCCGGCCGGTGGGCGTCAACCTGTCCATCGTCACCAACGGTGGCGGGCCGGCCGTGCTGGCCGCCGACTGGGCCACGCCGCTGGGCCTGAAGGTGGCCAAGGTCGACGATCTCGGCGAAGACGCCGACGGCGCGGCCTATGTCGGCGCGATGCGCGCTGCGGTGGCTGACCGCGACGTCGATGGCGTGCTGCTCATCCACGCGCCCAAGGTCGGCGCCGACACCGACGCCATCGCCACCGCCGTGGCAGCCGAGTTCGCGCCCGCGGCCAAACCCGTGCTGGGCTGCTGGATGGGCGAGAGCCGCGTGCGCAAGGCGCGCGACATCCTCGTCGCGCGGCACATGCCGGTGTTCCGCACGCCCGAAGGCGCTGTCGACGCCTTCAACAGCATCGCCAGCTTCTACCGCAACCAGCAGCTGCTGCAGCAGATCCCGCCGCCGCTGGGCGGCGGCGAGATGCCCGACACCGAGGGTGCGCGCCTGCTCATCGAAGGCGTGCTGGCCGAACGCCGCCAGGTGCTGACCGAGATGGAGAGCAAGGCGCTGCTGGCGGCCTTCCACATCCCCGTCACGCGCACCATGCTCGCGCGCAGCGCCAACGAGGCCATGCTCATCGCCAGCCAGCTCGGCTACCCGGTGGCGCTGAAGATCGATTCGCCCGACATCAGCCACAAGAGCGAGGTGCACGGCGTGGCGCTCGACGTCAACAACGCCACGCAGGTGCGCGACCGCTACGCCGAGATGCTGCAGGCCGTGGCCAAGGCCAGGCCCGAGGCGCGCATCCACGGCGTCACGGTGCAGCCCATGGCCGGCCCGCGACAGGGCCCGCGCGGGCGCGAGGTCTTCGTCGGCCTGACCACCGACGAGGCTTTCGGCCCCGTCATCACCTTCGGCGCCGGCGGCACCATGGTCGAGCTGATCGCCGACCGCTCGATGGAGCTGCCGCCGCTGAACCAGTTCCTGGCGCGCCACCTCGTGCAGCGCGCGCGCATCGCCGAGATGCTGGGCGCCTGGCGCGGCAACGAGGCCGTCGACCACGCCGCGCTCGAGGCGGTGCTGCTGCGCGTGAGCGAGATGGTGTGCGCGCTGCCGCAGCTGCGCCAGATGGACATCAACCCCATCATCGTCGACGCCCACGGCGCGGTGGCGGTGGACGCGCGCATCGTCATCGAGGACGGTGGCACCACGCCCGGCAGCTTCAACCACCTGGCGATCCTGCCCTACCCCACCGGCCTGGACCGCGAGTGGCCCTACCGCGTGCCCCCCGGCCAGGGCGGCGGCGCCGAGCAGACGGGCGTCTACACCGTGCGCGCCATCCACCCCGACGACGCCGAGATGCTGCAGGCGCTGGTGCGCAGCCTGTCGCCCGAGAGCCGCTACTTCCGCTTCGCCAGCTCGCTGCCCGAGCTGCCGCTGCGCATGCTGGCGCGCTTCACGCTCATCGACTACGACCGCGAGATGGCGCTGGTGGCGGTGGTGAAGGAGCCGGTCGCGGCAGCGGCCGACGGCAGCGTCGCCGAGCACGAGCGCATCGTCGGCGTCAGCCGCATCGTCACCAACCCCGACGGCCGCAGCTGCGAGTTCGCGCTGCTGGTGGCCGACGACTTCGCCGGCCGCGGCCTGGGCTCGCGGCTGATGCTGTCGATCATGGACGCCGCGCGCCGCATGGGCCTGGCCGAGATCATGGGCCTGATCCTCAGCAACAACACGCCCATGCTCAAGCTTATGGTGAACCTGGGTTTCCACGTCGCGCCCTACGCCGACGACCCCGATTTCCGCATCGCGACCAAGGCCTTGTAGCGCCCGGCGCGCGAAACCCGCCGGTACCGGCCGGCAGCGGTCAGCGCGCCGCCTCGATCTGCTGCAGCAGCGCCTGCGCCGCGCTGCGCGCCGCCGCGCAGGCATCGCCCGCCGTGCAGCCGTCCAGCACCTGCCGCGCCAGCGCCGCGGCCTGGGCCGGCGCCCGGGCGCCGCCCACGCGCCACCGCTGCTGCGCCAGCGCCACCCGCGCGGCATGCAGCGCCGGGTCGCCGGGCTGGGCGGTGCCTTGCAGCAGGTGCACCGCCTCCTGCAGCACCGCCAGCGCCTGCTCGGGCTGGCCCAGGCCCTGGAAACGCAGGCCCAGGGCCGTGATGACCTGGCCGCGCAGCACCGGCTGGCCGGCAAAGCCGAAGCGCGCCAGCTCCAGCGCCGCCTGCAGCCGCGGCGCCTCGACGGCGATGTCGAAGGGCTGGTCGCCGGTGCCGGGCGGCGGCCCAGGCAGGTGTTTGTCGATGAAGACCTGCACCTGATCGCTACGCTGCACCTGTGCCTGGCCTTGCTGGAAGGCGCGCCAGCCCAGCTGGCCGACGCCCAGCAGCAGGCCGCCGACCAGCACGCCGGCGCCCAGGGCCAGGCGGTAGCGGCGCAGGTACAGGCGCAGCAGGTGCGGCGGGCGACCGGGGGCGCCCGGCACCGGCCGGAAGTCGGGGATCAGCCTGAGGTCGTCGACCATCTCGCGCAGGCTGATGTAGGGCGGCGCGCCCGGGGCGTGCTGCGCCCGGCGCAGCACCCAGGCGAGGTCGGGGCCGGGCACCACGGCCCGGGGGCGGGCGGCGGAGCCGCCGCCGTGGCCACCCTTCGGCGTGCCGGGCTCCGTGCCCGCCAGCAGCGCGGCGAGCACACGGCCCAGGGCCAGCACGTCGGCGGCGACGGTGTCGGGCCGCAGCGCACGCCCACGGCCCCAGTCGAGCAGCAGCACGCGCGACTCGTCGTCCACGCGCAGGCTGGACAGGCCCAACCCGCCGCAGGCCACGCCTTCGTCGTGCGCGTGGGCCACCAGCAGCGCGGCCTTCAGCATCAGCTGCGCCAGCGCGAGTTCGCCGAGGCCGCGACGCTGCGCGTGCTCGACCAGGCCCGGGCCCTCGACGTGGGGCAGCACGCGGTAGAAGCGGCCCTCGGCATCGATGCCGGCGTCGACCAGGCGCAGGATGTCGGGGTGCGCGGGCAGCAGCACCACCTGCATCTCGGCGGCACCGTGCGCCGGCGTTTCGGCGGCACTGGCATCGGGCAGGCGCAGTGCGTAGACCTTGCGCGCCGCGCCCTCGCCACGCTCGGCGCTCCAGACACGGCCGCCGTCGTCGCCGCCCAGCGGCTCGAGCAGGCGGTAGGAGCCCACACGCATCTCGGCCCGCGGCGGCGGCCTGGAGGGCCGCGCCGGCGTTGGGGGCGGCGCCGCGGCGTCGTCCGCCGCCTGCGGCCCGATCTGAGCCAGGCGCTCGCGCAGCCGCGGCACCAGGCCCTGCTGGCGCTCGGGCAGCGCGGCGATGAAGGCCTCGCGTTCGTCGGCCGGCAGCGCCAGCGTGCGCTCGAGCAGCAGGCTGAGGACGCGGACTTCGGTGGCTGAAAGCGAAGGCGACATGGGCGGTGGCAGGAAGTATCCGGTCGCGCTTTGATTCGCGCTGTGGGCATACGACGACGCGCCAGAGAATATGCCAGCCGCGCCGCGCCCCGGTGCGGCACCCTTGCGTCTGCAGCGCGCGTGCAGCTCGTCTGTGGCTGCCGTCCAACCGCCGGCCCACGGGAAAACGGGCCGCTTGATCTGGCGCAAGCGCCCCCACGGAGGCCTCGCTACGCTCCGGACTCGAACACCACCGAGCGGCATCCGTCGCCGAAGTGGCCCCCCGCGCAGCCCGGTGCGGCCACCCCGGCAAGGCGCCGCAAAGCAAAGGCACGCCATGTCAGGATTCGAGATCGTCGCGCGCGCCGATTTCTCAGACGTCACCTATCTGCTCGAGGTGCAGCACCCGCAGATGGCTCGCGCTGCCAAGCCAGGGCAGTTCGTCATCGTGATGGAGCACGAGCATGGCGAGCGCATCCCGCTGACCATCGCCGACTTTCACCGCGAGCGCGGCACGATCACGCTGGTCATCCAGGCCATCGGCAAGACCACCAAGGAAATGCAGCAGAACTGCCGCGTCGGCACCACGCTGCACGCCATGGTCGGGCCGATGGGCATCCCCAGTCACATCGGCGCGGCGAAGAAGGTGGTCTGCGTCGGCGGCGGCCTGGGCGTGGCGCCCATCTACCCGCAGGCCCGTGCCTACAAGGAAAGCGGCGCGCACGTCATCGGCGTGCTCGGCTTCCGCAACAAGTCGCTGATGTTCTGGGAAGACAAGTTCCGCGCCGTCTGCGACGAGCTCATCGTCTGCACCGACGACGGCTCGGCCGGCATCAAGGGCCTGGTCACCGAAGGCATCCTGCAGGCCATCAACAAGCACGCCGATATCGACGAGGTCGTGGCCATCGGCCCGCCGATCATGATGAAGGGCTGCGCCGACACCACGCGGCCGTTCGGCATCAAGACCCTGGTCAGCCTGAACCCGGTGATGGTCGACGGCACCGGCATGTGCGGCGGCTGCCGCGTGAAGATCGGCGACGGCATCAAGTTCGCCTGCGTCGACGGCCCCGACTTCGACGGCCACCAGGTCGACTTCGACGACCTCATGGCACGCCTGGGCCGCTACCGGCCCACCGAGAAGGTGGCGCTCGAAGCCTGGAAGGACAGTTGCCGCCTGCGTGGCGGCAGCGGTCATTGAATGGGACCCCCAAGCTCACTGCGTTCGCGACCCCCCGAGGGGGGCGAATCGGACGATGAACAGTCCCTGCGGGCTGTTCGTCGCCTACGAGCGCCGGCGGCGTCCTCGCCGCTGGCTTTTGCAGCGGGCCGGCGGAGCCGGATCCGCGCAAGGGCTTGGTGACTCGATACATCAGCCGCTGACCCGGAGACACATTGATGGCCGCGAAGAAGAAGACGATACGCAGCATCCCGCAGGCCCGTACCGCCATGCCCGAGCAGGCGCCCGAGCAGCGGGTGCGCAACTTCGACGAAGTGGCCATGGGCTACCGGCTCGAGGACGCGCTGGTCGAGGCCGAGCGCTGCCTCGACTGCGCCGACCAGCCCTGCGTGCGCGGCTGCCCGGTGGGCATAGACATCCCCGGCTTCATCCGCAAGATGGCGGCCAAGAACTTCCACGGCGCCTACGACGTCATCACCGACACCAACCTGCTGCCCAGCGTGTGCGGCCGCGTCTGCCCGCAGGAACACCAGTGCGAAGGCGTGTGCACGGTGGGCGAGGCGGGCACCGGGCTCGAGCCGGTGGCCATAGGCCGGCTCGAACGCTACGTGGGCGACCTCGCCATCGCCGAAGGCTGGGCCAACATCCCCTACATCGAGCGCAACCGGTTCAAGGTCGGCATCGTCGGCTCGGGCCCCGCCGGCATGGCCTGCGCCGCCGACATGGCCAAGGCCGGCTGCGAGGTCGTCGTGTTCGAGGCCTTCCACGAGCCCGGCGGCGTGCTCAAGTACGGCATCCCCGATTTCCGCCTGCCCAACAGCGTCGTCGACGTCGAGATCGGCAAACTCGAGAAGCTGGGCATACGCTTCGAGTGCAACACGCTGGTCGGGCGGCTGTTCACGGTCGAGCAGATGCTCGGCGAGATGGGCTTCCACGCCGTCTTTGTCGGCACCGGCGCGGGCTACCCCAGCTTCATGGGCATCCCCGGTGAATCGCTGGGCGGCGTGCTCTCGGCCAACGAATGGCTGACGCGCTGCAACCTGATGCGCGGGCGCGACTTCCCGGCCTTCGACACGCCGCTGCAGCCGGGCAAGCGCGTGGCCGTCATCGGCGCGGGCAACACCGCGATGGACGCCATGCGCGTGTCGTTGCGCGTCGGCGCCGAGAAGGTGAGCTGCGTCTACCGCCGCAGCGCCGCGGAGGCCCCGGCGCGTGCCGAAGAGGTGCACCACGCGATGCAGGAGGGCGTCGACTTCCAGTGGCTCACCGCGCCGACCGAACTGCTGGGCGACGACAAGCACAACGTGCGCGCCATGCGCTGCGTGCGCATGGCGCTCGGCGAGCCCGACGCCTCGGGCCGGCGCCGCCCGCAGGCCGTGGCCGGCAGCGAGTTCGAGATCGAGTGCGACATGGTGGTCTTTGCCATCGGCACCAACGCCAACCCCATACTCGGCCAGACCTCGGGCCTGAAGCTGAACTCGCGCGGCTACATCGCCACCGACGACACGCTGGCCACGTCCATCGCCGGCGTCTACGCCGGCGGCGACATCGTCACCGGCGCGGCCACCGTGATCCAGGCGATGGGCGCCGGCCG
>PNKD01000070.1 GCA_013822265.1 Leptothrix sp. (in: b-proteobacteria)
TGGGCGATTCGCCACGATCTCCTCGCCGGCGCGTCCGCCCAGGCCGGGTGCCGCCAGCATGTGCTCCCAGGCATTGACCGACTGCTCCAGGATCTCGGCGTCGATCTCCTGGTTGAGCCGGTAGTCTGACCCGGCGTAGCCGTTGTCGGTCTCGGCCCGTTCGCGATGACCCAGTTGCTGGGCCAGTGCGAACAGACACGTGCGATCACGCAACGCCGCGAACCTGGCGAAGGTCTTGCGGCCCTGATGGGTCGTGAGCTTCCACGGCCGGCCCTCGTGGGTGAGGCCAAGCCAGGCGCCGAAGCGCCCGAGTTGGATGCTGACCCGTGCGGTCGACGGAATCTCCAGCAGCTCGGGCTCAACCTCATGCCACTCGGTCGCGCCATTGCCGCGCCGGCGGCGCAGCCAGAGCTGTTCGCGTCCGGCGACGGCGCGGTGCCCGGCGGACAGCGCTTCGAGCACCGCCACCGCCTGCACCGCGGCGGGCGGTGCGACCCACTCGTGGGGGCGCCCGTGGTAGCCCGACTGGCGCTTGAAGATCGCCCCGACGATCACGGTCACCGGCTCGCTGGCGCCCTCGGCGCTTCGACGGTGCACGCAGCCGGCCTTCAAATGCAGGATCTCGCTCACGCGCGGGCCGACCAGGTAGGAGATGACGACGAAGCAGCCGGCGTAGAGCAAGTCGGTGCGCCGGACGAGTTCGCGGACCGACCGCACGGGGGAGTCTGCATCGGGCATGCCGGCACTGGCACGTTGCAGCGCGCGTGTCGCCCGTCCGGTGTGCGCGTGATCGGCGCCGCGACCGTCAGCCACAGCCTTCCGATACGTCTCCCAGGCGCGCAGGACAGCGGGAGCGTCGTGCGTGACGATGTCGATCGCCGCCTGCACCAAGGGCACGGCGACGCTGTCGGGCGTGTAGGGCCAAGGTCGGCGCAGCCCGTCGTGATAGCCGGTGGCCCGGCGATGATCGTCTGCGGCAAAGGGGTCGAAGCTCAGGCTGTCGTCGAGTTCGTCGCGGAACCGCTGGAAGTACGCGAGCAGGTACAGGTGTCGTCGCAAGGTTCCCGGCGCGCGCTGTGGCGTACGACCCGCCAAAGGACGCGAGCGCAGCCACTGCTGGAACTGCAGCAGCGCCGGTGGGTCGAGCATCGAGAAGCGGCTGAAACCCTCGCTGCTCATCCATTGGAGCAGGCAGCGCAGCGTCTGAAAGTACTGCGCGACCGTGCTCGGCCGCAGTGGCAGCCCGGTGGACAGCGAGCCTGATCGGATGAGGGCGACGAGTTGCCTGCTGGCCTCCAGCAGCGCGGCGTGGCGCTGATCGGTGAAGCGTCGCCCGTCCTGCAGTTCGAAGTCCCAGCGCAAGCGCACAGGCTGCCGCTCTTCCAGGGCGTTGCCAGGCGCCAGAACCCAGACCGGGTCTTCCCACTTCGACCCCACAAGGAACCACGTGCGATCGCCGGTTCGCGCGGCAGCGCCAGCGGCGGGACTGTCGTTGGTCTGGCGCTGCGGGGCGGGCATGGCGGCGACCTCACCGCAGGTCCGGCAGCGGCGGAAGTTGCGCCACCAGCGGCTCGGCCGCGGCGAGTTCCCGTGTGCTGAAGCGCGGCAGGATGTCCTCTTCGAGGATGCGCAGCTGCGGCGCGTAGAACGCCTGCCAGCGCGCCGGATGCAGCGTCAGTGCCGCGGCGCGCAGGTGGTCGCGCGCCTGAAGCAGGCGGGCCATCGTGCGCGGCTGCGGCGGGATCACTGCGTTGGGGCAGGTGAAGCAGCCCATGAAGTTGGTGCAGATCTCGCCCCGGCGTGTGCCGGGCGCGGTGCCGGCCAGCGGATCCGTGCAGTCGAAGCCGAACATCGACACCGTCTTGCCCGGCGGGACAGCTGCGCTCGACGACGAAATCGCGACCACCGGTGCAGGCGACGTGGCAGGCGAGATGGCAGGCGGTGCGGCGAGATGCTCAATGAAGGCCCCCTGCAATGCGGCAATGCGCGCATGGTTCTGCTGCCGGACGATCGGCGTCTGGACATAGCGAACGGTCGTCGCGATGCTGGCGTGGTTGGCCACTGCCCGCGTTCGAAGCAGGTCGCCGCTGGCGCGGTAGAAGCTGGACAGCACGCTCGGCCGGATGCTCGCCAGCGAGAACGACGCGAGGCCGTGTCGCTGGCAGAACTCGCCGAGCAGGTGGTGGACCGTGATGGTCGACATCGCGTTCACCGTGCGCAGCCCCTTGAAGATGAAGAGGCGGTCGCGTTGTGCCGCTGGCGCCAGGGGACGCAGGCGCTCGTTCCAGCTGAGAAGGTCCCTCACCAGCGCCGGTGGCTCGAACGGCGCGTCGCGCTCGAAGCTGCGTCGCTGCAGACGCCCGGCGCGCGCCTTGAACCAGACCAGCGCCTGGCGGTTCTCCAGCAGCGGGACGTCCTGGAGGCAGTCGCGCCCGAGTTCGGCGATGGGCTCGGGATTGCCGGCCGCGTGGATCAGGATGGCCAGGTAGTACGGCAGCAACGAGACGGCGCGCGGGTACAGGCACGGCTCGATCTGCTTGGCACCACCCCAGCGGCGCACCGCCAATTGCAGCGGATGGTTGCCGCACCGTTGCAGTTCGAGGCTGCTGGGCACGATGCCGTCGAAGCTCTGATCGACCTCCACCAGCAACCATCCCAAGGAGCCCGGCTTGTCGCCGTCCGCAGCGCGTTGCCCGGCGGCCGAAGCGCGGACCTCCCGAACGGCAGCGATGTCTGCCTCGCAGGCACGCAGGATGGCGCGCAGCTCGCGCGCCGTCGGCGTCGCGCGTGGGGGCCGGTCGCTGCCCCGGCCCGGGAAGGGTGTGAATGGGTAGTCGATGCGGCTGACGAGATCGGGACGACAGCGCTCGAGCCAGCGCAGCAGCTGGCGCAACGCGCTGTAGGCCGCGCTCCGCGTGGAGATCGCCCATGGTGCGCCGTCAGCGCGCTGTCGCGCGTTGAGCCATTCGATGTAGCGCAGGAGCATCCGGCGGTCCAGGTCCGCGAGCGATCTGACCGCTCCCGATTCGCGCGCGAAGCGGTCGAAGGTCAACACCCAGGTCCAGCACGACTTGATGCCGCGCGGCGGCCGGGCTCCCAGGTGGCCCCAGAACGCCAGCGCCAGCGCAAGTCGCACGTCTTCCGGCAGGCGCAACGACGAGAAATCGATGACCGTGCGGCGAACCACACGAGGGGCATCGACGCGGGCTTGATGCGCGTCGTGCGCCGACGCTGCTTCGGACCCCTGCGACAGGTTCCGACGGATGCGCTGGTCGGGTGAGCTCATGGCGCGCTTGTCTGGTCAAGCAGCGTGTCGAGCGCGTCCTTGAGGACACAAGGGTCGACCGCCACTGCGCGAAGGTAGCCGTCGGTGGTCTCGATGCGCTCATGCCCGAGCAGCACCTTCACGACCAGCAGCGGGTTGACCTGGGCGCCTCGGGCAGCCATCTGCTCCAGCCGGGCCAGCATTATGCAGGCGAAGGTGGCCCGCAGCAGGTGCGTCGTGGCCTTGAAGCCGCAGACCCGGCCCGCTTGGCTCACGGCTCGCTGGTAGGCGTTCTTGCCCACGGCACTTCCGCGTGAATTGATGAACAGCGCCTTCGGCGTGGCGGTCCGGCCTCTGCGTCGTGCGCGTGCAAGCCAGGCGAGACGATGGCCGCTCACGTAGCCGTCGGTCTCGTCGAGCAGGCTGGCCGGCACGACCACGTAGCCGGGCTTGCGGCCCTTGCGGATGACCTCGATGGCGCGATACGGCGAGGCTGGCGCAGAGCGGGGTTCGATGTCGCCAATGTCGCTGGTGCCGAGGCGCAGCAACTCGCTGATGCGCAGGCCCGTATACAGCTGCCAACGTGCCATCAGGTCGTAGGGTGGCGCGAGCGCCGCAAGCAGTTCACGCGCCTGCCCGGAGACCAACGGCCGCGGCAACGCGTCGTACTGTCGAAGGATGAACAGGCTGCGCTCGTAGGTCGGGGTGTGACCGGCTCGTGTCGGCCGGCGCTGGCGCGCGAGGCGGAGATCGCGTGCCGGCTCCGCCAGCGGCGAGGTGCTCAACCAACGCGCGCGAACCGCCCACGCGTAGAACCGAAGTACGCCGCGAACACGATGGTTGATGGTGGAGGTGCGGTACGGTCGGCCGGTGTGTGCGCTCGGCTGCGCCATCATCCGGTTCCGATAGGCCACGAGGTCGACGGCGTCGGCCGTCTCCCACGGGATGTCGTTCTGCTCGAGTGTCTCGAACCAGTCGTAAAGGATCTCGGCGTAGGTCCTCAGCGTGTCGTCGGTATGGGCGCGCTGGATCGAGTGCTCGTGCAGGAAGGCCACCGCCGGTTCGACCAGTTGCCAGTGCTTGGTGAACAGAAGCGGAAACCCGCTTGGGCGAGGCTCGCGAACCGCGACGGCAGCCGCTTGTTCGGCAGCGTCGTGTGCTCGCCCGGGCACCTCATCGGCGGTTGGCAGCGATGTCTTGCGGATGATCTGCACCATGGGGCGCTGCCTTGCGCATCAACAACTTGACGGCGTCCACGAAGGACAGGTCCAGGAGGTACATCGCCAGGTCAATGGCGCCACCCCCGCCGCGCTTCGTGCGTGTGTCGTACCACTTCGGGCCCGTGGTCACGATCTCGAATTCGCCGTGGCCGGTACTCAGGTGCCAGCGCGCGCTGCGATCATCCTTGACCGGCCGATACGTCGGGTCAGGCTTGAGGTAGGTGGCCAGCAGCGCGAGCGCGTCGCAGGCCGGCATCTGGCGAAGCCGTGTCAACGTCGAGGCACTGAATGAATTGCGAAGTCGGCGCGCGACCATCTCCGCGACCTCCTGTGGCATTGCTCGAAAACGCGGGACGCGGCGGGGCTACTCGCCTCTGAGAGAGGCTTGGGCTACCCGGGCGTGAGATCACTGTAGGCCGGGTGGCCGCTGAGTCCAAGGGCGTTGACACTGGCGAATGCAACCTAACATCCCTACCTGACGATGCCTTCGCGTGCGGCGGTGGCCGGGCCGGGTGGCTTTTCGTACTACGACCACGTGTGCCTGCCCGAGAGCGAGAAGGACCTGACCTGGGCCCATGAAGGCCGCAGTTACCGTTCGCAGGTGGTGGTGCGGCTCAACGGCCGGCGCAAGACCGAAGCCTTCCTGTTCGTGCTGGCCGAGCATGGGGCCTGGGTGCCGGTGGTATTGGCCGATGGCACGGTGTCGGACGGCAAGGTCGATACGTACTCGCGCTGCGTCGAAGCCCTGTGCGGGCCTGCGGACACGTTCTTCACGTCGGTGTTTTCGGCCCAAGGGAAGCGCCAGCTCAGCACCTACCGCAATGCCGAGATCAAGAGCTTGCTGGCCGATCTGCTGGGCCAGGAGGAGATCCGCGTCATCGGGCAGAAGGCGGGCGAGACGGCCCGGCTGTTGAAGGCAGGGCTGGTTGCGATCCGGCACGAGTCATCGGGCCTGGATGCGGAACACAACCGCCTCGCGGCTGACCGCCTTCGGCTGGACGGTGCGGCAGGGCGGGTCGAGCCTGCCGTGGCAGCGCTTCGGGCGACGCAGTTGGCGTTGGAGGTGGGCCAGTCCCGGCACATCACCCTGGTGGCCGAGCGCGACCAGTCGAAGGCCACCGAGGCCCGCCGCGCGCAGTTGCACGCGGAGCGCCAGTTGCTGCTGGCCCGCGGCACCGAAGCCACCCAGGCGCTGCAGGGCCGCGAGCAAGGCGAACGGGCGCGGCTTCAAGGCCTGGAGCAGCGCATCGCGCAGCGGCGCACGCAGGCGAACGCGCGGTGGCAGGCCTTGCAGCAGTCGCGGCGCCAATGTCTCGCGACGCTCGCGCTGTCGGGTGTGGTGGGGCGTGCCGTCACCCGGCAGCCGTTGGCTGCACGCTTGCAGGCCCTGCGCAGCGGGCAGGTCGCGGTCTGCCGTCAGCAGGTGCAGCGTCTGGCGCACTGCCGGGCGGCCGAGAACCTTGCCGAGCAGAAGCTGCAGGGAATTGACCGCGAAGCCGGCAAGGCCGCGCTGCGCGCCGAAGAACTGGCCCATCGATTCGGATTGACGCGCGAAGTACCCTGCGCCGGGACCGACCTGCAAGGGCAGTGCAAGTTGCTTGGCGACGCCCGTGAGGCGCAGTCGCTGATCCCCAGCGCGAGCGGCCAGATTGCGGCGCTGGCCCGGGACAAGGCGCAGGTGCAGGGCGACCTGGTGGCGATCCGTCAACAGCGGGACGCATTGCAGGGCGCTCCACAAGCGTTGAGGCTTGCCGAACGGCGCGAAGAGGCCGCACGCGAGCGCGCTTCCCGATTCGCGCTGATGGCCGCCAAGGCGGCCGAGATGGCACAGGCCGAATCCACGCTGGCCAGCGTGGAGCGGGAACTGGCCGCGCTGGACCTGACCGCAGCCGGCGCCGACAGCGCGGAGACACCCGATGAGCGCGCCGAGCGCCAGCGCATCGCCGCGACCGCGCTGGAACTGTCCGAGGAGCGGAAGCGGCATGACCAGCGCTTGCAGGAAGGGTTGGGCCGGATCGACGCGCTGCTGGCTGCGCTGCCCGCACCCTTCGATGAACGCCGCCTGTCGGCCGCCGCGCAGGCCGTGGCGGATACGCGCCAGGCCGTGGCCGCCGCGGACCGGGCGCATCTGGCCGCGGCGCGCGATGCGCAGGCGCTGGACGCGTTGTCGCAGCAGATGCAGTCGCTGGCACAGCGGCGCGTGCAGGTCGATGCGCGCGTGGCGCATGTCGAAGCCGAACTCGGCGGCTGGAACCTGTTTGCGCGCTGCATGAGCAACGACGGATTGATCGCACTGGCCATCGACGACGCAGGCCCCACGCTGTCAGGGCTTGCCAACGACCTGCTGCTGGCCTGCTACGGGCCGCGCTTCACGGTGTCCATCCGCACACTGGTGGAGACGGGCAAGGGCGAGCAGCGGGAGGGCTTCGACATCGTGGTGCACGGCGGCGAATCGGGCGAAAGCAAGAGCGTGGGTCTGATGAGTGGAGGGGAACGCGTGTGGGTGAATGAGGCCCTGACGCGGGCGGTGGCGCTGTACCTGGCGCAGCACTCCGGGCGGCGCTACACGACGCTGTTCTGCGACGAAGCGGACGGCGCGCTGGATCCGGACCGCAAGCGCATGTTCATGGCGATGAAGCGCGAGGTGCTGCGGCTCGGTGGCTACGAACGCGAGTTCTTCGTTTCGCAGACGCCGGAGCTGACCGCGATGGCCGATGCGGTGATCGACCTGGATGCGCTGCACACCAGGGCAACCACTTCGCCGGCCGACGTGGAAGCGTGAGCTGTCCGAAGTGAACGGGACCGGGCTGCCCGATGGACAGCCCGGCCCGCCCGATGAGGCGCGGACGCCTCAGCGGAAGACTCTCGGCTCGATGGTCTCGCCGCGCATGAACGCCAGATAGGCACTGGCCTTGCCGATGTCGCCGAACCGGGCCAGTTCGTTCCGTTGATGCTCAACACCCCACGGGTGGCTGCCGTCGCCCGTCGGCACCAGGCGCAGGTCCGGCACCTGGTAGCTGGGGTGCGTGTACAGCGCGGCGCCGGATTGCCAGTCGATGATGCACAGCAGGCATGCGGTCATGATGGCACCGCCGCCGGCGTCGCCCGCCTCGATCAACAAGGGCACCTTGAGCCAGCCTGTGGAGCGGCCGATGCGGCCGACCACGTCGAACTCGTCGAACCAGGGTTGCCCGCTCCGGGTGTCGCCATAGACCAGGCGCACCTGGCGGCGTGTCTTGCGGCTGGCCTCCAGGACCTTGACTACCTCGGGGCGGGTTCCGGGGTCGAAGTAGGTGTCCTGGGTCAATGCCGACTGGCCCCAGGCGCGCGTGGCAGCCTGGTACTTGCGGTAGCCGGCCAGCGTGTCGTGCTCTTCGGCCGTGAACGCCAGGTCGGGCTGGCGGAGTCTCTGCGCGATCTGGTCGGCATGGCCGCGCGCGTTGTCGAAACCGAGGCAACTGAAGCCACCGCCGTCGGCGATGACGTAGAGCCGTTGCTCATGGTTGAGGGTCACCGATTCCATGGGGTGACCTCTGGCAGTGTGTGCATGTGATTGCTCCAAATGAAGCAGGGCGCCGGCCTTGCGGCGCGACGCCCTGCGGGGCTTGGGGGCCACCGGTCGGTGGCGTGGTGTTTCAGCCTGGTGGCCTCACGAGATCGGGTCTTCGCCCTCGTAGATCGGCAGGCCGTCGATGCCGGCGGCGTCGCTGTCGAACTTCAGCCACACGATGCCGGCTTGTTCGGCCACGTCGAAGATCGTGGCCAGGTCGGGCTCGGTCGGCACGCTGTAGCGCGGCGCGCCGACATAGACAAAACCGCCGTACTCGTTGGGGTAGGCGTTGACCGACAGATCATCCGCGGCCAGCTTCTGGCGTGTGCTCGCGGTCAGGTGCGTGACCGACAGCGCGGCCATCGGTTCGACGTGCTGCAGCAGGTTCTTGGCTGTGGAGTTATCCAAGGTGAACTCCTTCTCGTTAGGATTGGGGACTCGGTGCGCGGCGGCCGGTTGCTGGACGGTTGAAGTCCATGCCGCAGTCGCGGCAGCGGTACCAGCGCAGGCGGCCCAGCGTGCCCAGGGGTACGCCGTGCCCAGGGCACAGGGGACAGCGCGGTGTGCGGGTGGCGGGCATGGTGTTCCTTCGCGTTGACGTGAAGGCATGCCTCAGACCAGCCCGCGCTCGGCGAACGACACGACGTTGTCGCCGGCGACGATGAAGTGGTCGAGAAAGCGAACATCCACCAAGCCCAGCGCCGACTTGAGGGTCTGCGTCAGGAACTCGTCGGCGCGACTGGGCTCGGCGCTGCCGCTGGGGTGGTTGTGCGCCACGGCGACCGCCGCCGCGTTGCGGGCCAGCGCCGCCTTGACGAGCTCGCGCGGGTACACCGAGGTCTGCGTGAGCGTGCCACGGAACAGCTGCTCGGTGCCGATCAAGGCATGGTGCGCATCGAGGTACAGCGCCAGAAAGACTTCGTGCTCCAGGCTCGCGCAGTACAGCCGCAGCCATTCACGCAGGGTCTGCGGCGAGTTCATCACCGGGGCACCACGCATGCGGGTCTGCAGGTCGCGCAGGATCAGTTCGCGTGCGACGCTGAGTTTCTGGTCGAGTAGCGTCTGCTGCGCGATGACCGGCCCGTGGAACGGCTCGCCGTCGGCGACGTGCAGGCGCTCACCGGCAATTTCATCGGGAAGATAGCGGCGGTCGTGCGCGAGCAACTCGCCGACCAGCTCGGACCTGGAAAGGGTGGACATGTCCACGGCGTTCTCCTTCATGGAATGTGAAAGCGGGAACGCCGAACCCGAGAGGGGAACGAGGTTCCCGCTCGGGATGCATGGGCCGGATGATCCATGCTGATGACAAGGCAGGTGACGACTGCGACGCCGGCTGTGCCGGAAGGCACTTCGCCGGGGAAGTGCGCTGGGGAGTGGTCAGTCTGCGACGCCGGCCCGGTGGCGGCAAGCCCTGGGCTTGCGGCGCCATGTCAAAGCGATGGCGCGGGGCTTGGCTTGCCGGTGGCGGTGCCGATGGAGCGTTTCAGGCGCTGGTCGCACTGAAGAGCGACCCGGTTGACATTGGAATCGCGCGTCAGAATTCTTTTGCAAGGCGCCGGTCCAACCGACGACAAATGTTTGCCGCTCGGCCAAGATGGCGCGCGACAACGGTTCGCACGCACCATGATCCGCCTCGGTCAACAGGTCCGACTCACCCGCCGTGAGGTCGAGCGCTTCACCAAGATCACCGACATCGCGCCGGTGGGCATCCGCACGCTGGCGGAGTTCGACGCCTACATCGCGCAGTGCAAGGCGCACTACTGGGGGGTGTCGCGCGAGACGCAGTTCCTGCACTGGCTGATCGACCGCGAGCACGAGCGGTGCCGTGATGCGGCGTAACCCTAAGGTGAAAGGGCCCAGGCCCCACTGAGGTGGGTCTGGGCTCGAAGGGCGGACGGTTCAGCCGACGGCAGGATTTGTGGCTCCCTCGGGGAACCAGGCCCGGTAGGCCTCAGCGCCGCTGATCGCCGCGCCGTTCATCAGCGGCTCGATCGCCGTGCGGCTCAGGTCCAGCAACAGGTCGGCGTAGTCATCCGGCGCGGTGTGGATCGAGCTGTACAGATCAAGGTCGAACTCATCGAGATCGGCCTCGATCACGGCGATGGCGCCGAGCTCGTCGAAGGTGCCCTCGTCGATCACCGAGTCGGGCAATGTCGCGCCCGCCACCGGCACGACCTGCGTCACCGCGTTGCTGATCGAACGGTAGGTGCCGCCCTGATCGTCGTACTCCGCCGATGCACTCAAGGTCGCGCGCAGCGACTGCAGCCACGGGTGGCGCACGAACAGGCCTGCCAGGCAGGCGCCGGCCCAGCAGTGCTGGAGCGTGTCGAAGGCGCGTTCGGCCTTGCGGTAGGCGCGGTCGATGGCCAGGCCGGCTTCGGTGACGGTGATCGCCCCCGAGGCATCGACCCGGTAGTCGGGCACGTCGGTGTTCTCTGTGGTGTTCATGGGGTTCTCTTTCTGCGGTGGTTGCCTTCCGAGAAGACCACCGCCTTGGGGTTGATGTATTGCAACAAGGGCCACCACCAGGGCGGCTGTTCGCAGACCTGGTGCCAGTCGCCCCGGCCGTCGTTGGCGCTGACATGCACTTCGATGCAGCGCTCGCAGGCCAGCATGTCGCGCACGAGGGCGTTGTCGCGAACGCCGCTGTGGCAGGCCAGGATGTGCAGGTGCGACAGGTCGATGGCGTAAGGCACGGCCGAATCGAACAACTGACGGTACTCGGGCCAGGTCGAGACCAGCCACGGGTTGCCAGCCGCGGGGTACTGTCCCTCGACGCCGACGACGCAGCCAAACAGGTCTGCGCATCGGCGCGTGTGTTCGAGCATCGCGGCCATGGTGGCGTCGCGTCGCGCGCCGGCATGCGCGGTGTAGGCCGGCGCGGCAAGCCGCCGGCTGATGCGGGCCGCCTGCCGAAACCACTCACGGTGCGCCGGGTAGCCCGACAGATCGGCCAGATGGTGCTGGGGCAACACCCGCACATTGGCGTGCAGCCTGAAGCGCACCTGCGGAAACGCGGCCATCAGTCCGTCGACCACCGCCTCGGTCAGGACGCCCAAGTTCTGCGGGACGAGCTGGACGTGGTCGGTGCTCAACCTTCCGAACAGCGGTTCGACCACGGCGCTCGTTAGCTGCCGCGCGGCCTGGTCGTGGCGTAGCCCGGGCCAGCACGCGAGCGAGGCGTGCACGTTCGTGCGCGTCACAGCGTCGTCTCCTCGTAGTCGGAGTCGGTGAAGTAGACCGTGTGCTCGATGCGCACCGTGCCGGCCTGGCAGTCGAAGATCACGCTGCCGGAGCCGCCGTCGCCGTTCTCCCATCCGCCATGGACCACATCGATGACCTCGTCGGCGAAGTCGCGCAGGGCCTGTTCGATGCTGAGCTGTTGCTCGACGATGGTGGTCCGCCACTCACCGTTCTCGAAGACGCCGCGTTCGGCGAACACCGTGACGAGCGCCGCCATGTCGAACGGCGCCTCGGCAGGCATCTCGACCGACACGTCTTCGACGCCGCCCGAGTCGCCGCAGCCGACGTAGGTGGCGGTCGCCGTGACGGCGCCGGCCTGTACCAGCGTCGCCAGCAGGATGTGCCGGTTGCGGCCGAGGACCGACGCTTCGTCGATCACGTACCGCGCCGGCTCGGTGGCATCCGTGGAGTTGCTTGTCTGCTCTGGGGTCATGTTCTCTTCCTTCATGGAGGTCGAGGGGCGCGACCGCACCCGTCGGGGCGGCGTGCCCCTCGGGGTTGGTTGAACTGCAGTGCCGGCGGCGTTTCAGGCGGCTTCCGGCAGCGGGCTGAACAACTGCTCGAGCGGTGCGCCGTCGCCGACCTGCAACGCCGTGCAGGCCCTGGTCACCGGCGGCTGCACCGTGACGTCGGTGTCATCGACAGGCTGGACGCGGGCCACCACGGTGCCACGGGGGCTGCGCACTTCCATCTCGCCGATCCCGCGCGTCCACGTCGCTTCCACCACGTAGTCGGCCTGCACCGGCAAGCGGTCGCGCACCAGCTGCACACCGGCGTCGAACGAGTCGGTCGTGACGGCATCGGTGAGGTCGCCGTACTCGCGGTCGTAGAGGAAGACCTTGTAGCTGGCCTTCATCGCAGATAGGTCTGATTCCAGCCCCGGGGCCGGCGTCATGGGAGCGGCTCCGGGTTGGATGCCCAATCCGAAGGTGTCTTGCGCCAACTGGCGCAGCTCGTGCGCACTGGCGATCTGAGCGGGTGCCTCGAAGGCACGCGGCGTTTCATTGGCAGGGGCCATGGGACGGTTCCTTTCATGAGGGGTACGACCGGCCGGCGGCAGGTCGACGTGGGAGGGGCGGGATGGCCGAGCGCGGCACGCACCACCGCGGAGGTGGGCGTGAGCGTTCGACGCTCCAGGCAGCACGGCAGGCGCCGTGGTGCCGAGCAAGGCGGGTGGTGCCTGGCGCTCTGGGTCAGGCCGCCGAGCGGGTGGCCTGGGCTTGTGGCGAGCGAGGTGGTGAAGCCTCGGTTTGGGCGGCGGCCGGCGCCGCGCCGGGTGGGCCCGCCTGCGGTGCGAAGGCCGATTGCGCCTGCGCGAATTCAGTCTCGCGCGTCAGGCGTCGCACCTGGCGCACCGCCGGTTCCTTGCCGGTCTCGGGCAGGCACTCGACGGCGATGTCACCACCGCGGCGCAGCATGCGCACGGGTACGGCAAACAGCCCGTGGCAGAGCCAGCGGACGAACTGGCCGATCCGCTTGTCGCGCGCCTGGCGGGCCTTGTGGGCGCGGAGGGCTTCCTTGCAGCACAGCACCAGGGCCAGGTGCGTGCGCTTCATCTCGGCATCGGCCTCAAGTTGGGCCAGCACTTCGGTGGCCAGGGTCGCGTCGTGACGCACCCGGCGGTAGAAGCTGACCCAGGCGCGCTCTTCCTCGAACTCGACGCCGAAGCGCTTGGCACGAGGACGGACCTTTTCGGGCTTCTCAGGGAACATGGTGTTGACTCCGGTGAAAGAGGGAACACCCATCCCCGGCGGGAAGCGGTGGGCTCCCCGAGGGTTGCAAATCGGTTGCAAGGGCATGCGGTGCTGATAACCTGAGCAGCCCGCACATGGAGGCCCACACGATGCTTCGTGCAGGCAGGTCACTACGGTTCACCCCCGACGAAGTCGATGAGTTCCGATCACTCGGACTCGACTTCGAAGGGGTGCGAACGCAGGGCGACATCGAACAAGCGCTGGCCGCGTGGGCCGGTACGCTTGCCGATGAACGCCCTGATCTGCTGGACAGGATCGTTTCGGAGATGGCGAAGGTGAAGGGCGTGAAGCCCCCTGCGCGTTTGACCACGGTGGTCAGCGGCGCGCCTTCTGCCGGTTCTCCTCGGCAATCCTGATCCAGCGGTCGGCGATCTCGTCCAGATAGACCAGATCGTCGGGCTCGATCTCGCCTGACTTGCGCAGCCGGGCGATCACTTCCTTGACCACTTGCGGGTCATCCTTGGCGAGTTGAATCGCCATGGCAGCAATGCGCTTGCGGTACAGGGTGGTCAGCATGACACCCCTTCCACAGCGCGGTTCTCGACAGCTTCGAACGTTTGCGTGAACGCATACGAAATGGGCTTCATCAGCGCGGCGACTTGCGGCGCGCAAAGGGTCAGCTCACGGGCACGCCCGGAACCGCCCAGCAGCACCCCGACAGGGCGCAGGACTCTCGTCACTTGATCAGCGAACATGGTGTTCTCCTTCATCGAATGAAAGGGAACACCCATCCCCGGCGGGGAACTTGGGGTTCCCCGTTCGGGATGCTCCGGCCGTGACCGGCGGAGCGGCTCTGTGGCACGAGGCCACGCTGTTCAGCCCGGGGGCTGAACGCAATCCACAGCCACAGGGCTTGGCTGAACCGGAGCGATGTCCGGGCTCTACAAGGCAGGTAACGACTGCGACGCCAGCGAACTGGACTTCAGGAGGCCGGAGCCTCTGGTGAAGGCTTTGCAGGCGCGATGCCCACGGGTAGCCCTTGCAGTCTGGCACCCGAGGGGTGCAAGCTCAAGATCACACCTGAGGTCGCCGGCACGTGCCACCCGAAAGCGCCCTGCGGGCCGGGTGCTTCGTGATGGCGCAACACGCCCTGCGGCACTCCGGCGAGGTGGGTCGCGGCAGCATGGCCCACGGGCAGCGTGCCCCGTGTCAGCCCAGACTCGATGATGAAGGTGATCAAACAATCATGATAATATCCATCATCGCTTTGGGAGCTGTGATGCGCGAAGTCAACGATGGGCGGGCGGTGCCGTCGGGCGTGGGCACGTTGGCCGGCACGCCCGGCGAGATCGGCGAGCAATTGCGGCATTCCGGCGCCGAGCGCGCCATCGCGCTGACCTTCGCCCATGAAAGCGAGCGCACCGTGCGCGCGATTGCCGACGCGCTGGGCAGCCTGGCGCCGATGGTGGCCAGCCTGATCAAGCGGCGCCAGCGCGAGGCGCTGGACAAGATCGTCGACGCGCTGGTGCCGACCGTGCCTATGCCGGCGCACATGATGGTGGAAGCGCGCATGACGGCGCACGCGCGCAGCGAAGTCCTGGCCTCGGGCGACTGGCTCACGGCCGCGCAGGTGGCCGAGCTGGCGGGCTTCAGCACCTCGAACCTGAGTGCGCAGCCGAACAAGTGGAAGAAGGAAGGGCAGGTCTTTGCCATCCGCCACCAGGGCCTGGACTACTTTCCGGCCTACGGGCTGGACGCCGAGGTGGGCTACCGGCCGCTGAAGGCGATGGCGCCTGTGCTGGCGGTCTTCGGGGATGCGAAGGACGGCTGGGGTCTGGCGTACTGGTTCGCCTCGGCCAACAGCTTCCTTGGCGGCAAGCGGCCCCAGGACGTGCTGCTCAAGTCGCCCGACCGTGTGCTGGCGGCTGCCGCCGACGAAATGGTCGAAGTCGCCCATGGCTGACCCGGCCGGCGCAAGCCGTCCGCGGCGCGCCGGCGCGTCCAAGTCGAAGGCCGCGTTGGCCGGCACCGTGCCGGACCCGCCGGCGGTCCTGCACATCACGACAGCGACCTGGCAGGCCGGTGTCGCTCTACACCGCGTTCACCTCGACCTGTACGCGGCAGAGGCATTCAACCCAGGCATCAAAGGCAATGCCAGGTTCAGCCCCATCGTCAATGCCGCCGGAAAGCCGATCCCGACGTTGTACGGAGGCAGCAGCTTCGAGTGCGCGGCGATGGAGACCGTCTTCCACGACGTGCCGTTCGCAGCCGGGCTGAAGACCTTTGACAAGCACAAGCTCGATGGGCAATTGCATTCGGTGTTGGCCACCACGGCGGCACTGACCTTGGCCGATCTGCGCAACGTGCCGCTGCGCAAGCTGGGCGTCGAACGCAAGCAGTTGATCGACACGGAGAAGGACACCTACGGCCAGACCCGCAAGTGGGCCGCCGCCATCCACGCGCAGCATGCGCACATCCAGGGCCTGTGCTGGACCTCGCGGCAGGACGACAGTGCGATGGCGGTGATGCTGTTTGGTGATCGCGTCGGAGCGGGTGTGCTGACGCGGAGGGACGCTTCACGCGCCTTGCTCGATGACGGGCCTGCCTATATGGACCTGCTGACGTTGGCTGACATCATCGGCGTGCACGTCGTCGCGGGAAGGGCCTGACTTCGCTGCACTGAATCGAAGAACGAAGGAGTGGGGGGACCAAGGATGAGCGGATCAACTGTAGCGACGTTCAATGCCGGTGCGTCGATGCTGGGTTACCTTTACCAGGTGCGCGTGGCATTGCTGTGGGTCATACGGCAGAGCCGGGTGATGGACTTCTTGGTCAGCATCGAAACGCTGGACGACGTGAGTTTCGAGGCAAACGGCGATCCCATCGCGGTGCTGCAGACAAAGCACTCGATCCACGGCACATCGGGTCTGAGCGACCTCAGCTCGGACCTCTGGAAGACGCTGAGAGTCTGGATGGTGGGCCGCGCCAGCGGCGAGGTGCCTATCACGGCCGCGAAGTTCCTGATCTCGACGTCGATGGCTTCGGCCGGCACCGCCTGTTCGGCGTTAGGCCCGGCGGGCGAGAGCCGCGATGTTGAAGCCGCCTCCACTCGGCTCAAGCAGGCGGCCACGACCTCGACGAATGCCGACCTGAAGGACGCATTCGAGGCATTCCTCGCATTGGGTGAGGCCGAACGCCATCAGCTGCTGAGCAGCGTTTACGTGGTGACGGGTCAGCCCGATGCGGACGCGATCCACTCGCAGCTGCAGGCCGAGCTGTATCACGTGTCGCTCCACCACCAGGCGCTGTCGGTTCAGATGATCGAGGGCTGGTGGTTCAAGCGGGTGATTCACGAACTGGTGCATGGCGGTGTTGGTATTCCTCGTGCGGAGATCGATGCGCAGATATCGGAGGTTCAGGAGTCGCTGAAGCGCGATGCGCTGCCCATCGACGAGGAGATCGACGCCTTGATGGTGGCACTCGAACAATTGCCGGAGTTCGCCAGTCGACCGTTCTATCGCCAGGTCGAGATCGTCGGCGCTGGGCCGCGCCGCATTCGCAATGCGATCACCAGCTACCTTCAGGCGTTTCGCCAGCGTTCTGCGTGGATGCGCGACGACTTGTTGTTCGACGCCGATCTGCGGCAGTACGACCAGCGCCTGCTCACCGAGTGGGCGCTGCTGCGCGAACAGGTTTGCGACGAACTGGGCGAGGGGGCCGGGGAAGACGAGATGGCCAAGGCGGGGCGGGCCATCCTCAAGTGGGCAGAGGATGCACCATTGCCCATCAAGTCCGGAGTCAACGTGCCCTGGGTGTGTCGAGGGTCGTTCCACATGCTTGCCGATGACCGGCGCCTGGGTTGGCATCCGGATTTCGAGGCCCGCATGCAAGCGATCTTCGATATGCCCACTGATGGGGCAACGCCATGACCGAGTGGCAGGACCGAACCATCGAGCAACGCAATCTGCTGAATCCGGCGTTCTGTGCCGTAGTGCTGTGGCATGTGGCCAAGGGGTACCAGACTGAAGCCGCAACAGTGACCGACGCGACGGCCGCGCTACCCCTTGAGCTGGCATTCGTAGGCGCCAGCTTCGTGCTGCGCGGACAGACGCGCCGACATCTGCCGGTCACCGTGCGCACTTCGCTTGCCACCTGGATCCAAGAACACCCGCTGGAACGCTCCGCAGTGGCCAAAGGTGTCGGGATCCTGCGTCCGTATGTGCGGGAGGCCCTGGTGTTCGGCGCACAGCATGGTGCGCTGTCGATGGTAGGCCGTAGGGTGGCCAGCGAGCCGGGCGCCGCCAAGCGCATCAACGGCTATCTGAAGCAATCGAGCGCCGACGTCAGGGACTGCGCCGGCCAGGCCCTCTTTGTGGGGCGCTGGTTGTACAAGGGCGGAACACCGTCAACGATGATGGCGATGTTGGGGGTGCAAGCATGATTCAGATCTTGGCCATCGTTGCCTACAGCCACGACGGGCGGTGCAGGACCATCCGGATGGAGCCGGGGCGCGTCAACATCATCTCGGGCGACTCGCGTACCGGCAAGTCTGCGTTGCTGGGCGTGATCGACTACTGCTTCGGCGCGTCGGAATGCGATGTTCCCGAAGGCAAGGTTCGTCGGAACGTCTCCTGGTTCGGTCTTCTGCTTCAAACCGAGCGTGGGCAGGCCTTCGTCGCGCGGCAAGTGCCAGCCGGTGATGCCAAGGCCAGCGAGGCGGTGTACGTCAAGACCGACTCGGAACTTGCGACCCCCGCGCATGCGGAACTCCGCCAGACCACGAACAGGGAAGGGCTCAGATCGCTGCTCGCGTCCTGGGTCGGCATGTCGGACTATCTGCATGAGCCGCCGCCGGGCCAAACAAGGGTGCCGCTGGCGGCAACCATCAGCCATGCGCTGACGTTCTGCCTGCAATCGCAGAACGAGATTGCCCAGCGCCGCCACCTGTTCCATGGCGCAAGCGACCGCTTTGTGGCCCAGGCGATCAAGGACACGCTGCCGTACTTCCTGGGCGCGGTGACTGATGACTACGTGGCCAAGCAACAGGAGTTGAAGCGCGTCCGCACCGAAATGCGCCAGATCGAGCGCAGGCTGGCCGAGGCTTCGGCCATCCGAGGTGAGGGGGTGACACGCGCGGACACCTTGCTGGCCGAAGCGAAGGCGGCAGGCCTGACAACGCTTGGAGACGGGGCGCTATGGCAGCAGAAGGTGGAGACGCTACGCCTGCTGCAAAGCTCACCGGTACCCAGTGCACTCGCAGAAGGTGGGGACGACGCGGAGTTCCGTCGTCTGACGGACGAACGCAACGGACTGCTCGGCGAGCAGCGCAGTTTGGTTGCCACACTCGAACGAGCACGCGCCTTCGAAGGCAACTCGCGTGGGTTCTCCTCGGAGGCAAGGGAGCATGCGGCGCGGCTGAATGCGGTGTCGGTCTTCGAGCAGGGGGTGGACGGACATGCGTGCCCGCTGTGCCTGCAGGGCTTGCCGGCCGAATCGAGTGCGCCGTCGATTGGCGAGCTGCGTGCCGCCCAGGCGTACATCGGTGAGCGCAGTGGCGCCATGGACTCGGCCACCCCTCGCATCGAGTCCGCGATTCATGAGGTCGAGGGCAAGCTGGTCGAGCTTCGGCGCCGCATGGACGGCAACCGTGAGTTGCTGACCGCGGTCAAACGCTCAAGCCAACGTCTGCAACTGGCCGCCGACACCGAGGCGCGGCGGGCGATGGTGCTCGGCCGCATCAGCCTGTATGTCGAGAACATTCCGCAGATGCCGGATCTGACGGCGCAGCAACGCCGGCTTGACGAACTGAAACTGCAGGAGCAGCAGCTTGACCAGGCCGTCAGCGCCGACGTGATCCAACAGAAGCTGGAATCCTGCTTGTCGAACGTGAATCGCTACCTGTCCGACTACGCTCGGCGGATCGGGCTGGAGTATTCAGAGAGCCCGCTTCGACTCGACCCGCGGGCGCTGACCATCGTGGCCGACACGCCCGAGCGCCCCGTGCCCATGTCCGAAATCGGCAGCGGCGAAAACCACGTCGGCTATCACATCGTTGCACATCTCGCGTTGCACACGTGGTTTGCGAACCGACAGCGACCGGTTCCATCCTTCCTGTTGTTAGACCAGTTGTCGCAGGCTCATTTTTCGCCGGACGCGGCACCACGCGACGGCGTGACCCAGGAGAAGCTGGATTCGGATCGGAAGGCCGTCAAGGCACTTTTCGGTCTGATCTTCGATGTGGTCGAGAGCCTCCAGGGACGGTTTCAGGTCCTCATCACCGACCACCCGGACTTCAGCGACGATGCCCGATTCCAGGCGGCGTTGCGCGAGCGGTGGCGTGATGGGTTGAAGTTCGTGCCCGAGGACTGGCCGAGGGGCGGCAGCACAGCCACGTGATCGTCGCTGCAGCAGCAGGATCGGCAAGGCATCACTCACGTCGATGACGCACTTGATGGCACGGCCACCGATGAGATTCTGAACACACGGGCCCGCATGGAGCAGGTCCCCTCACCGCGTTCAGGAGCCCACGATGAAATTCTCCAAAGCCGAAATCGACGCCGTCATCGCGGCGTCCCCGCGCACCACCGTGCCGCTAAACAAACTGGTGCTGTCCGAGGAGCGCCAGGTGCGCCCGCAAGGCAGCACGCCCAAGCTCAGCATTGCCGAACTCGCGGCCTCGATCAAGGACAGCGGCGTGCTGCAGAACCTGATCGTCGTGAAGGGCGCGCGCGGCTTGTATGAAGTCTGCGCAGGTGGGCGCCGGCTCGAAGCGCTGACGGTGCTGGCCCAGGCCGACGACATCGCCGAGAACTACCCGGTGCCCGTGCTGATCGTGACGGCCGACAAGGCGCTGATCGCCAGCCTCGCCGAAAACGTGTTCCACATCGCCATGCATCCGGCCGACGAGTACGCCGCTTTCGCCAAGCTGATCGGTGCGGGCAAGTCGGTCGAGGACGTGGCCGCCGCGTTCGGCGTCACGCCGCTGGTGGTGAAGCGGCGCATGAAGCTCGCCGCGGTGTCGCCAAGTCTGATGGCGCAGTTCCGTGACGGCCAGATCGGACTGGATTGCCTGATGGTGCTGGCCTCGTGCGACGACCATGCGCGACAGGAGCAGGTCTGGAACGGCATGCCGTCGTGGAACCGTCGCCCTGAGTACCTGCGCCAGTTGCTGACGCAGGGCGAAATCGAGTCCGACACGGACCCGGTCGCGCGCTACGTCACGCTCAAGGCCTACGAGAAGGCGGGCGGCGCGCTGCGGCGCGACCTGTTCAGTGATGACGACAAGAAGGCCTACCTGCTGGACACCGCGCTCCTGGAGTCGCTGGCCACCGCCAAGCTGCAGAAGAAGGCGCAGCAGATCGCGACCCAAGGCTGGAAGTGGGTCGAAGTGCGGGCCCGCTACGTGTTCGAGGAATTCGTCAAGTTCGGTGAAGTGCGCAAGACGCGGCGCCCGCCGAGCGGTGAAGAAGCCGCCGCTATCGCAGGCCTGCAGGCCCGGCTCGAAACGCGGCATGCGCAGATGGATGCGTTGCAGGACCACGAAGGTGACGAGGAGAGCAGCGACCGCGAGTTCCTCAAGCTGGAAGCCGAGGCCGAACCGCTGGAGGCACAGCTGAAGGCCCTGCAGGATGCCCTGTGCGTCTGGCCTTCCGAACTGATGGCCCAGGCAGGGTGCGTGGTCTTCGTCGGCAGCAAGGGAACGGCCGAGGTGAAGTGTGGCCTGGTCCGACCGGACGACCGCAACGGCGTGGCCGAAGTGGCACGGAAGGCCAGCGAAGTGGACGGCGATGGCGAGTCCCTGGTGTCGCTGCCATCGGCCAAGACGCGACCCGTGCACTCCGAGAAGCTGACCCGGCGCCTCACCGCGCATCGCGTGGCTGCCGTGCAGGCCGAGTTGACTGTCCGCCCCGACGTGGCACTTGCAGCGCTCACGGCACAACTGGCGCAGTCGACCTTCCGCGACGACGCCCGTGGTTACCACCGGCCGGAGACGGTTTTTGCCATCACGGCGGCAGACAGCCAGTCCGACTTGCTTGCCGCGGCCGAAGACTTGCAGGCCAGCACCGCCTGGGCCAGCGTCCAGGCCGAGCGCACATCGTGGGCCGCTCGCCTGCCGCAGCAGACGGACCAGGTGTTCCCATGGCTGCTGAGGCAGGACCAGGAGACGGTGATTCAACTGCTGACCTTCACGGTCGCGATGACCGTGACCGGCATCTACGGCACCGAGCCCGAACGGCAGCGCACGGACGCGCTGGCCGCGGCCTTGGGGCTGGACATGAGGAAGTGGTGGTCGGCGACCAGCGCCTCGTACTTCAGCCACGTGTCGAAGGCGCGCATCCTCGATGTGGTGACGGAAGCGGTGGATGCCAACGCGGCCAGCCCCTTGGCCGCACTGAAGAAGGTGGACGCGGCGAACGGCGCGGAACAGACTGTGGCGGCAGCGGGCTGGCTTCCGGCATGCCTGCGCACGCGGCGGGAGGCGGGGATGGCCACCGAGGAAACACTCCAGGATGCACCGGAGCGCGTCGCATCCGAGGCCCTGGCTGCGTAGCGCAGCAACGGCGACGACCGGCGGCCAGCAGCGCACGGCACGGCCACACCGGGCGCTGCTCAGCGCGAAGTCGCTCAGGTTGGCACTGGGCCTGGTGCTTCGTCGTCTCCGGGTGACTCTGGTGCCGGCTCGCCGCGCTTCGCCGCCGGCCGCTCACGCAGTTTCGGCATGACGGCACCTAAATACGCAATATGTGTAGCTGCACATATGGCGTATTTAGGTCAGTCCGCGGCTATGCGCAGCAAGGGCCGCAAGCCGAGCGATCCACCTGCGACGTAGGTCTGCCCGACTGCACATAACACTTCCAAGATCGTCCTCTCC
>PNKD01000071.1 GCA_013822265.1 Leptothrix sp. (in: b-proteobacteria)
CAACTTCCGCCGCGTGCCCGAGCCACGCAACGAAGAGGAAGAGATGAGCGGAGAGGTCTGGTACGCGGTGGGGCCCAAGGACGTCTTCCCCGAGACCTTCGGCCCCTTCCTGCTCGGCAACGACGCCGTGCGCGAGGTCTTCATGGCCCACCACGCCGACCTGCTCGACGCTGACTACTGGCAGCGCCACAAGCAGCGCATCCTCGCCGGCCACGTGCACGACGTCTTTCCCTACGAAGCCTCCAAGCGTTTCACCACGGGCCGGTACTTCGACCCGCCCGCCCCACCCGAAGGAGACCGCCATGTCTGAATCCATCGTCATCGTCTCGGCCGCGCGCACGCCCATGGGCGGGCTGCTCGGCGAGCTGTCTTCGCTGGCCGCCTGGGAGCTGGGCGCCGTGGCCGTGAAGGCCGCCGTCGACCGCGCCGGCGTGCCCGGCGACGCCGTCGACGAAGTGCTGCTGGGCAACTGCCTGATGGCCGGGCAGGGCCAGGCGCCGGCGCGCCAGGCCGCGCTCAAGGCCGGCCTGCCGCACAGCGCCGGCGCAGTGACGCTGAGCAAGATGTGCGGCAGCGGCATGCGTGCGCTGATGTTCGGCCACGACATGCTGCTGGCCGGCAGCGCCGCCGTGGTGGTCGCCGGCGGCATGGAGAGCATGAGCAACGCGCCGCACCTGATGTTCGCGCGCAAGGGCATCAAGTACGGCGCGGCCCAGCTCTTCGACCACATGGCCATGGACGGCCTGGAGGACGCCTACGAGCGCGGCAAGCCCATGGGCCTGTTCGCCGAGCAGTGCGTCGCCAAGTACGGCTTCACGCGCGAGGCGCAGGACGCCTTCGCCATCACCAGCACCACACGCGCCAAGGCCGCCAACGAAGGGGGCGGGTTCGACTGGGAGATGGCGCCGGTGACGCTGGCCGGCCGCGGCGGCGAGACCGTCGTGCGCTGCGACGAGCAGCCCTTCAAGGCCAAGCTCGACAAGATCCCGGGCCTCAAGCCGGCGTTCAAGAAGGACGGCACCATCACCGCCGCCAATGCCAGCAGCATCAGCGACGGCGCTGCGGCGCTGCTGCTGATGCGCGAGGGCACGGCGCGGCAGATGGGCCTCGAGCCGCTGGCGCGCATCGCCAGCCATGCCGTGCACGCGCAGGCCCCCGAGTGGTTCAGCACCGCACCGGCCGGTGCCATCCGCAAGGCGCTGAAGAAGGCCGGCTGGGACGCCAAGAGCGTCAACCTGTGGGAGGTCAACGAGGCTTTCGCCGCGGTGACCATGGCCGCGATGAGCGACTACCAGCTGCCGCACGAGATCGTCAACGTGCACGGCGGCGCCTGCGCGCTAGGCCACCCGATCGGCGCGAGCGGCGCGCGCATCGTCGTCACTCTGCTCGGTGCGCTGCGCGAGCGCGGGCTGCAGCGCGGCGTGGCCTCGCTGTGCATAGGCGGCGGCGAGGCCACGGCGCTGACGCTGGAGATGCTTTGAGGCCCGCCGCGGCCCGCCGGCTGCGCCGGCTGGGCGTGCGCTGATGGACGTCCAGGCGCTGCTGCCCGGCGCGGCCGAGGCGGCCGTGTTCGCCGGCGCCGTGCTGGTGCTCAACGCCACGCCGGGCGTCGACTTCCTGCTCACCGTCAGCCGCACGCTGGAAGGCGGCGCCAGGGCCGGCGTGGCCGCAGCGGGCGGCATCGCCGCCGGCTGCGTGGTGCACGCGCTGGCGGCGGCCTTTGGCCTGGCGGCGCTGCTGGCGCTGCACCCGGCGGCCTTCACTGCGCTGCGGTGGGCCGGCGCGGCCTACCTGGCCTGGCTGGGCCTGGCCCTGCTGCGGCAGGCCGGGCGGCCTGCCGCAGCGTCGGCGCTGCCCGCCGCGGGGGCCGCGCGCAGCGCAGGGGCCGAGTTCCGCGGCGGCCTGCTGACCAACGTGCTCAACCCCAAGGTGGCCTTCTTCTTCCTCGCCTTCCTGCCGCAGTTCGTGCCTGCCGGGTCGCCCGACAAGACGCTGTCCTTCCTGCTGCTGGGCGCCTGGTTCGTGGCCCAGGGCCTGGCCTTCCTGCTGGGCCTGGTGGCGGTGGCGGCGCGGCTGCGCCGGCTGCAGGCGCGGCCGGCGTTGCGCAGGTTGATGGGCGCGGTGGGCGGGCTGCTGTTCATCGGCCTGGCGCTGCGCCTGCTGCGCGAACGGCCGCTGGCCGGATGACGCACGCGGCGCGCCGCACAATCACCGCATGAACATCCTCGTGGTCGGGGCCTCGCGTGGGCTGGGGCTGGAGTTCGTGGTGCAGTACCGCGCCGAGGGCGCGCTCGTCACCGCCACGGCGCGCCGCGGCGAAGGCCTGGCGCGGCTGCAGGCGCTGGGCGCCACCGCGCTGTGCCTGGACGTGGCCGACGCCGACAGCGTGGCCGGTCTGGCGGCGCCACTGCAGGGCGCGGCCTTCGACCTCGCCATCGTCAACGCCGGCGTCTACGGCCCGCGCACGCAGGGGCTGGTGACGCCCTCGCAGGCCGACTTCGACCACGTGATGCACACCAACGTGCTCGGCGCGATGCGCGTGCTGCCGCTGCTGGCCGAGGTGCTGGCGCCGGGCGCCCGGCTGGCCGTGCTGTCGTCGCGCATGGGCGCGATGCGCGGGCGCAGCTCGAACGCCGGCTGGCTGTACCGGGCGTCGAAGGCGGCGCTGAACTCGCTGCTCACCGACACCGCGCTGGCGCTGGCCGGCCGCGCCACCTGCGTGGCGCTGCACCCGGGCTGGGTGCGCACCGACATGGGCGGCGCCGAGGCCGACCTCGACCCCGTGGGCAGCGTGGCTGACATGCGGCGCACGCTCGCCGCGCTGACGCCGGCCTTGAACGGGGCCTTCCTCAATCACGACGGCACGCTGCTGCCGTGGTAACCCCGGGCGCGACCACGCCGCGCCCAGCCGCCGGAGACACGGGCCCATGCTGCTCTCAGAAGACCACCTTGCCGTGCAGGACGCCGTGCGCAGCTACGTGCAGGCCGAAGTGGCGCCCTTTGCCGCCGCCTGGGACAAGTCGCACGAGTTCCCTGCGGCGGCACTGAAGGGCCTGGCCGCACTGGGCTGCTACGGCGTGGCCGTGCCCGACGAATGGGGCGGCGCCGGCCTGGACTACCTGGCGCTGGCGCTCATCCTGGAGGAGATCGCCGCCGGCGACGGCGCCACCAGCACCGTGGTCAGCGTCAACAACTGCCCGGTCTGCTCGATCCTGATGGCCTACGGCAATGCCGAGCAGAACGAGCGCTTCCTGAAACCGCTGGCGCGCGGTGAGATGCTGGGCGCCTTCTGCCTCACCGAGCCGCACGTCGGCAGCGAGGCCGGCGGGCTCAGGACCACCGCGGTGCGCGAGCGCGACGGCTACGTGCTCAACGGTGTCAAGCAGTTCATCACCAGCGGCAGGAACGGCGACGTGGCCATCGTGATGGCCGTCACCGACAAGGCCGCGGGCAAGAAGGGCATCAGCGCCTTCGTCGTGCCGACGACCACGCCGGGCTACGTGGTCGCGCGCATCGAGGACAAGCTGGGCCAGCACGCCAGCGACACGGCGCAGATCAACTTCGAGGACTGCCGCGTGCCCGCGGCCTGCCTGCTGGGCGACGAGGGCATGGGGCTGAAGATCGCGCTCAGCGGGCTGGAGGGCGGCCGCATCGGCATCGCCAGCCAGGCCGTGGGCATGGCGCGCGCGGCCTTCGACGCGGCGCTGCGCTACAGCAAGGAGCGCACGAGCTTCGGCCAGCCCATCTTCCAGCACCAGGCGGTGCAGTTCAAGCTGGCCGACATGGCCACGCAGATCGAGGTCGCGCGCCAGATGATCTGGCACGCCGCGACGCTGAAGGACGCCGGCCGCCCGTGCTTGAAAGAAGCGGCGATGGCCAAGCTCTTCGCCAGCGAGATGGCCGAGCGCGTGTGCTCGGCCGCCATCCAGGTCTTCGGCGGCTACGGCTATGTCAGCGACTTTCCGGTCGAGCGCATCTACCGCGACGTGCGTGTGTGCCAGATCTACGAGGGTACGTCGGAGGTGCAGAAGATCCTCATCGGCCGGGCGCTGGCGTAGCCGGAGCGCCCCCCGCCGGCTGATGCGGGCCGGGCGCCGGCAGGCCCAGGTCGCGTGCTGGTTGCTGGCGACCATCGAACGTGTGCAGCTCACGCGCGCCGACACCATGCGCCGCCGTTTCCGCTTCACGCACGCCCAGGCGTGGCTGGCCGAGACGCTGTGCGCCGGCATGCGCCCCACCCCTGCCGCCGCGCCGCTGGGCGTGAAGATCAGCACCGTGCGCACCCGCGTTGGCCAGAGGCACGAGAAGGCCGGCACGCGCAGCCAGGCGCAGCGGGTCGCGCTGTCGCACGCGGTGTCAGGGCCGCTGGGGCCCGTTTGTCCTTCCATGGGCCCTGCCACAGGCGCGCCCTGCCCGGCGCTACAGTGCGCCGCATGAACGAGGACGAAGCCCGGCGCGCGCTGCTGCTGCAGGCGCGCGAGTCCGACGCGCCTTCGGCACTGTGGAGCGCCGAAGACCGCCGCTGGGCCACGCGCGAGGCAGTGATCGCGGTGGGCGACGAGGCCCCGCCGCAAGCCTTCGTGATGGCGCGCACCAACGCCGCGCTGCGCCGCCTGCTGCCGCGCGACGCCGCCGGTCGGCAGTGGCTGGCGCGCCGCGCCTGGCACCCGGCCTGGGTGGCGCTGGCCGTGGTGCTGGGCGGCTTGGCCGGTCTGGCCGCCGACCAGCTGGGCCCGCCCCTGCGCGTCAATCTGCTGGCGCCGGCGGTGTGGGGGGTGGTGGCCTGGAACCTGATGGTCTACGCCGCCTTGCCGCTGCCACTGCCGTCGCTGGGCCTGCGCGAGGCGCTGGCCCGCTGGGGCCTGGGCCGCGGCGAGGGGCCCGCTGCACTCTGGGCCCACCACGCCGGCCCGCTGCAGGCCGACCGTGTGGCGCTGGTGCTGCACACGGCCGCGGCGGCGCTGGCGCTGGGGCTGGTGGCGGGCCTCTACCTGCGCGGCCTGGTGCTCGACTACCGGGCCGGCTGGCAGAGCACCTTTGTCGACGCCGGCACCGTGCAGCAGGCGCTGTCGCTGCTGCTGGCGCCTGCAAGCGCGCTCACCGGCATCGCGCTGCCCGACGTCGCGCCGCTGCGCCTGGGGCCGGGTGGCGCGGCCGTGGCCAGTGCCGCGCCCTGGATCCATCTCTACGCCGCCACGCTGGCGCTCTTCGTCCTGCTGCCACGTGGTGCGCTGGCGCTGTGCGCGGCGCTGCGGGCGCGCCGCCGGGCGCGCGACTTCCCGCTGCCGCTGGACACGCCCTACTTCGAGGCCCTGCACCCGGCCATGCAGCCCGGCCTGCCGCGCGTGCTGCGGCTGCTGTGGATGGGCGGGCAGCCCGGCATGACGCTGTTCGGGCAGGCCGTCGGCGTTCTCGACGGCCCGCTCACGCTGCTGCGCAGCGAGCTCGGCGACGAACTGCAGCTGGGCCCGCTGCCGCTGGGCCTCACGCCCGGCTCGGCGCCCCCGCTGCGGCCCTGGTGGGCCCCCTGGCGCCGCCCGCCCGAAGACCCGCTGCAGACGTTGCGCGAGCAGGTGGCCGCCGTGCTGCTGGTGGCCACGCCCGGCGTGGCGCGGCCGCCCTGGCTGGCCCGCTTCGACCGGCCCGTGCTGGTGCTGGTGAATGCCGCCGCCGCTGCGGACGAGCGCACGGCCGCGCCACCAGCGTTGCCCCTGAACGGGCGCGACGACGGCTGGCTGGCCGAAGGCCGCCTGCTGACGGCGCTGGCCGACTTGCTGCAGGGCGACCCGCGCGTGGCGCGGCTGGCCGCGGGCTGGACGGCGCGCCAGCGTGCCCGCCTCGACGCCGGCGTGGCCGAGCTTGCCGCCACGCTGGCCCGCGTGGCCTGTGCGCGCGAGGCGGTGGCCGATGCCGGCCGCCTGGCCAGCGGTCGCGCCGAGGCCGAGGCCGCGCGCGCCGCGCTGGGCCAGGCCCTCGAGGCCGAACTCGCGGCCCACGGCCAGCGGCTGGCCGTGCTGCTGGGCCTGCCTGCCCTGGCCCCGGACGACGCGGCGGCCGCAACGGGCACGGGCACCGCACTGGCGGCGCCCGCCGCGGCCATGCACAAGCGTGTCGACGAGGGCCGTTCGGCGCTTGTGGCGGGCCTGCTGGGCGGCGCGCTCACCGGCTTCAAGGCCGACGTGCTGAGCGGTGGCCTGACCCTGGGCACCGGCGCCCTGGCCGGCGCGCTGGTCGGTGCCCTGGGCGCGGCCGGCGCGGCGCGCGGCCTCAACGTCGTGCGCGGCACCGACCGCAACTTCGTCGCCTGGGACGAAGAGGTGCTGCTGCCGGTGGCGCAGGCCCTGTTGGCGCGCTATGCCGTGCTGGCCCACGGCCTGGCACCCGACGCCGCGCGCGAGCGCCTGACGCTGGCGCTGGCGGCGCAGCAGGGCGCGCTCTGCACGCTGTGGCGCACGCGCGCCAAGCGCTTCGACAACGCGGGCGAGGCCGCGCCGCTGGCCGTGGCGCTGCGCCGGCCCCTGGCCGAGGCGCTGGTGCAGGCGCTCGGCGGCCCTAGACTCTGAGTTCATGAAGATTCTCATCCTCGGCGCGGGCCGCGTGGGCGAAAGCGTCGCCGAGAGCCTGGTCTCGGAACGCAACGACATCACCGTCATCGACACCGACCCGGCGCGCCTGCGCGCCCTGCAAGACCGGCTCGATCTGCGCGGCGTCGTCGGCAACGGCATCCAGCCCAGCGTGCTGAGGGACGCCGGCATCGAGGACACCGACATGCTCATCTCCTGCGCGCCGCAGGACGAGACCAACCTCGTCGCCTGCAAGGTGGCCAAGGACCGGTTCAACGTGCAGACCACGATCGCGCGCGTGCGCAGCCCCGAGTTCCAGGACGGCAGCCCGATGCTCGGCAAGGACGGCTTCGGCGTCGACAAGGTGATCTGCCCCGAGCAGAGCCTCACGGCCTACATCCGCAAGCTCATCGAATACCCCGAGGCGCTGCAGGTGCTGGAGTTCGCGCAGGGACTGGTGAGCCTGATCGCGGTGCGTGCAGTGGCCGGTGGGCCGCTGGTGCGCCACAGCCTGGCCGAGATCCCGAAGCTGGTGCCGGGCATAGAGATGCGCATCGTCGCCATCTACCGCCAGGACACGGTGCTCGGCCAACTCGACGGCGACACCGGCATCGAGCCCGGCGACGAGGTCTTCGTGCTCGCCGCCACCGCGAACATCGACGCCGTGCTGGGCGCGCTGCGCGCGCGCGACCAGCCGGTGCGGCGCCTGATGATCGCCGGCGGCGGCAAGGTGGGCCTGCGCCTGGCGCGCCAGGTCAACGACAGCTGCCAGGTCAAGATCATCGAGCCGGTGCGTGTGCGCTGCGAGTACCTGGCCACCGAGCTGCCCTCGGACGTGCTGGTGCTGCAGGGAGACTCGACCGACGAAGACCTGCTCAGCGACGAGAACGTCGACCAGATGGACCTCTTCGTCGCGCTCACCAGCGACGACGAGGACAACATCATGTCGTGCCTGCTGGCCAAGCGGCTGGGCGCCAAGCGCGTGCTCGCGGTGATCAACCGCCGCGCCTACGCCGACCTGGTGCAGGGCACGCAGATCGACATCGCGATCTCGCCCAGCCACACCGTCATCGGCGAGCTGCTGGCCTACGTGCGCCGCGGCGACGTCGAGGCCGTGCACAGCCTGCGCCGCGGTGCGGCCGAGGCGCTGGAGGCCATCGTGCGCGGCGACCGCAAGAGCTGCCGCATGGCCGGGCGCCGCATCGACGAGGTCGGCCTGCCCAAGGGCGCGCAGGTCGGCGCCATCGTGCGCGGCCTGCACCGCAGCGACGGCAGCGAGGCCGGCGCCGACGCGCGGCCCGAGGTCATCATCGCCCACCACGACACGGTGATACAGACGCACGACCACGTCATCGTCTTCGTGCCGCGCAAACGCATGATGCGCGAGGTGGAGAAGCTGTTCCAGGTCAGCGCCACCTTCATGTTCTAAATGGGCCTGCTTGCCGTCGTCGCCCTGGTCGGGCGCATGGTGCTGTTGTTCGCGCTGCTGCTGCTGGTGCCGCTGGCCTTCGCCGTCGGCCACCGCGACCTGGCGGAAGCGGCCTTCGTGCAGGCCACGCTGTTCACGGCCTTCTGCGGCCTGCTGATGAGCCTGATGACGCGCCGCTTCAGGCGCGAGCTGCAGCCGCGCGACGGCTTCGTGCTCGTCGGCATGACCTGGCTCACGCTGCCGGTGTTCGGCGCGCTGCCGCTGGTGCTGGCGATGCCCGGCCTGAGCATCACCGACGCCTACTTCGAGGCCATGTCGGCCTTCACCGCCACGGGCGCCACGGCGCTGTCGGGGCTGGACGCGCTGCCGCTGTCGGTCAACGTCTGGCGCTGCTTCATGATGTGGGTGGGCGGCCTGGGCATCATCGTGCTGGCCGTGGCCATCCTGCCGCTGCTGGGCGTCGGCGGCACCCAGCTCTTCAAGGCCGAGGCCGCCGGCCCGATCAAGGACCAGAAGCTCACGCCGCGCATCGCCGACACGGCGCGCGCCATCTGGGGCGCCTACGTGCTGCTGTCGCTGGCCTGCTTCCTCGCCTACCGCTGGGCCGGCATGAGCTGGGTCGATGCCTTCATGCACATGTGCACCACGGTCAGCCTGGGCGGCTTCTCGTCGCACGACCTCAGCCTGGGCTACTGGAACTCGCCGCTGATCGAGGGCGTGGCCGTGCTGTTCATGCTGCTGGCCGGCGTCAACCTGCAGCTGTACTTCGTGAGCTGGCGCACGCGCTCGCTGGCCGTGCTGTGGCGCAACGCCGAGGTGCGCGCCTTCTATGCCGTGCTGGCCGCCAGCATCGCGCTGATCACCGCCTACCTGGTGGCCAACGGCGTCTACGAAAGCCCCTGGGAGGCGCTGCGCCACGCCGCCTTCCACGTCGTGTCCATCGCCACGACCACGGGCTACGCCTCGTACGACTACGCGCAGTGGCCGCCGTTCGCGCCGCTGCTGATGATCCTGCTGGGATGTTTTGCCACCTGCGCCGGCAGCACCGGCGGCGGCATCAAGATGGTGCGCATGCTGCTGCTGCTGAAGCAGTCGGCACGCGAGCTCGTGCGCATCGTGCACCCCAACGCCGTCAACCCGGTCGTGCTGGGCGGCAGGGCGGTGGGCGACCGCGTGATGCAGAGCGTCATCGCCTTCATGATGATGTACGGCGCCACGCTGGTGGGCTTCACCATGCTGCTGCTGTTCAGCGGCCTGGACGTGGTGACCGCGTTCACCGCGGTCATCGCCTGCGTCAACAACATCGGCCCCGGCCTGGGCGAGGTCGGGCCGGCAGTGAACTACGGCGGCCTGAGCGACTTCCAGACCTGGGTGCTGACCTTCGCGATGCTGCTCGGGCGGCTGGAACTGCTGAGCGTGATGGTGCTGTTCACGCCCGCGTTCTGGAGGAAGTAGTGGGCCCCCGAGCTCGCTTGCGCTCGCCACCCCCCGAGGGGGCCGCCCGCCGACGGCCCGGCGGAGCCGGTTCCGTGGCCCGAAGATTGATCTTGGAAGCGGGTCGCCGTCTCAGCTGCGCGGCAAGTAGATGCGGTCGGCGTAGGTGGCCAGCCACTGCGGCCTGAAGGCCACGAAGATGGCCACGAACATGCCGGTGATGAAGGCGTCGGCCCAAGCCGCCAGCAGCCGGGCCATCACCACGTCAGACCAGGCGCTGCAGCGCCTCGGCCGCGCCGAGGTCGGTCAGCAGCGCCAGCAGCGCCGCCACCGGCAACAGCATCAGCACCGCCAGCGGCCAGCCCACCAGCATCAACAGCAGGCCGCTGCCGGCCGGCGGCTGCATCACGGGCAGGCCAGACAGGCGGTCTATGCTCCACAGCAGCGGCAGCACGGCCCAGCAGACCAGGGCGGGCCAGGGCAGGTTGGGGGCGGCGCGCCAGGGGCGCAAGGCCAGCGCCAGCGCGCTGGCGGCCAGGGCAAGCAGGAGGTCCAGCAACGGCACGCGTCCATGCTAGCCGGCGCAGGCGTGGGCGATACTGTGCCCGGCCTTGCCACCCCGCCCGCCATGCCGATACCGCCTTTGCCCGCGATCCGCCGCCGCCGCCTCGCGGCGCTGCTGCTGGCCGCGCCGCTGGCCGCCGCACGCACGGCGCGGGCGCAGCCGAGCGGCGCTGACTGGCCCCAGCGCGCGGTGAAGCTGCTCGTCGGTTTTCCCGGCGGGTCCACGCCCGACAGGGTCGCGCGCGTGGCGTCCGAGGGACTGGCGCACGCCTGGGGCCAGGCCGTCGTCGTGGAGAACCGCCCTGGCGCTGCCGGCAACCTGGCCGCCGCCGCCGTCGCCCAGGCGCGGGACGAGCACACGCTGGGCATCGTCATCAACGGCAACCTCACCACGGCCCGTTTGCTGAACCCGCGCCTGCCCTTCGATCCGGCGCGCGACTTCACGCTGCTGTCGCTGCTGAGCACCGCCCCGCTGGTGCTGGTGGCGCCGGCCGGCGCCCCCGGCGGTGCCGCCTGGTTCGCTGCGGCGCGCCAGGCGGCCGGCCAGTGGAACTACGGCTCGGTAGGCATCGGCTCGGTCGGCCACCTGGGCATGGAACTGCTGCAGGACCGTGCCGGATTCAGCGCCAGCCACGTGCCCTACAACGGCAACCCGGCGGTGCTGACGGCGCTGATTGCCGGGCAGGTGCAGGCGGCGCTGGTGCCGCCCGGCCTGGCGCTGCCGATGGTGCAGGCCGGCCGCTTGCGCGCCGTCGGCCTGACCGGTGGGCGCAGCGTGCTGGCTCCCGACGTGGCGCCGCTGGCCGAGGTCGGCGTGCGCATGGACGAACTGGAGGTCTGGGTGGCGTTGGTGGGCCCGGCCGGCCTGTCGGCCGGCGCGCAGCAGCGGCTGGCGCTCGACGTGCCGGCGGTGCTGCGCGCGCCCGTGGCCCGCCAGCGCCTCTTCGATGCCGGATGGCAGGCCCAGGCCACGTCGCCCGAGGCGTTGCGGCAGCGGGTGCAGCGTGAAAGCCGCCTGCTGGCCTCGATCATCCAGCGGCGCGGCCTGCGCGCCGAGTAAGGGCCGGGGCGCCGCCCCCTGCGGCAGCCCCGCATGGACGCGCCGCGGGCGACGCATTAGCGTGCGCCCATGAGCAACTGCATCGACCGCGGCGTGCGCCGTTCTCCGCGCCCGCTCGCGGCGGCGCCCGGCCGGCCCCCGGCCGGCCCCTAGAATCGATTAACGTTTACGTAAACGTCAAGTAGCCGACCCGGCCTCTCCACCGGCCCGATGCCGGCGCCCGCGCAGGAAACCCGATGCCCGTCCTCATCTCCAAGCTGAACCCGCGTTCCGAGGCCTTCAAGTCCAGTGCGGCCCTGATGGCGCTGCTGGTCGACGACCTCAACGCCCGGCTGGCGCAGATCGCGCTCGGTGGTGGCGAGCAGGCGCGTGCCCGCCACACGGCACGCGGCAAGCTGCTGCCGCGCGAGCGCGTGGAGATGCTGCTCGACCCCGACACGCCCTTCCTCGAGATCGCGCCGCTGGCCGCGCTCGACGTCTACGACAACGACGCGCCGGGCGCCGGCCTGATCTGCGGCATCGGCCGCGTCAGCGGCGTCGAGTGCCTGATCGTCTGCAACGACGCCACCGTGAAGGGCGGCACCTACTACCCGTTGACGGTGAAGAAGCACCTGCGCGCGCAGGAGGTGGCGCAGCAGAACCGGCTGCCGTGCATCTACCTGGTCGACAGCGGCGGCGCCAACCTGCCCAACCAGGACGAGGTCTTCCCCGACCGCGACCACTTCGGCCGCATCTTCTACAACCAGGCGCAGATGTCGGCGCTGGGCATCCCGCAGCTGGCGGTGGTGATGGGCAGCTGCACCGCCGGCGGCGCCTATGTGCCGGCGATGAGCGACGAGGCCATCATCGTCAAGGAGCAGGGCACGATCTTCCTCGGCGGCCCGCCGCTGGTGAAGGCCGCCACCGGCGAGGTGGTGAGCGCCGAAGAGCTGGGCGGCGGCGACGTGCACACGCGGCTGAGCGGCGTGGCCGACCACCTCGCCGACAACGACATGCACGCACTGGCCATCGCGCGCGCCAGCATCGCCAACCTGAACTGGCGCAAGCCCGCGCAGCTGGCCGCGGTGCCGCCGCGCCCGCCGCTGCTCGACCCGCGAGAGCTGCACGGCGTGCTGCCCAGCGACGAGACCGGCTTCACCAGCCGCAAGCCCTTCGACGTGCGCGAGATCATCGCCCGTGTCGTCGACGGCAGCGAGTTCGACGAGTTCAAGGCCCGCTTCGGCGCCACGCTGGTCACGGGCTTCGCGCACATCGAGGGCCTGCCGGTGGGCCTCGTCGCCAACAACGGCATCCTCTTCAGCGAGAGCGCGCTCAAGGGCGCGCACTTCATCGAGCTGTGCTGCCAGCGCAGGATCCCGCTCGTGTTCCTGCAGAACATCACCGGCTTCATGGTCGGCCGCCGGGTCGAAAACGAGGGCATCGCCAAGCACGGCGCCAAGCTCGTCACCGCGGTGGCCACGGCCACGGTGCCCAAGTTCACGGTCATCATCGGCGGCAGTTTCGGCGCCGGCAACTACGGCATGTGCGGCCGCGCCTACTCGCCGCGTTTCCTGTGGATGTGGCCCAACGCGCGCATCGCGGTGATGGGCGGCGAGCAGGCCGCCAGCGTGCTGGCCACGGTCAGGCGCGACGGCATCGAGGCCCGCGGCGGGCACTGGAGCGGCGAAGACGAAGCGGCCTTCAAGGCCCCCATCACGCAGCAGTTCGAGGCCCAGTCCCTGCCCTACTACGCCAGTGCGCGGCTGTGGGACGACGGCGTCATCGACCCGGCCGACACGCGCCGCGTGCTCGCGCTGGGCCTGAGCGCCAGCCTCAACGCGCCTATCCCCGACCGCCCGCGTTTCGGCGTCTTCCGCATGTGACGGGGCGAAGTCGTGCCCGCGAGCCCTGACTTGCCCGAGTTCGAGATCCGCGCGCTGGCCACGCGCGACTCGCTGGCCCAGCTCACGAGCCTGCTGCACCGCGCCTATGCGCCGCTGGCGGCCCGCGGCCTGAACATCAATGCCGCCACCCAGGACGAGGCCCGCACGCGCGAGCGCACGCTGTCGGGCCAGACCTTCGTGGCGCTGCGCGGGCGCGAGCTGGTCGGCAGCGTCACCGTGTGCAGCCCGCCCGAGACGCAGCCCGGCACGCTGACCGATCTCTTCCCGCAGTACCTGGAGCGCAGCTGCTGCCGCTTCCACCAGTTCGCGGTCGACCCCGACTACACCGGCCGCGGCCTGGCCTCGCTGCTGCTGCGCCAGGCCGAGGAATGGGCGCTGGCGCGCGGTTATCGTGCGATGGCCGTCGACATGGCCGAGGGCGCGACCGAGCTGTCGGCCTTCTACCGCCACATGGGCTACCGTGTCGTCGCGTTCGCGCAGATCCCCGGCAAGACCTACCGCAGCCAGGTCTTCCGCAAGGACTTGCACCCCTCGCCGCTGCGCGCGCCGCTGCTGACGATGGCGCGGCACCACCGCTGGGCCACCGACCGCCTGCTGGACGCGCTGGCAACCCTGTCGGACGACGAACGCGACGTCGCGCCGGGGCTGGGCCAGGCCAGCGTGCGCGAGGTGCTGGCTTCGCTGCTGGCGTGCGAGCGCGGCCTCTGGTGGGAGCGCATCGCGGGCGCGGTGCCCGTGCCGGCCGTGCCGGGCGACGCGGCGCCGGGCCGCGAGCCGCTGGCGCGCCAGCTGCGCGAGGTGGCGGCGGCCTGGCACGGCCTGATCGATGCCTGGCCCGAAGAGCGCCTGCACGGCCAGCTGCGCCACCGCAAGGGCGTGCTCGAACGCGAGATGCTGTCGCAGGCCGAGGCCCTGCTGCAGGTCTTCGGCCACGCCGGCCACTGCCGCGGCCTGCTGGGGGCCCGGTTGTCGGCGCTGGGCCGGCCGGTGCCGGCGCTGGACCTGATCGACATGCTGAAGCAAGAGGCACCACGATGAGCACGCTGGACATCCGCCGCGAGGGCGCGGTCGCCCGCGTCTACCTGAACCGCCCCGAGGTGCGCAACGCCTTCAACGATGGCGTCGTCGCCGAGCTCACCGCGGCCTTCGCGGCGCTGGGCGCCGACGCCGGGCTGCGCGCCATCGTGCTGGGCGGCCACGGCAAGGCCTTCTGCGCCGGTGCCGACCTGTCGTGGATGCGCGCCATGGCCGACTACACCTGGGCGCAGAACCACGCCGACGCCGCCGCGCTGGCCGAGATGCTGCGCATCGTGCACGCCTGCCCGGTGCCGGTGGTGGGCCGCGTCCACGGCGACTGCTACGCCGGCGGCGTGGGCCTGGCGGCGGTGTGCGATGTGCTGGTGGCCGCCGAGGGCGTGCACTTCTGCCTCAGCGAGGCGCGGCTGGGCCTGCTGCCCGCGACCATCGCGCCCTACGTCGTCAAGGCGCTGGGCGAGCAGGCCGCGCGCCGCTACTTCGTCACCGCCGAGCGTTTCGACGCCGCGCGCGCGCAGGCCCTGGGTCTTGTGCACGAACTGGCGGCGCCCGATGCGCTCGACGCCAAGGTCGACGAGATCGTCGCGAGCCTCGTCGCCAACGGCCCGCTGGCGGTGCGCGCCTGCAAGCGCCTGGTGCAGGACGTGGCGGGCCGCGCCCTCGACGCCGCACTGCGTGCCGAGACGGCGCGCCGCATCGCCGACGTGCGCGCCAGCGCCGAAGGCCGTGAAGGCGTGCAGGCCTTCCTCAACAAGCGCGACCCGGCCTGGCGCCAGGCATGACGGCGGGCAGCTTCGACCTCACGCAGCTCGTGGCGCTGGCCGCGGCGCTGGGCTGGGCCAGCGGCCTGCGCCTGTACGCGGTGGTCTTCATCACCGGCGCGGCGGGTTACCTCGGCTGGCTGCCGCTGCCCGACGGCCTGAAGCTGCTGCAGCACCCGCTGGTGCTGGGCGCCAGCGCGCTGCTGGTGCTGGTGGAGTTCGTCGCCGACAAGGTGCCGGGCCTGGACACGCTGTGGGACGCCGTGCACACGCTGATCCGCATACCCGCCGGCGCGGCGCTGGCCGCGGGCGTGTTCGGCGGCCTGGGGCCCGAGTGGAGCGGCGCGTGGGCCGTCGTCGCCGCGCTGGCCGGCGGCACGCTGGCGGCCACCGCCCACGTCGCCAAGGCGACCACACGCGCCGCGGTCAACACCAGCCCCGAGCCCTTCTCCAACATCGGCCTGTCGCTGGCCGGCGACGCCGCCGTGCCGGCGCTGCTGTGGCTGGCCTGGGCGCACCCGCTGTGGTTCTTCCCGGTGCTCGCGCTGGCCGTGGTGCTGGCGCTGGTGCTGATCGTCGTGTTGTTCAAGTTCCTTCGCGCGCTGCTGCGGCGCTTCGTTCCTTCGCCACGGGCCCCGGCCTGACAGGGGTCGTCACCATGTTCAAGAAGATCCTGATTGCCAACCGCGGCGACAGCGGCGCAGCCGCTGCGGCGAAACCAGAACGCGTGGCACGCGAAGCGTGCGCAGGCGATCTCACCGCGGGAGCCCGACATGTTTAGGAAGATTCTCATAGCCAACCGCGGTGAGATCGCGTGCCGCGTGGCGGCCACGGCGCGCCGCCTGGGCGTGCGCACGGTGGCCGTGTACAGCGACGCCGATGCCCGGGCCCGCCACGTGCAGGCCTGCGACGAGGCCGTGCACATCGGCGGCAACGCCCCGCGCGAGAGCTACCTGCAGTGGCAGCGCATCATCGACGCCGCGCTGGCCACCGGCGCCCAGGCCGTGCATCCCGGCTACGGCTTCCTGAGCGAGAACGAGGCCTTCGCCAACGCCTGCGTCGCCGCCGGCCTGGTGTTCATCGGCCCGCCGGCCTCGGCCATCGCGGCGATGGGCAGCAAGAGCGCGGCCAAGGCGCTGATGGAGAAGGCCGGCGTGCCGCTGGTGCCCGGCTACCACGGCGACGACAACACGCCGGCCTTCCTGGCCGCGCAGGCCGCGCGCATCGGCTACCCGGTGCTCATCAAGGCCAGCGCCGGCGGCGGCGGCAAGGGCATGCGGCGTGTCGACCGCGCCGAGGACTTCGAGGCCGCGCTGGCCGGCTGCCAGCGCGAGGCGCGGGCCAGCTTCGGCAACGACCACGTGCTGGTCGAACGTTATGTGCTGCGGCCGCGGCACATCGAGATCCAGGTCTTCGGTGACCACCACGGCCACGTCATCCACCTCGGCGAACGCGACTGCTCGGTGCAGCGCCGGCACCAGAAGGTGCTGGAGGAAAGCCCGGCGCCGGGCCTGTCCGCCGCACGCCGCGCCGAGATGGGCGCGGCCGCGGTGGCCGCGGCGCAGGCCGTGGGCTACGTCGGCGCCGGCACGGTGGAGTTCGTGGCCGAAGAGCTCGACGACGGCGACATCCGCGCCTACTTCATGGAGATGAACACGCGGCTGCAGGTCGAGCACCCGGTGACCGAGGCCGTGACCGGCCTCGACCTCGTCGAGTGGCAGCTGCGCGTGGCCAGCGGCGAGCCGCTGCCGCTGACGCAGGGCCAGGTGGCGCTGCGCGGCCACGCCATCGAGGCACGCGTCTGCGCCGAGAACCCCGACGCCGACTTCCTGCCCGCCACCGGCGCGCTGCGCGTGCTGCGCTGGCCCGAGCACGTGGCCTTCACGCGCAGCGAGCAGTTGCCGCGCGTGGACAGCGGCGTGCGCGAGGGCGACGAGATCAGCCCGCACTACGACTCGATGATCGCCAAGCTCATCGTCTGGGGCGAGACGCGCGAGCAGGCGCTGGCACGGCTGGACGCGGCGCTGCAGGCCACGCAGGTCATGGGCCCGTCCACCAACGTCGCCTTCCTGCGCCGCGTCGCGGCCAGCCACTCGTTTGCCACCGCCGACCTCGACACCGGGCTCATCGTGCGCGAGCACGCCGCGCTGTTCGAGGCGCCGCCGCTGGCGCCCGAGGTGGTCGCGGGCGCGGTGGCCGCCCACGTGCTGGCCGCCGAGGCGGCGCTGGAAGACGCCGACCCCTGGTCACGCCGCGACGGCTGGCGCCTGCATGGCGGCGCGCAGCGCCTGCTGCATCTCGAGCACCTGGGCCGGCCGCTGCTGCTGCGCCTGAGCCGCCAGCACGACGGCGCGCTGCGCCTGGCGGTGGGCGAGGGTGGCGTGCCGCTGCCGTTCAGCGCGCGCTCTCTGGGCGACGGCCGGCACGAACTGCACATCGGCCCGGCCAGGCTGACCGCCGCCGTCCATGCACAAGGCGAGCGCTACGCCGTGTTCACCGCCGCGGGCAGTGCGCTGCTGGCCGACCACGACCCACTGGTGCACGCCGGCCAAGGCGCCGCCGAGGGCCGGCTGACCGCGCCCATGCCGGGCAAGGTGGTGGGCTTCCTGGCCGCGGTGGGCGACCGCGTCGAGGCCGGTCAGGCGCTGGCGGTGATGGAGGCGATGAAGATGGAGCACACCATCAACGCGCCGCACGACGGCGTGGTGCAGGAGCTGCTCTACGCCGCGGGCGACCAGGTTGCCGAGGGCAGCGAGTTGCTGCGCCTGGAAACAACATGAGGACCCCGAGCTCACTTCGTTCCGTGCCGGGCCTTGGGGACTGTCAGCGGCTGCGCTTGTCGCCCACGCGGCTGCGGCCGAACCAGCCGCGGCGGCGCGCCTCGGGCGGGGCGTCGAGCGTCGATGCCGGGCTGCCGGTGGTCGCGGCGAAAAGCGAATTGATGAAGCGCGAAGCGCTGAAGCCCGCGCCGCGCGCGCCGCCGGCCGCCGCGTCGGCGGCGTTGGCCAGGGCGGCACGAAAGCGCGCTGCCAGTTCGGCCAGCTCGCTGCCCGGCAGGGCCTCGCACACCAGCAGCACGTCGCGTGCGTACATCGGCTCGGCCAGCATGCGCTTGGCGTCCACGCCCTGGCCCAGTTCGCGCTGCAGCAGCGCGCTGATGCGCTGGGCGATCTTCAGGCTACGGCGGCTGTTCATCTCGCCTTGCAGTGTGGGCCCCGAGGGTGGCGCCGGCCATCCCCAGTCGCGGCCCGTGCGGGGCCGGAATTGAGCCCGCGCAGCATCGCGGCGAGGGCCCCTGTAAGCTGCCACGCCGGACAACGGCGTTGAAAAGATCATGATCCCGAACACAGTCACCCTGGTCGAAGTCGGGCCGCGCGACGGCCTGCAGAACGAAGCCCAGCCGGTCAGCGCCGCGCACAAGGTCGAGCTCGTGCACCGGCTGCAGGCGGCCGGCTGCCGCGAGATCGAGGTCACCAGCTTCGTGAGCCCGAAGTGGGTGCCGCAGATGGCCGACAACGCCGAGGTCATGGCCGCCATCCGGCGCCAGCCCGGCGTGCGCTACTCGGTGCTCGTGCCCAACATGAAGGGCCTGGAGGCGGCGCTGCCGACGCGCCCGCACGAGGTCGTGGTGTTCGGCGCGGCCAGCGAGGCCTTCAGCCGCAAGAACATCAACTGCAGCATCGAGGAGAGCATCGAGCGCTTCCGCCCGGTGGTCGCCGCGGCGCACGCGGCCGGGCTCAAGGTGCGCGCCGCCGTCTCGTGCGCGCTGGGCTGCCCCTACCAGGGCGAGGTCTCGGCCGACGAGGTCGAGCGCGTGGTGCGGCTGATGAAGGCCATAGGCGCCGACCACTGCGGCATCGCCGACACCATCGGCGTGGGCACGCCGCGGCGCGCGCAGGCGGCGCTGGAACGCGCGCTGAAGCACTACCCGCTGGCCGAGGTCAGCGGGCATTTCCACGACACCTACGGCCAGGCGCTGGCCAACATCCATGCCAGCCTGGCGCTTGGCGTGCAGGTCTTCGACACCAGCATCGCCGGCCTCGGCGGCTGCCCCTATGCCCAGGGCGCCACCGGCAACGTGGCCACCGAAGACGTGGCCTTCATGCTGCAGGGCATGGGCATAGACACCGGGCTCGACCTCGACTTGCTGGTCGACGCCGGCGCCTACATCAGCGGCGTGCTCGGCCGTTCGCCGGTGTCGCGCGTGGCGCGCGCCCTGCTGGCCAGGCGCGGCGTGGCGCTGAATGCCTGACGGGGCCGGCCGATGACCGACGCCCCCGGTGCCACGAACCTGCCGCAGGGCCCGCGCCCCGAGGGTTTCCAGCGCGTCACGCGTGCGCTGGCCGAACGCGGCCACGGCCATGTACCGCGCTGGCTCGAAGTGTCGGCGCGCACCTCGCAAGAGGCCGCCGACGCGCTGGGCGTGAGCCTGGGCCAGATCGCCAAGAGCGTGATCTTCCGCCGCCAGGGCGATGACGCGGCGGTGCTGGTGGTGACCTCGGGCGACCGCCGCGTCGACGAGAAGCGTGTCGCCGCCCACACCGGCCCGCTGGCGCGCGCCGACGCCGAGTTCGTCAAGGCGCGCACCGGCTTTTCCATCGGCGGCGTGGCGCCGCTGGCGCATGCCGGCCCGGTGCTGACGCTGCTCGACCGCGATCTCTTCCGCTTCACCGAGATCTGGGCCGCCGCGGGGCACCCGAACGGCGTCTTCCGGGCCTCGCCCGACGAACTGCTGCGCCTGACCGGCGCGCCCGTGGCCGACGTGGTGCAGCAGCCGTGAGCGCCCGGGAGGCCGCGATGAGCAAGGCCGTGCCGTCGCCCTGCGTCAACGTCTGCCGCATGGACGAGGCCACCGGCTGGTGCGCCGGCTGCCTGCGCACGCTGGACGAGATCGCTGCGTGGTCCGCGCTGCCCGACCCGGCGCGCCGGGCGGTGTGGGACGAACTGGCGCGCCGCCGCGTGCTGTGGCTGCAGCAGGGCCGCGGGCCGCTGCCGCGGTCGGCGTCTTCCACCTGAGTCGAAAGAGAGCCCGGTCATGAAACACCTCGTCTTCCACTTCGACTTCATCTCGCCCTACGCCTGGCTGGCCTTCGAGCGCCTGCCGCAGGCGTTGGAGGGCCTGAGCGTCAGCGTCGACTACCGGCCCGTGCTGCTGGCCGGGCTGCTGCAGCACTGGGGCAGCAAGGGCCCGGCCGAGATCGAACCCAAGCGCCAGTGGACTTTTCGCCACGTGCACTGGCTGGCCGCGCAGCAAGGCACGCCGCTGGACGTGCCGGCCGTGCACCCCTTCAACCCGCTGCCGCTGCTGCGCCTGGCGCTGGCCTGCGGGCCCAACCGGCGTGTCGTCGAGGCCATCTTCCGCCACACCTGGCTCGGGGGTGCCGATGCCGTCGACCCGGCGCGCGTGGCCGTGCTGACGGCGGCGCTGGCCCCTCAGCGTGACCCGAACGGTGCCGACGTGAAAGCCGAACTGCGACAGACCACCGAGGCGGCCGCGGCCGCGGGCCTGTTCGGCGTGCCCACGGTCGAGTGCGAAGGCCGCCTCTTCTGGGGCCTGGACGGCCTGCCTACGCTGCGCGACGCGCTGGCCGGCGGAGCCTGGTTCCAGGGTCCGGGCTGGCACGACGCCGCCCTGCCGCGGCCGGGTGTCGTGCGGCGCTGAGGCGCCGGGGCCGCCGCCAGCGCGCTCGAGGGCACCGGCATCACGATCGAGGGCTCGGGCACGATCAACGTCAAGTCCTCCAAGGACCTCGTCCTCAAGGGTCAGAAGACCCTCGACATCTGAGAGCGTGAGAGTCTTTCGTTCATGCCCGCTCATCACACCAAAAAGCACCTGCTCGTCGTTGCAAATGCTCGACATAGCCCGAGCTGTGTCTGCGCTTTGCGCCTAGAGCAGGCGCCTTTTGGCGCGCTGCTCGGGCACGCCCGAAAAACCCTCACGCTCTGAGCCCGGTACGGGGCTGCGCCCAGCCCGCCCCACGGCCATTCGCTGCATTCGCGTCAAAGTTCAGGGTTAACCCTGGCGCATCGGCGAGGCCAGGTCGAAACCGTCAGTCCACGTTGGTTTCACGTCAGAGCTTGGTCAGTGGGCCTGCGGATAGTCGGGTCAAGCGCCGCGGCAGGTGAGCGGCGCCCCAGTCCAACACTCGGAGACCGACATGGAAGTCAACCTCGCGCAGCGTATCGCCGCGCACCCGCAGTACCAGGAACTCAAGCGCAAGCGCACCAGCTTCGGCTGGTGGCTCACGCTTGCAGGCATGGTGGCCTACTACGGCTTCATCCTGCTCGTGGCCTTCAACAAGCCGCTGCTGTCGCAGAAGCTCGGCAATGGCGTCACGACCCTGGGCATGCCCATCGGCGTGGCCGTGATCGTCTTCACCATCGTCATCACCTGGGTCTACGTGCGGCGCGCCAACAGCGAGTTCGACTCGCTGACCGAACAAGTCGTCAAGGGAGTCGCCAAGTGAGCCTCGATCAACAAGGCCTCAAGGTGCTGGGCAAGGTCCTGGCGGTGTGTGCCGTCACGGCCATCGGTGTCGGCGCCTACGCGGCCGGCGCCGACCTCGGCCAGGCCACCAAGCAGGCCACCAACTGGACGGCCATCGGCATGTTCGGCGTCTTCGTCGCGGCCACGCTGTTCATCACCAAGTGGGCGGCGGCCAAGACCAAGAGTGCGGCCGATTTCTACACCGGTGGCGGCGGCATCACCGGCTTCCAGAACGGCCTGGCGATCGCCGGCGACTACATGTCGGCGGCTTCGTTCCTGGGCATCTCCGGCCTGGTGTTCGCCAACGGCTTCGACGGCCTGATC
>PNKD01000072.1 GCA_013822265.1 Leptothrix sp. (in: b-proteobacteria)
GCCGCCCGGCACAGCCGGCTCAGCCGCGCGCCGCGCCGACGTAGATGTCGGTGTCGGGCAGCAGGCGCCGCAGCGTGTCGAAGGCCACCTCGGCCGACGGGCCGCAGGCGCCGCCCAGTTCGGGCGAGATGGCGACGAAGGCCTCGCCATCGTCCAGCCGCAGTTCGCGCAGCCAGGCATTCACCGGCAGGCGCCATCCGATGCGCGCCAGCAGCGCCTGGTCGAGCGCGTCGACGACGCGGCGCAGCTGCGCGGGGTCGCCGCTCAGGCGCGGCGTGCGCGGCTCGTTGTGCGGAAGGATGGGGATGGTTCGCAAGGGCATCGCAATGAGCGGGCCGCGATGGGCCGCAAGCGCATTCTGGCGCCAATCGCGGCGGCGGCCCGGCCTCGGCAGGCTATCGTCACGACTCGTTTGACGACTGGAAAGGGACGACCACGATGCGATGGCTGCGCTTCACCCACCACGGACGACCCACGCTCGGCCTGCTGCAGGGCGAGCAGGTGCAGGTGCACACGGGCATCCTGTTCGAGACGCCGCAGGCCACGGGCGAGATGCTGCCGCTGGCCGGGCTGGCCTGGCTGCCGCCGTGCACGCCGGGCAAGATCATCGGGCTGTGGAACAACTTACGCGCCGCGGCCGAGAAGAACGGCTGGGCTTCGCCCGCCGAGCCGCTGTACTTCCTGAAAGACCCGGCCAGCGCCGCGGCGCACGAGCAGGCCATCGCCGCCGTGGCGCCCGACGTCGGCCGCGTCGCCTACGAAGGTGAGCTGGCGGTGGTGGTCGGCCGCCGCGCCCACCGCATCGCGCGCCAAGACGCCGCCGCCTGCATCTTCGGCTACGCGTGCGCCAATGACGTCACGGCGATCGAACTGCTGTGGCGCGACGCGAGTTTTCCGCAATGGACGCGCGCCAAGAGCTTTGCGGGCTTCGGCGCCTTCGGGCCGTGGATAGACACCGCCTTCGACCCCGCCACCGCCACGCTGCGCACGCTGGCGGGCGGGCGCGAGCGCCAGAACTACGCGCTGGCCGACATGTTCTTCGGGCCCGAGGAGCTGGTGTGGCGCCTCAGCCAGGACATGACGCTGGAGCCCGGCGACGTGATCCTGTGCGGCACCTCGCTGGGCGTGCTGCCGATGAAGCCGGGCACCGCCGTCGAGGTGGTGATCGACGGCCTGGGCACGTTGCGCAACGTCTACGGCTGATCAGGCCCTCTTCGCCCAGCGGCTGCACCAGCCCTGCGCGCTGACCCGCCGGCCGGGGAAGATCGGGCAGGGCCCGGAGGCCTCGCCGCGCCTGCCGGCATAGAGCGCGCAGTTGCTGCAGAACTGCGTGGCGGCGTGGCTGGTGTACTTCGACGCGTCGGCCTGGCCCGTCAGCGGCACGTAGCCCAAGGTCCGTGCCTGCAGGTCGCTGGGGCTGACGAGGCCGGTGGTGGCTGGCATCGTGGGCGGCGCCACGGGCGCGGGTGCGGCAGGCGCCGCCACGGGCGGGGGGGCCTGCGAAGGGCGCGGGGTGGGCGTTGCCGCCTTGTCGGAACAACCAACGAGCAGTGCCGCCCCCGCCAGCGGCGCCGCGGGCATGAGCTGGATGAAACGTCGGCGGCTGCTCATGGCGGGGTCCTGTTCGACGGCAAAGGCCCGCATTCTGTGCCCTCGGGCACGCCGGCGCCTGGCGGCCGCGGACGCACGCGCAGCGCCGTCACCACGCCGGCGATCAGCAGCGCCACGCCCGCACCCGTCAGCCAGCCCGGCCACTGCCAGCGCAGCACGAAGGCGTAGGCCAGCGCCGCCAGCGTCTCGAAGACGATGAGCTGACCGGCCAGCGCCGGCGGCAGGCGCTGGCTGGCCTCGTTCCAGCACAGCGTGCCCAGCCACGAGGCCAGCAGGCCGACGGCGAGCATCAGCGCGATGAACTTCAGCGGCTGCGGCCCGAACGGCATCTCGAAGGCCGGCGCGCCGCCGCCTGGCCCCGCCCACAGCCAGAACGCCAGGTAGCCCGCGGCCGCCATCGGCAGCGTCGCCAGCCCCTGTGCCGTGGCCCAGGCTCGCGGGCTGCGGCCGGCATGGGCGCGCAGCCACTCGCCGTTGCGTATCGGGTACCAGGTCCAGCAGGCCGCGGCGGCCACGGCCAGCAGCGCGCCCATCGTGTAGCGCGACAGGTCGGTGTCTGCAGGCAGCTGCGCCGTCTCGGCCTGGTTGACGCAGGCCAGCCCGGCCGCGATCAGCGCCAGCGAAGGCAGCAGGTGCCGCCAGGGCAGCCGTCCTTCGACCAGCGCGCCGCGCGCGCTGCCACGCAGGTTGGCGGTGACCGCGATGACCACCGGCAGGGTGCCGATGATCATCGTCGGCAGCGGCACGCCGGCGCGCTGTATCGCCGCCGACAGGCACAGGTAGTACAGCACGTTGCCCACCGCGGCGAGCTTGGCGGCCTCGACCCAGTCGGCACGCGTGAGCTCGGCCAGGCGGGCGCGGTCCCACACCGCCAGCGGCAGGGCGATGAGCCCAAACGCCAGGTAGCGGCCCATGGTCTGCAGCACGGCGGGGTAGTCGTGCAGCAGCGTCGGCGCGATGAACACCACGCCCCACAGCAGTCCGGCGGCCAGGGCGTAGAGCGTGCCTGCAATGAGGGCCTGGCGGTGCATGGTCATGGGGCGCGAACTTTAACCGGAGCCCGGCGCACGACCCGGGCAGTCCCGCGGTCGCGGGCGAGGCCCTTTGCAGTACGCTGGCCGGCCGCAGGAGACAAACCGATGACCTACATCCTGGCCCTCGACCAGGGCACGTCCAGTTCACGCAGCATCGTCTTCGATGCCCGCGGCCAGGTGGTGGCGATGGCGCAACGCGAGCTGACGCAGCACTACCCGCAGCCCGGCTGGGTCGAACACGACGCCGACGAGATCTGGGAGAGCCAGCTCGCGACCGCGCGCGAGGCCCTCGTCAGGGCCGGCCTGCAGGCGCGCGACATCGCCGCCATAGGCATCGCCAACCAGCGCGAGACCACGCTGCTGTGGGACCGCCGCACGGGCCGGCCGCTGCACCGTGCCATCGTCTGGCAAGACCGCCGCGGCGAGCCGCTGTGCGCGCAACTGCGCGAACACGGCCACGCCGAGGCCATACGCCACAGCACCGGCCTGGTGATCGACAGCTACTTCTCGGCCACCAAGCTGCGCTGGTTGCTCGACCATGTGAACGGCGCGCATGTCGCGGCGGCGCGCGGCGAACTGGCCTTCGGCACCGTCGACAGTTGGTTGATCTGGAAGCTGACCGGCGGCCGCGTGCACGCCACCGACGTGAGCAACGCCTCGCGCACCATGCTCTACGACATCCGCCACAACACCTGGGACCCGGCGCTGCTGGCGCTGCTTCACGTGCCCGACAGCGTGCTGCCGCAGGTGCTGCCCTCGAGCCAGGTGTTCGGCGAGTGCGACGTCGAGTGGCTGGGCGGCGCCATCCCCATCGCCGGCGTGGCCGGCGACCAGCAGGCCGCGCTGTTCGGCCAGGCCTGCTTCGACGCCGGGCTGGTGAAGAACACCTACGGCACCGGCTGCTTCATGCTGATGCACACCGGCGGGCGTTTCGAGAACTCGACACACGGCCTCATCACCACGGCCGCGGCGCAACTCGGCCGCGGCGGCGCCTCACAGCCCCAGTACGCACTGGAGGGCAGCGTGTTCATCGGCGGCGCGGTGGTGCAGTGGCTGCGCGACGGCCTGCAGGCCATACGCAGCAGCAGCGAGGTGCAGGCGCTGGCCGAGAGCGTGCCCGACGCCGGCGGCGTGACCTTCGTGCCCGCCTTCACCGGCCTGGGGGCGCCCTACTGGGATGCGAACGCGCGCGGCGCCATCGTCGGTCTCAGCCGCGGCAGCACGGCGGCGCACATCACGCGCGCGGCGCTCGAGAGCATCGCCTTCCAGAGCACGGCGCTGCTGCGTGCGATGGCCAGCGACGCTCTGGCCGCCGGCGGCACGGCGCCGCGCGAACTGCGTGTCGACGGCGGCGCCTGCGTCAACGACCTGCTGATGCAGTTCCAGGCCGATCTGCTGGGCATACCGGTGGTGCGGCCCCGGGTCACCGAGACCACGGCGCTGGGTGCGGCCGGCCTGGCGGGCCTGGCCACCGGCGTGTGGCAGGGGCAGGACGAACTGGCGGCGCTGTGGCGTGAAGAGCGGCGTTTCGAGCCGACCCTCACGCCTGCGCAGGCCGCCGAGCGCATGGGCGCGTGGGAAGCCGCGGTGCGCCAGGCGCGGGCGGCTTGAGGCGGGATGCCGGCGACCTGGCCGCGGGCATGATGAGGGTCGCGGGCGGCCCTGCCGCCCGCGCGCGCCCGCCGCTTACTTGACGGCGAAGTCGGCCAGCGTCTTGCCGCCGGCCAGCGCGTCGCGCAGCCACTGCGGGCGCTTGCCGCGGCCACCCCAGGTGCCGCCGGCCTCGTTGCGGAACTTCACCACCGCTGCCGGCTTGGCGGTCTTGGCCTTGCGACCGCGCTTCTTGGCGGGCGCCGCCTTGCCGCCGGTCGCACTCTTGGGTGCCAGCCCCAGGTCGGCGGCGGTCAGGCCATAGACCTCGATGGCATCGCGGATGCGGCCGACGACACCTTCGATTTCCTTGCGGCGGACTTTCTCGGCGTCCTGCTTGAGCACTTCGATCTGTTTGACGATTTGGGCGTAGGTCTTGGTCATGTGGGGTATGAAATGGAATGACTCCCTGGAGTCGCCGGCTTAATGCCGGGCCGAGGTGTCTTTGGCTTCAGTGAATGCACCTCTTGAACGCACATTATCGCAGCAGTGCGGCGTGCATGGTCTTTGGCAGCCAACCAAATGCAACCGCCGCGTGCCCGCAAGTCGAATTGTGCCGGCGCGGTGTTGCTAATTGCCGCCGCTTGGGTCGCCGGCAATTTCCAAAGGGATGACCCAAGGGAAGGCCAACGGAACCGCGGCTGCAAACCAGGCCGAGGAAACGTCGACCGCGTAATTCATCGCACCCCCGCGGGGCCATTGATCATGCCCGGCGCATCGTCGGCGTGTCCCCACGCCGGGCCCCGGCCCCGCGCCGGCATTCGATGCCCGATTTACCAGCTCAGCGGGTCGCAGCGGAAGAGTTGCGCATATTCGGCGTAAAGCGCCGGATGAGCGGCGGCCAGCGCTGCGGGCTGTTCGAAAAAGTGCTCGGCGACGACGGCAAAGAACTCGGCCGGGTCGGTGGCCGCATAAGCATCGATGACACCCTGTTCGCCGCGCGCCAGGCTTTGGCGCAACTGGTCGAATTCGGTGCCGAGCACGCGCGCCCAATTCGGGTAGGCCTCGCGCCGCCCGAGCCAGGGCGCGCCATTGGCGCGGCCCCTTTCCTGATCGAGCTGATGGGCAAATTCGTGGATCACGACATTGTGGCCATCGTCGGGGTCGGCCGCACCGGCGACGACGTCGTCCCAGCTCAACAGCAGTTGCCCCTGCTGCCAGGATTCACCCGACAACGCGCGGCGTGTGGCGTGCTGCAGGCCGCTGCCGTCGCCGTGTTCACGCTCCACGACGAAGGCACCCGGATAGACCAGCACCTGGCGCAGGTTGCCGAAGTAGTCGGCCGGCCGGTTCAGCAGCAGCAATGCGGCCTGCGCGGCGATGAGCACGCGCATCTCGTCGCCGACCACCAGCCCGGCACAGCCGATGAACGGCTTCTCGGCGACCAGCACCTGCACGTGCTTCTTGACCTGCAGCTGCAGGTGGGCCGGCAGGCGCGCGAATGCCGGCATGCGGCGGCGCAGGATCCCGCGCCATGCCTGCGGAAAGGGCTGGCGCCGCACGCGCGCGCGCCGCAGCGCCATCAGCAGCGGCGGCCCGGCCAGCCACGCCGCCACGGCCCCCGGCAGGACAAGGAAGAACAGCAGCGGCCCGAGCAGTGTCACCCCACGATCTGGGCGCGATGCGGTCGGGTTTCAAGCCCTGCGGGCGTGGGGTGCGGCCCGGTGTTCGCCGCGCCCAGGCCCGCCGCCGGTCGGATCGGTCGCGTTGGCGCCCCCCCGTGTCAGGCTGAGGGGCGCGGCTCGCAGCGCACCTCGGTGCGCACCGACTGGGCGATGAAGCAGGCCTCGTGCGAGGCATGGTGCAGCGCGGCCAGCGCATCGGCCGCCGGCGCCGCGCCGGCAAAGACCACGCGCGGGCGCAGCGTCACCACCGTCATCGCCAGGCGGCCGGCGCCGTTGCGCGCCAGCACGCCGACGGCGGCGTCCTCGTAGCGGTCGACGACATGGCCGCGCGCCGCGGCCAGCGACAGGAACCACAGCATGTGGCAGCTGGCCAGCGCGGCGACGAACATCTCCTCGGGGTCGACCGCCGCGGCGTCGGACATCGGCAGCGGCACCACCGACGCCGACGACGACGCCGCCATCACCGCGCCACCGTCGAAACGCAGCGTGTGGCGCCGGCTGTAGCGCTGGTCGGTGAAGGCCTCGTCGGCGCCGCGCTGCCAGTGCAGCTGGGCGGTGTGTTCGGCCATGGCGTGCTCCGGGCAGTGGTCGGACGCCCATCATGCCGCCGAATCGCCGGTCCGGGCCGGCAGGCCGGGCAGGCGATGCCCGCTAGCATCGCCGACATGATGACCCTTCACTACCTGCCCGGTGCCGCCAGCTTTGCGGTCCACACGCTGCTGCAAGAGACCGACACGCCGTTCACGCTGCAACGGGTCGACCGTGCCAACAACGCGCAAAAGGCGCCCGCCTACCTCGAGCTCAACCCCAACGGCCTGATCCCGGTGCTGGTCGACGGCGACCTGATGCTGTACGAGACGGCCGCCATCCTGCTGCATCTGGCCGACACGCACCCCGCTGTCGGCCTCGCACCGGCGCTGGGCAGCGCCGAGCGCGCGCACTACTACAAGTGGATGCTGTGGCTGAGCAACACGATGCAGGCCACCCTCATCCACTACTTCTATCCCGAGCGCCTGGTCGACGAAGGCAACGTCGAAGGCCGGGCGCAGGTGCAGGCCCATGCCGAGGCGCGCGTGGTCGGCTGTCTGGCGCAGATCGACACCTTGCTGGCCGGCCACGGCGGGCCCTGGCTGCTGGGCGCCAACTACAGCGCCGCCGACGCGCTGGCCTTCATGCTGTGCCGCTGGACGCGCAACTTCAAGAGCCAGCCGGCGCGCGACTTCGCGCACATCGGTCCCTACCTGCAGCGCATGCTGGCGCGGCCCGCGCTGCAGCGCGTGTTCGCCACCGAACAGCTGCCGCCGCCGCTGGTGTGAGTACGCCGCGCCGGCAACGGCCCCGGCGCGCGGCGCGCTGGGCGCTACCGGCCCAGCAGCCCCTTCAGCTTCTCGCCCAGCTTCTCGCGCGCCTTCTCCTTGATCTCGCGCGCCGCGTCCTCGGCCTTGTCGCGCGCCAGGCCCTGCACCGCGCCGGCGAGGTCAACCTTCACGTCCACGTCGTCGAAAGGCCCGGTCAGGCGCACCGGCAGCGTGGCGCCGCGAAGCGCCTGCAACTCGGGCCCGCCCTGCCCCTTCAGCGTGTCGACCACGGCGGCCCTGACGTCCATGTCCAGCCGGCCCGCGCCCAGATCGACCGTACCCTGCGCGCCGACGCGCAGCAGCGGCGACTTGGCCGCCAGGTCGCCGGTGCGCGCCACGCCGTCGGCAATGACGAAGCTGCCCGAGAGTTCGCTGAAGTCGGTACGTGGTCGGGGGCCGGCGAGGGCCTCGGCCGCCGGGGCGCGGCCCAGCGCGGCACGCGCGCTGCGCAGCGCCTGGGCGATGTCGAAACCGCGCACGGCGCCGTCGCGCAACGCCAGCCGGGCGCTGCCGGCCAGCGACTGTTTCAATGCTTGCAGGCCCGCGCCCTGGGCGCGCAGGTCGAGGTCGACGTCACCGCGGCCGCTCAGACGGTCCTGCCCCAGCGTCGCCTGCAGCAGCGGGCCGACGGCCACGGCCTCCAGCCGCTGCTTGAGCGTCAGCTGCAGCGGCGCGCCGTGCTGCGCCGACAGCTTGCCCGAGGCGAGGCCCTGGTACAGCTTGAAGCCGAGCGGGTCGACGTCGAGCCGCCCACCTCGAGCACGGAGACCGGCCTGCAGATCGGACACCTCGACACGCATCAGGCGCAGCGCCCCGATGCGCAGCGTGCCGCTGGCATCCAGGGTCTGCAGCATCGACAGGTCGATGGCCGTACCCGGGCCCGGCGCGGGCGGCGCGGGCGGCGCGGGCGGCGCGGGCGGCGCTGAGGGCGTTGAGGCCGCTGCGGCCGCAGACGGGGTCAGGTAGCGGTCGAGGTCCAGCCGGTCGATGTCGAGGTCGGCACGCCAGGCCGTGGAAGCCGCGCCCGGCTTCGCCAGCCGGGCGTCGAAGCGGCTGCCGTCGAACTCGCCATGCAGCCGCGCCTGCAGCTGCGGGCCGGCCGCCGCCAGCGCGGCCCGCGCGTCGCCCTGAGCCTGCAGCGCCACCGTGCCGCCGCGCGGGTTGGCCAGGCGGGCGTTCAGGCCCAAGGCCGTCAACTCGAACGCGCGTGCCTGCAGGTCGGCCCTCCAGTCCGTCGTCAGGTCGGCGTCGAGCGCCGTCTCGCCCTGGCGCCACGCCACGCGGACCTGGGTCGCGCCGGCGGCGAGATCCTCCCCTGTCAGCCGCACTTTCGGCAGCTGCAGCTTCGCATCGAGGTTGCCGTCGGCGAGCCGGCCGCGCAGCGTCAGCTCGACGCCGCTGGCCTCGGCCACGAGCCCACGCGGCGCCTGGCTTCCACCGGCCGTGCCCAGCAAGAGCGAGCCCTGCAGCCGCAGGTCGGCGTCGAGCGCGGGCGCGTCGGCCCGCACATGGGCGCCCAGCTCCAGCTCGACGGCCTCACCGACGCGGATGCGCCCGGTACGAAACGCGATGCCGCTCAGCGCCAGGCGTCGGCCGGTAGGGACATCGTCGAACCGAAGTGCGGCATCGCGCAGCACGACGCCGGCGATGTCGAAGCGCAGCTCACGCCCGCCGTCGGCCTGGCCGGCGTCGGGCGCTGGCGGCTCTGCCGATGGCCTTTCGGGCAGTGCCAGCAGGTCGTCGATGCTGGTGCTGCCATCGGCGTGGCGCCGCACCTGCAGGGTCAGGCCGTCGGCCTCCACGTGGTCGACCACCACACGGCCAGCCAGCAGCGGCAGCACCGCCAGCGAGACGTGCAACGAGCGCGCCGAGGCGAAACGGCCCGGCCCGCCGCGCTCGGACAGCGACAGCTCACCAACCTGCAGGCCCAGCCTGGGGAAGAAACTCAGCGCGATGCGCCCGGGTATCGCCAAGCTGCGCTGCTGCGCCTGTTGCACGCGCTCGATGAGCCAGGCCTTGTGCTCGTTGGGGTCGAAACGCAGTGCGACGGTGGCTGCTCCCAGCAGCAACAGGCCGACGACGGCGGCTGCGCCCAGTACCGACCACCTCAGTGTCTTGTTCATCACGCTAGCTTGCCACCAATGCGCGCGCGCCGCGGCAGAAGCCGACTTCGCCGGCGGGCCACCCGCGCTCCTAGAGGCCGCCCGACAGCTGCAGCCGCTCCAGCCGCAGCGACAGTGCCAGCCGCAGCTCGGCGGCCTCGCGGCGCAGTGCCGTCGCCTCGGGCTCGGCAGCCTCGGCGGCGCGCGCCTCGAGTGCGGCGATGCGCTGCAGGGTCTCGACCTCCGGTGGCACGACGCCGGCATCCTTCAGCACCTTCATAGGCATGCGCAGTTCGGCGGGCGTGTCGTCGTAGCCGTCACCGAAATTCAGCGGCTTGCCGTAACTGGGTGCGGCCTGCAACTCGCCGCTGCGCACGCTCTCGCTCAGCGCGCGGCCGATGTCGTCTTCCAGCAGCTCCAGGCGTTGTTCGCGTTTCTCTTCGGCACTCATGAGGACCTCGGGCCGTTCACTGGCAGCGCACGGTCAGGCGCGCTCGGCCTCGGGCAGTGCCAGCTTCTCGGCCCACAGGCGTGTCAACGGGGTCGGCGCCTTGGCCATCAGGCGTTCGTTGACGAGCGCGCGGCCGAGGTTGCGCCGGCCGCCCAGCGCGGCCGCGCCGAGCAGCGTCTGGTCGATGAGGTCGCGCTGGGCATGGCTGCCGCCCAGGCGCTGCGCGCTGCCGCGCACCGGATAGATGAGGTCGACGGCGCCATCGGCATCGCCGCGTGCATAGGCCAGCACGCCGCGCATCAGCGGCAGGCCGACCTCGCGCGCCATCAGGTGGTTGCTGCGGCGTGCGTCTTCGGCGCCCAGCGCACGTTCGGCGCAGCGCGCCACCCAGGCCTCGGCACGCGCCACCTCGCCCGCAGCCACCATGGCCAGCACGGCGTGGATGTCGTTGAAGGCGTAGTGGCCGGCAGCGGTGTCGGCGAGAGGCCAGCCGGCCAGCAGTGCCGCGGCCTGGCCCGAGACTTCCTCGCCCATCAGGTGCAACCGCCACAACAGGGCCACGGCGTCGACACGCTGCAGCGTCATCTGCAGCGCCGCGCCGCCGAGGTGGGCATCGACCAGGCGCAGCACGCCCTGAACGTCCAGCGCCTCGAGCCTGAACAGGCCCTTGTGCCACCACAGGTGGGTGGCCAAGCCGTTGCCTTCGGCCCATATGTCCCGATGCTGGCGCAGCCAGGCCGCACCCTCTTCGTAGCGGCCCTGCATCTCCATCACGTGCGCCACGGCGTGCACGGCCCAGGGGGCGCGTGCATCGGCGGCAAGGGCGCGGCGGCCGGCTTCCTCGGCCTGCGGGTAGAGGTTGCACTCCTCCAGGCCGAAGGCGTGCAGCGCGAGCACGTGGGGATGGAGCGGATCGGCTTCGTCCCACTCGGGCAGCACGCGCGCCGGGCGTGCGCGCAGGTTGGCGACGTCGCCGCAGTAGAAGTCCCACAGCTGCGCCCATTGCAGTGCCAGCGCATCGCGCGGGTATGCCACGAGCAAGTCGTCCCAGACACGACATGCGGCCTGCCAGCGCCCTGCGCCGGCCAGCTGCACGGCGTGCAGATGGGCGCGCTCGCGCGGCGTGGCGTGGTGCAAAAGCGCACGCGCCTTCTCGAGCCGGGTTTCGGCATCGGCCAGCAGCGCCGGTTCGGTCAGGCTGAGCAGGAAGCCGGCCTGCATGACGTGCGGCAGCATCCAGCCCGGGTCGGCGGCGATGGCGTCGTCGAGGTCGGCCAGCGGCGCGTCGTAGAAGGTCATCATGCGCCACAGGGCCTGCTCGGCGGCGTCGAGCGCGGCCCGGTGGCTGCTGCTGCAGGGGTTGCCGCGCGCATCGGGATACGACATGGGCGCGAATGTAGCGCGGTTGGCCGGTGGCCCCGGCACGCGCGGCAGGCCGCGCCTCAGCGCGGGGGCTGGGGCCAGGGCGGCTGCGGCGGGCGCAGCCGCTCGAAGGCCCGCGCGACGCGCAGCACGCCCAGGTCATCGTGCAGGCGGCCGGTGATTTGCAGGCCGACGGGCCGCGTGCCCCGAGGCGCCGCCGCGTCATGTTCGCTCGCAACCTGGCCGCAGGGCACGCTGATCGCCGGTTGCCCACTCATGTTGGCGGGTAGCGTGAAGGCGATGTGCTCCATCGCGCGCAGCGGGTCGTTGGTGGGACTGGCGTGCGTGGCGTCGAAGGCCGGCAGCGGCGCCACCGGCGAGAGCACAGCGTCGAAGGGCTCGCAGGCGGCCAGCGCGGCGTCGCGCAGCGCCGCCATCTGCGCCTGGCCGCGGAAGACCTGCGTGGCCGTGAAGTGCGCGCCCTCGGCCACCCACGCGCGGATATAGGGCAGCACCCGAGCCTGGCGCTCGCGCGGCAGCGCCGAGATCTCCAGCCACGAGCGCATGCGCCAGAAGAGGTTGATGCCGTCGGCCATCTCGCGCGTGGTGAAGGCGGGCAGCGGCTCGACAATCGCGCCGGCGGCCTCGAGGGTGCGCGCCGCGGCCTGCACGGCGGCCACGATGGCGGGCTCGGGCGCCAGGCCCCAGCCGGCATCGAGCAGCAGGCCGACCCTGAGACCCCGCAGGATGTCGCGCGGCTCCTGCTCGTCACCCAGGTCGCGCCAGGCAATGGCCTGCGGCGGCAGGCGCGTGCCGTCGCGCACATCGGGCTGGCTCAGCGTGGCCATCACCAGTGCCACGTCGGCAACCTCGCGCGCCAAGGGCCCGGCCACGCGGCCGGTGTAGGGCGGGTGGATGGGCACACGCCCGGCACTGGGCTTGAAACCGGCCACGCCGCACCAGCCCGCCGGCAGGCGGATCGAGCCGCCGATGTCGGTGCCCAGGTGCAGCGGGCCGTAGCCCGCGGCCGCTGCCGCCGCGGCCCCGGCGCTGCTGCCGCCGGGGTTGCACGCCAGGTTCCAGGGGTTGCGCGTGAGGGCATGAAAGCTCGACAGCCCCGAGCTCAGCATGCCGTAGTCGGGCATGGTGGTGCGCGCCACGAACACCGCGCCGGCCTCGCGCAGGCGGGCGGCCGGCGGCGCGTCGGTGCGGGCCGCCACCAGCACGCCGGCCGCGGTGCCCAGCGGCATGGCGCGGCCGCGCGTGGCGATGTTCTCCTTGATCGTCAGGGGCACGCCGTCCATCGGGCCCAGTGCGGCGCCCACGCGCCAGCGGGCCTCGGACGCGCGCGCCATCGCCAGCGCCTCTTCGGCGTCGAAGTCCCAGGTGGCATGCAGGTGCGGCTCCCAGCGCTCGACCTGCGCGACGACGGCGCGCGCCACGTCCAGCGGCGACAAGGCGCCCGCGGCAAAGGCCTGGTGCATCTCGACGGCCGAGAGCGCGTGCAGGCCGCCTTCGCTCACGGCCATCCCGTCATGGGGTCGCGCCGGCACACTTCAGCCGCGCTCGACGAAACGCCGCAGCCCCGCCGCCGCCTGTGCCCGCACCTTGTGGCGCAGATAGGGCGTCCAGCCCAGCAGCCAGCCCGGCAGGCCCAGCGCCTGGCGCGACCAGGCCCAGAAGTCGAAGCGGTCGCGATGGCGCTTGATGAGACCCGCGGCATCGAACTCGAACTCGGCGTCGATGCGGTTGAGCACCAGCCGCCCCGTGGCCGAGAAGAGATAGTGCGCGTCCCAGTGCGCGCTGCGCTCGGTGACGTCGCTGAGGCCCAGCTTCCAGTGCTCACGGCCCTTGGCCAGCGTCGCCGTGCACAACATGCGCCACATGGCGCCGATGGGCTCGCGCCCATGCAGCGAGAAGACCTCGTCGTCGAAAGCCGCATCGGGCGCGTAGCAGGCCTGCATGGTGTCGGCGTCGAGCTGCGCGAAGGCGGCGTAAAAGCGTTCGATGGTGGCTTGGCTCATCTGCGCCCGGTGAGGTGTGGAGCGACGATTCTGGCGCAGTGCCGGCGGGCGGCGCCGGCCCCGTCAACTGCGCGCTGCGCCGGGCACCGCCGCCAGCAGGCGCCGCGTGTAGGCGTGCTGCGGCGCGCTGAACAGGCGCTGCGGCGGCCCCTGCTCGACGACACGGCCTTCGTGCAGCACCAGCACCTCGTCGCAGACATGCTCGACCACCGCGAGGTCGTGGCTGATGAAGAGGTAGGTGACGCCGAAGCGGTCCTGCAGGTCCTGCATCAGGTTCAGCACCTGGGCCTGCACGCTGACGTCGAGCGCGCTCACCGGCTCATCGGCCACGATGAGCCTGGGCCGCGTGATCAACGCTCGCGCGATGGCGATGCGCTGGCGCTGGCCGCCGCTGAACTCGTGCGGGTACTTCGCGGCGTCGGCGCCGCGCAGGCCCACGGCGTCCAGTGCCTCGGCGACACGATCGCGCTGCTCGGCGGCATCGGCGTGGTGCAGCACGGCCAGCGGCTCGGCCACGCTGCGGCCCACGGTGCGGCGCGGGTCGAGCGAGCCGTACGGATCCTGGAACACCATCTGGAACTGCGTGCGCGCCTGGCGCAGCGCGGCGGCGCCCAGGCGGTGCAGGTCCATGCCCTGCAGCCGCACGCGGCCGGCGCTGGGGGGCTCGAGCGCCATCACCAGCCGCGCCAGCGTGCTCTTGCCCGACCCCGATTCACCCACCACGCCCAGGCTGCGGCCGGCCTGCAGCGTGAAGCTCACGCCCGCCAACGCCTGCACCACGGGCGCGGCAGCCAACGCGTGGCGGCGCGGCAGCGCGTAGGCCTTGGCCAGGTGCTCGACGGCCAGCAGCGGCGGCTCGGTGCCCACGCCCGACGAAGAACCCGCTCCGTGCGGCGCGGCCGACGTGGTCGCTTCGACGTTCATGCGGCGTCGGTGCGCGGGCAACGCACGTGGTGGCCCGGCCCCAGCACCACGGCAGGCGGCAGCGCGGCGCGGCAGGCATCGACGGCCAGCGTGCAGCGATCGGCGAAGGCGCAGCCGGGCGGCAGGTCGGCGAGCTCGGGCACGCGGCCGGGAATGGTGACCAGCCGGCCCGCCGCGCCACGCGACCGCCCCTGCCCCAGCCGCGGCCGCGCCGCGATCAGGCCGCGTGTGTAGGGGTGGGCGGCACGTTGCAGCACGCTGGCGGCGGCGCCGTCTTCGACCACCGTGCCGCCGTACATCACGAGCAGGCGCTGCACGTGCTCGGCCATCACGCCGAGGTCGTGGCTGATGAGCAGCAGCGCCATGCCGTCTTCGTGCACCAGGCTCGCGATGAGCTGCAACACCTCGCGCTGCAGCGTGACGTCGAGCGCGGTGGTCGGCTCGTCGGCCACCAGCAATGCCGGGCCGCAGGCCAGTGCGATGGCGATCACCACACGCTGGCGCTGGCCGCCGCTGAGCTGGTGCGGATAGCTGTCGAGCCGCTGCGCCGCGTGCGGCAGCTGCACGCGCTCGAGCAGGCGCAGCGCCTGCGCCCGCGCCGCGGCGGCCGGCAGGCCCAGGTGCAGGCGCAGCGGCTCGGCGACCTGGCGGCCTATGGTGTGCAGCGGGTTCAGCGCCGACATCGGCTCCTGGAACACCATCGCCAGGTGGCGGCCGCGCAGGCGGCACAACGCGGCGTCGTCCAGCGCCGTGAGCTCGCGGCCGTCGAAGCGGATGCGGCCCTGCACCGTGGCGCCTTCGGGCAGCAGCCCCATCAGCGCCAGCGCGGTGAGGCTCTTGCCGCAGCCCGACTCGCCGATCAGCCCCAGCGTCTGCCCGCGTTCGAGCGTGAACGACACGCCGCGCAGCGCCTGCGCCGGACCGCGGGCGGTGGGCAGCGTGACACGCAGATCTTCGACTTCGAGCAGGCTCACGGCACGCGCGCCTTCACCCGTCTTCGCCCGCCTTCACCCGCCTTCACCCGCCGGCGGCCACGGCCAGCAGGTCGAGGTAGGCGCCGGCCAGGCGCTCGGCGTCGGCCAGGCCCAGCTCGCGCATCAGCGCCTCGGCGATGGCGCTGCCTTCGGCGTCGCTCTGGCCGTCTTGCAGCATGACCTCGAGCTCCATGAAGTCGCCCAGCCCTTCGACGCGGTCGAGGTGGATGCGCGTGGCACCCGCCAGCAGCAGCCAGCGCTGCTTGCGCACGCGCCCGCGCAGGCCGCAGCCGCGCGCCAGCGCCTGGCGCAACGCGGCGGGGTCGGGCACGGGCACGCGCACGTAGTCGCTGGCCTTGGCTTCGACGCTGTCGGCGCGGTGGTAGTGGATGAGCTCGGCGCTGCCGTCGGCAAACTCGCGCAGCTTCAGCCGACCGTGGGCGACGGCGAAGAAGCTGTCGTCCTGCGCCATCAGCACGGGCGCACCGTCGGCCAGCGTCCGGGCACGCGGCAGCAGCGCCTCGACGCTGGCGATGCGCGCCTTGATCTCGATGTTGCGCGGCATCAGGCGGTGCTGCCGGCTGCGCTGCCGTCGGCCACGGGCTCGGCCGCGATCTGGCGCAGCGCCTGCTCGAAGACCTCGGGCGGCTGGCCGCCCGAGATCAGGTGGCGCTCGTTGATCACGATCGCCGGCACCGAGTGGATGCCGGCGCGCTGCCAGGCCTGTTCGGCGGCGCGCACCTCCAGCGCGTAGCGGTCGCTGGCCAGCACCTCGCGCGCAGCGGCCACGTCCAGCCCCACCTGCGCCGCGAGGTCGAGCAGCACGTCGGTGGCACCGGGGTTGCGGCCGTCGCCGTGGTAGGCCTGCAGCAGCGCGTGTTTGAGCGCGCGCTGCGCGCCGGGCACGTGATGCGGGCCGGGCAGCGCGGCCCAGTGCAGCAGGCGGTGGGCGTCGAAGGTGTTCCACACGTGCACCCGTTCGCCGAAGGCGAAACCCACGGCCGCGCCGCGCTCGCGGATGTGGCTGCGGTTGTGCGCCAGCTGCGCGTCGTTGAGGCCGTACTTGGCCTTCAGGTACGCGGCGGCATCGGCGCCCTCGGGTGCCATCGTCGGGTTGATCTCGAAGGGCTGGAAGCGCATCTCCACGGCGATCCCTGGGCCGAGCTTCTCGACCGCCCGCTCCAGCGCATGCAGGCCGACGGCGCACCAGGGGCAGGCGACGTCGGAGACGAAGTCGATCTTCAGCGGGGTCGTGTTCATGGCTCTTTCAGCGCTGGCGCGCGAGTTGAGGGTCCATCAGGTCGCGCAGGCCGTCGCCCATCAGGTTCAGGCCCAGCACGCTGAGCATGATGGCCAAGCCGGGCCACACCGCCAGCAGCGGCGCCTGGAACATCAGCGATTGCGCCTCGCTCAGCATGCGGCCCCAGCTGGGCTGCGGCGGCTGCGTGCCCAACCCGAGGTAGGACAGCGCGGCCTCGGCCAGTATCGCCGTGGCGAACGAGACCGTGGCCTGCACGATCAGCGGGCTGGCGATGTTGGGCAGCACGTGGTCGCGCGTGATGGCCAGCGGGCCCTGGCCGGCGGCGCGCGCGGCGGTGACGTAGTCGCGCGCCCACACCGCCAGCGCCGCACCGCGGGCGATGCGCGCGAACACCGGGATGTTGAAGATGCCGATGGCGACGATGCTCATCAGGAGCCCGGGCCCGTAGATCGCGGTGAGCATGATCGCCGACAGCAGCGCCGGGAAGGCGAAGGTGAAGTCGGCCGCGCGCATCAGCAGCTCGTCAACCCAGTGGCGCCCGGCGGCGCGCTGCGCCGCGGCCAGCAGCCCCAGCAGCACGCCGGCCACGAGGCCTATGCCGACCGCCACCACGCCCACGGCGATGCTGTTCTGCGCGCCCACCAGCAGCTGGCTGAAGAGGTCGCGGCCCAGCGCGTCGGTGCCCAGCCAGTGCACGGCGCCGGGCGGCGCCAGTTTGTTGGCGATGGCTATGGCCGCCGGCGGGTGCGGCGACCACAGCAGCGACAGCGCCGCCGCGGCCACGAGCAGCGCGCTCAGCAGCGCGCCGGCGACAAAACTGGGGTGATGGCGCGCGCGCTGCAGCATTTGGCGTCGTTCAGGCCGCGGCATGGCGCAGCCGCGGGTCGACCACCGCGTACAGCAGGTCGACCCCCAGGTTGACGAGCACGACCACGGCGGCCAGCAGCATCACCACGTCACGCACCACCACGAGGTCGCGGTTGCTGATGGCCTGGAACACGAGCCGGCCCACGCCCGGCAGCACGAACACGTTCTCGACCACGATGGTGCCGGTGACGAGGTTGGCGAACTGCAGCCCAGCCACCGTCAGCACCGGGATCAGCGCGTTGCGCAGGCCGTGGCGCAGCAGCGCCTGGCGCCGGCTCAGGCCCTTGGCGCGCGCGGTGCGCATGTAGTCCTCGCGCATCACGTCGAGCACCGCCGAGCGTGTCATGCGCGCCAGGATGGCCGCCTGCACCAGCGCCAGCGACAGCGCCGGCAGCAGCAGCGCCTTGACGCCGGCGAGCAGGCTGCCGCCGGTGTCGGCCGTCCAGCCCGGGAAGCCGCCGGCACCGAACCACCGCAGATGCACCGCGAACAGCAGGATGAGCAGGATGGCGAACCAGAAGTTCGGGATCGCGATGCCGAGCTGGCTCAGCGCCATCACGCCGGCGTCGCCCAGGCGGCGGTGGCGGGCGGCGGCGTAGACGCCGAGCGCGAGAGCCAGCATTACCGTCAGCGCCATCGCCATCAGCGCCAGCGGCAGCGTCACCTGCAGGCGTTCGGCCAACAGCTCGGCGGTGGGCGTGTCGTAGCTGATGCTGCGCGCCGTCTTGCCCTGCAGCAGCCCGCCCACCCAGGCGGCGTAGCGCGTCAGCGGCGGCCTGTCGAGGCCCAGGCCGGCCTGCAGCGCGGCCACGGCCTCGGGGGTGGCGGTGTCGCCGAGGATGACTTCGGCGGCGTTGCCCGGCAGCAGCTCGAGCACCGCGAACACCACCACCGAAGCCACCGCCAGCGTGGCGGCGAAGGTGGCCAGACGCATGAGCAGGAAGTGGATCATCGCGGGCGATGATGCCAGCGCGGGCGGGCCGCGGCGGCTTCGCCCGGCATGCGATCAGGCCCCGCGGTAGGTCTGCAGATGAATGCTGGTTTCGGTGCCCGCGATGCCCTTGATCAGGCGCACGCGCTCGAGCACCGCGGCCAGTTCGCCCAGGTTGCCGGCACGCAGCTCGGCCAGCAGGTCCCAGCGGCCATTGGTGTCGTGCAGGGCGGCCACGCCGGGCTCGCCCAGCAAGTGAGCAATGACTTCACGGGTCTGGTTGCCGTCGACGGTGATGCTCATCCAGGCCGCGATGAGGTCGGGCTGGGCGTCGGGCCGCAGCTTCACCGTGTAGCCGGTGATGACGCCGTCGTCCTCAAGCCGCCTGACGCGGTTGGTGACGGTGCCGCGCGACACGCCGAGCTTGCCCGCCAGCGTGGCGACGGTGGTGCGGGCGTCCTGGCGCAACAGGGCGAGCAGTTGCTGGTCGACGCTGTCCATCCGGCAATTTGACAGCATGTACTGGCTTAACGCCAGAAGGTTGGCGAGAGAGTGACACTTCTGCCGCTTCGCATTGACGACGGCCTCTCGAACAATGGATGCCAGCCCAGACAAAAACACCAGACCGAAGCCGGAGACTGCGATGACGACCTTGCTCACCACCCATGACATCGCCCGCATCGTGGCCGCCCACGGCCTGCCCGAGGTGCTGCGGCGCCTGGTGGCCGCGCTGGAAGCCGACTTCCGCCGCTGGCCCGAATTCGACAAGGTGGCGCGCGTGGCCAGCCACACCTGCCAGGGCGTGATCGAGCTGATGCCGGTGGCCGACGCCAGCCACTACAGCTTCAAGTACGTCAACGGCCACCCCGGCAACGGACGCTTCGGCCTGCCCACGGTGATGGCCTTCGGCGTGCTCGCCGACGTCGCCACCGGCAAGCCGGTGCTGCTGAGCGAGCTCACGCTGACGACGGCGATGCGCACGGCGGCCACGTCGGTGATGGCGGCCAGGCTGCTGGCGCGGCCGGGTTCACGCACCATGGCACTCATCGGCAACGGCGCGCAGAGCGAGTTCCAGGCGCTGGCCTTTCATCAGCTGATGGGCATAGACACGCTGCGGCTGTACGACGTCGATGGCGCCGCCACGGCCAAGCTGCTGCGCCACCTGCGCGCCGTGTCCGGCCTGCGGCTGGTCGCCTGCCGCAGCACGGCCGAAGCCTTGCAGGGCGCCGACATCGTGACCACGGTCACCGCCGACAAGCGCAATGCCACCATCGTCACGCCCGAGATGCTGGCCCCCGGCATGCACCTGAACGCGGTGGGCGGCGACTGCCCGGGCAAGACCGAGATGCACCCCGGCGTGCTGCAGGCGGCCCACGTGTTTGTCGAGTACGAGCCGCAGAGCCGCATCGAGGGCGACGTGCAGCAGATGCCGGCCGACTTCCCGGTTACCGAACTCTGGCGCGTGCTCACCGGGCAGGCCGCCGGGCGCACCAGCGAGGCCGAGGTGACGATGTTCGACTCGGTCGGCTTCGCGCTCGAAGACTTTGCGGCGCTGCGCCTGATGGGCGCGCTGGCCGCCGGACTGGGTCTAGGCCAGGACATCGACCTGATCCCCGACATGGCCGATCCCAAGGACCTGTTCGGCGCGCTGACGGCAGCGCCATCGGTGCAGGGCGCGCAGAAGGCGGAGCGGGCGCAGGCGCCCCCGTGCCGCGTCTAGACGTTCAGCCTGCCGTGCGCTGCGCGGCCGGCAACCCCTCGATCTCGTGGCGGTCGGCAGCCGCGAGCAGGTCGGCAGCGAAACGCGGGTCGTCGCGGTACACGCTCTGTGCGTAGCGGCGCAGCGCGCGCACATCGGCCTGGCGCGCGGCATGCTGGCGCGAGGCGGCCAGTGCCGCGCGGGCGGCCTGGAACACGTCCAGCAGTTGCGTGAACAGCGCGGCAGCCACCGGGGCACCGCGCGGCATGGTCACCGGCAGGGGCGTGTGGACGGAGAGCGTAGGCATGGTGTTTCCCTTGAACGGTCACCCCCGGATGGGGTGATGAACGAAGATTAGGGTTAATACGTATAAACATCAAGTGAATATTTTGCATGCCAGATATTTGATTCGTGAATATCATGGCCCGCCGTGTTGCTGAACTTCCGCACCCTCGACCTGAACCTGCTGCGCGTGCTCGACGCCGTGATGAGCGAAGGCAGCCTGACACGCGCGGCCGCCGCGCTGGCCATGACGCAGCCGGCGGTCAGCCATGCGCTCAAGCGCCTGCACCAGGCCGTTGGCGAAGACCTGTTCGTGCGCAGCGCCCACGGCATGAAACCCACGCCGCTGGCCGAAGCGCTGTGGCCCCAGGTGCGCGCGGCCTTGTCGGCGTTGCGCCAGGCCCTGGCGCCGGACGACTTCGACCCGCTGCGCGACGCCGTGCAGCTGCGCGTGGCCATGGCCGACGCCACCGCGGCGATGCTGGCACCGGTGCTGGTGGCCGGGATCGAGAACACCGGCGCGCTCGTCAACCTGCGCGTGCTGCCGCTGACCACGCGCGACCCGCGGCGGCTGCTGGAGAGCGGCGAGGCCGACCTGGCGGTCGGATTCTTCCCCGAGGCCGTGACGGACATTGCCGCACGCGGCCACGACGGCGCACTGCGCCACACGCGCCTGTACGAGACGCGGTACGTCTGCGTGATGCGCCAGGGCCACGCATTGGCCGACGCGCCGCTGACGCTGGACGCCTACTGCGCCGCCAAGCACCTGCTGGTGAGTTTTTCGGGCCGCGCCCATGGCTACGTCGACCAGGCGCTGCATGCGCAGGGCCGCCAGCGCCGTGTCGTGCTCACCGTCAACCAGTTCTTCACGGCCGGCCGCGTGGTGGCGCAGTCCGACCTGCTGACGGTACTTCCGGAGGGCTTCGTGCTGGCCACCGGCTACGGGCCGGCGCTGGTGACGCGTGAGCTGCCGCTGGCGCTGGGCCCGGTGCACGTCGAGATGATCTGGCACCTGCGCCACGACACCACCCCCGCCCACCGCTGGTTGCGCCAGCAGGTGCTGGCGGCGGCCTCGGCACCCGGCGGCTGAGCCTGGCCGCGAGTGTGCGGCGTC
>PNKD01000073.1 GCA_013822265.1 Leptothrix sp. (in: b-proteobacteria)
GAGGCGGCCGAGGCCGTGCCGCACATCCGCGAGCAGCTCGACCGCATGGGCATCCACGTGCCGCTGGTGGGCGACTTCCACTACAACGGCCACCGCCTGCTCACCGAGTACCCGGCGATGGCCCGGGCGCTCAGCAAGTATCGCATCAACCCCGGCAACGTGGGCAAGGGCGACAAGCGCGACCGCCAGTTCGCGATGATGGTCGAGGCCGCCGCCAAGTACGACAAGGTGGTGCGCATAGGCGTCAACTGGGGCAGCCTGGACCAGGAGCTGCTCGCCGAGCTGATGGACCGGAACGCGCGCCGTGCCGCACCGGTGGACGCCAAGCAGGTGATGTACCAGGCGCTGGTGCAGTCGGCGCTGAGCTCGGCCGGCGTGGCGCGCGAACTCGGGCTGAACCCCGACAACATCATCATCAGCTGCAAGGTCAGCGGCGTGCAGGACCTCATCAGCGTCTACCGCGCTCTTGCGCAACGCTGTGACTACGCGCTGCACCTGGGCCTCACCGAAGCCGGCATGGGCACCAAGGGCACGGTGGCCAGCGCCACCGCACTGGGCGTGCTGCTGCAGGCAGGCATCGGCGACACCATCCGCGTCAGCCTGACGCCGCAGCCCGGCGAGGCGCGCACGCAAGAGGTGGTGGTGGCGATGGAGATCCTGCAAAGCCTGGGTCTGCGCAGCTTCAACCCCAGCGTCACGGCCTGCCCGGGCTGCGGCCGCACCACCAGCACCACCTTCCAGGAGCTGACCCAGCAGATCGACGACTTCCTGCGCGCGCAGATGCCGGTGTGGAAGGCCAAGTACCCAGGTGTCGAGAACCTGAAGGTCGCGGTGATGGGCTGCATCGTCAACGGCCCTGGCGAGAGCAAGCATGCCGACATCGGCATCAGCCTGCCCGGCACCGGCGAGGCACCCGCCGCGCCCGTGTACATCGACGGCGAGAAGGCCATGACGCTGCGCGGCGAAGGCATCGCGCAGGAGTTCCACAAGATCGTCGAGAGCTACATCGAGCGGCGATTTGGCACGGCCACCGCAGCGCATTGACGCTGCCCGCCCGCTTCGCCCCGTTCGATCGCCCGGCGTCCGCGCGCCGGCACACCGCCTTGCTCTCACCGCACTGATCACCGCCATGGCCGACACCCCGCAAGCGCCCAAGGGCGCGCCCGCACCGCCCGCTGCCGCCACGCCACTCGCCGCAGTCAAGGGCATGAACGACATCCTGCCGCCCGACTCGGCGCGCTGGGAGTGGTTCGAGCATGTCGTGCGTGCACTGATGCGCCGCTACGGCTACCAGGGCATGCGCACGCCCATCGTCGAGCCCACGGCGCTGTTCGTGCGTGGCCTGGGTGAGGTGACCGACATCGTCGAGAAGGAGATGTACTCCTGGATCGACAGCATGAACGGCGATGCGCTGACGCTGCGCCCCGAAGGCACGGCCGGCGTGGTGCGCGCGGCCATCGAGCATTCGATGCTCTACGACGGCGGCAAGCGGCTCTTCTACATCGGGCCGATGTTCCGCCACGAGCGCCCGCAGCGCGGTCGCTACCGCCAGTTCCACCAGGTGGGTGTCGAGGCGCTGGGCTTCGGCGGGCCCGACGTCGACGCCGAGGTCATCCTGATGTGCCGCAGCCTGTGGCGCGACCTCGGCCTGGCCGACGTGCGGCTGGACATCAACTGCCTGGGGCAGGCCGCCGAGCGCAAGGCCCACCGCGAGGCGCTGATCAGGCACCTGGAAGGCGGCCGTGAACTGCTCGACGCCGAGGCCCAGCGCCGGCTGCACAGCAACCCGCTGCGCATCCTCGACACCAAGAACCCGGCCATGCAGGGGCTGGTGGAAGCCGCGCCCAAACTGATGGACTACCTGGGTGAGGTCTCGCTCAAGCACTTCGAGGGCGTATGCCGCGTGCTCGACGCCGCGGGCCAGCCCTACCGAGTCAACCACCGCCTGGTGCGCGGCATGGACTACTACGCGCTGACGGTCTTCGAGTGGGTGACCGACCGCCTCGGCGCCCAGGGCACGGTCTGCGGCGGCGGGCGCTACGACGGCCTGGCCGAGCTGATCGGCGGCAAGCCGGCGCCGGGCATCGGCTGGGGCATGGGCATTGAGCGTGTGCTCGACTTGCTGCAGCAAAGCGGCATCACCGCGCCCGACGCGGCGCCCGACGTCTACGCCATCGTGCCCGCGCCCGAGGCGCTGCCCGCGGCCATGCAGGCCGCCGAGGCGCTGCGCGCGGCCGGCGTGGCCGTGCTGATGCACGCCGCCGGCAAGGACGCCTGGGGCAGCATGAAGTCGCAGTTCAAGAAGGCCGACGCCAGCGGCGCCCGGCACGCCCTGATCTTCGGCGCCGACGAGCTTTCGCGCGGCGAGGTGGCACTCAAGCCGCTGCGCGACGCCACGGCCGCCCAGGCCACGCGCGTGCTGGCCGACGTGTCGGCCTGGGCCGCCGAGTTGCGCAACGCATAATCCCGGATTCGCCTTTTCCCTCCTATCGCCAGCGGCACCGCCGCGGCGCACCGCAGCCATGGCCACACAACTCGACCTGCAAGAGCAGGAGCAACTCGACGCACTCAAGGCGTTCTGGAACAAGCAGGGCAACCTCATCACCTGGGCGCTGGTGCTGGTGCTGGGCGCCTTCGCAGCCTGGAACGGCTGGAACTACTGGCAGCGCGAGCAGGCGCTGAAGGCCGGCGCGATGTTCGAGGAGCTCGACCGCGCCGCCGCGGTGGGTGATGCCGACAAGGCCGCTCGCGTGTTTGCCGACCTGAAGCAGCGTTTCCCCGCCACGGCCTTCGCGCAGCAGGGCGGCCTCACCGCCGCCAAGGTGCAGGTAGCCAAGGGCCAGACTGAGGCGGCCAAGGCCTCGCTGACCTGGGTTGCCGAGAACGGCGCCGAAGACGAGATGCGCACCATCGCCCGCCTGCGCCTGTCCGGCGTGCTGGCCGATGCCAAGCAGTTCGACGAAGCGCTGAAGGTGCTGGACACGGCCAAGACCGAAGGCTTCGAAGGCCTGGTGGCCGACCGCCGCGGCGACGTGCTGCTGGCGCAAGGCAAGCAGAACGAGGCCCGCGCCGCCTACGAGGCCGCCTACAAGGCCATGGACGCGAAGCTGGACTATCGCCGCCTCGTCGAGGCCAAGCTGACGACGCTGGGGGCGGCGCCTGCCGCCGTGGCCGCCGTGGCATCGGCGGCTTCGGGGGGCGGCAAGTGACGGTCGCGATGCAACGGGCGGCGCGGGTCTGCGCCGCAGCGGTTCTGCTGGCCCTGGCCGGCTGTGCTGCCGACAGGCCCAAGCCGACGCCGCTGGAAACCGTGGCGCCCAAGATCGCTGCGCGCCAGGCCTGGGCGAGCAGCATCGGCCGCATCGACTTCCCGCTCGTGGCGGCGGCGCACGAGGGCGTCTTCCATGTCGCCAACGGCAAGGGCGACGTGCTCGCGCTGCAGGCCGACAGCGGCGCCGAGCTGTGGCGCGCCAGCGTGGGCAGTGCCCTCTCGGCCGGCGTGGGCAGCGATGGCCGCTTCACCAGCGTCGTGACACGCGGCAACGAGGTCGTGACCTTCGACAGCGGCCGAGAGGTCTGGCGCAAGCGTGTGCCGTCTTCGGTGGTGACGCCGCCACTGGTGGCCGGCGAGCGTGTCTTCGTGATGGGCGTCGACCGCATCGTGCATGCCTTCGACGCCCTCGACGGCCGGCGGCTGTGGGTCTATGCCAAGCCGGGCGAGCCTCTGACGCTGTCGCAGGCCAGCGTGATCATGCCCTTGCGCAGCAGCCTGCTGGTGGCCCAGGCCCAGCGCCTGACTGCGCTCGACCCGCTGCGCGGCACCGTGCTGTGGGAGGTGCCGATGGCCTCGCCGCGCGGCAGCAACGAGGTCGAGCGCCTGGCCGACCTCATCGGCCCGGCGACGCGGGTGGGCGACCGCATCTGCGCGCGCGCCTTCCAGTCGGCCGTGGCCTGCGCCGATGCCAGCCGGGGCGCGCTGCTCTGGTCGCGCAATGCCGGCGGCGCGCAGGCGGTGGCCGCGAGTGCCGACTTCGTCATCGGCGGTGATGCCAGTGATCGCATCACGGCCTGGCGGGCGAGTTCGGGCGACGTCGCCTGGCAGTCCGAGAAGCTGCTGTACCGCGGCCTCAGCGGCGCGCTGGCGCTGGGCCCCAGCGTCGTCTTCGGCGACGCCGAGGGGTACCTGCACTTCCTGGCCGCCGCCAGCGGCGAGATGCAACTGCGTCTGCCCACCGACGGCAAGCCGGTGATCGGCGCGCCGGTCCTGGCAGGCACGACGATGTTGGTGGTCACGCAGGGCGGTGGCCTCTTCGCCTTCAGGCCGAACTGATGACGGACGCCCGGCACTGCAGCCCGATTGCGCGCGCAGCCGCAAGGCCCGCCTGCGGCGGCGTGCCGGCACGCGTGCAGTCATGAAGCCGGTCATCGCACTGGTCGGGCGGGCCAACGTCGGCAAGTCGACGCTGTTCAACCGCATCACCAAGAGCCGCGACGCCATCGTTGCCGACTACGCCGGCCTGACGCGCGACCGCCACTACGCCGACGCGCGGCTGGGTGCGCAGGAGTTCATCGTCGTCGACACCGGCGGCTTCGAACCCGACAAGCCCAGCGGTGTCGTCGCCGAGATGGCCAAGCAGACGCGCCAGGCCGTGGCCGAGGCCGACGTGGTGATATTCGTCGTCGACGTGCGAGGCGGCTTGTCGGCACAGGACCACGACATCGCGCGTTTCCTGCGCACGCAGCACAAGCGTGTGCTGCTGGCGGCCAACAAGGCCGAAGGCATGCAGGAATCGCCGCTGCTGGGCGAGTTCCACGAGCTCGGCATCGGCGAGCCCCATCCCATCTCGGCGGCGCACGGGCAGGGCATCCGCAGCCTGCTCGAGGCCGCGCTCGAAGGCTTCACGCCCACCGAGGACGAATACGGCTCGGGCCCCGACGACGAAAAGCGCCCGATCCGCCTGGCCGTGGCGGGCCGGCCCAACGTCGGCAAGAGCACGCTGATCAACGCCTGGTTGGGTGAAGAGCGCCTCGTGGCCTTCGACCAGCCGGGCACCACGCGCGACGCCATCCACGTGCCCTTCGAGCGCGACGGGCGCAAGTTCGAACTCATCGACACCGCCGGCCTGCGGCGCAAGGGCAAGGTCTTCGAGGCCATCGAGAAGTTCTCGGTCGTCAAGACGCTGCAGGCCATCGCCGACGCCAACGTCGTGCTGCTGCTCATCGACGCCACGCAGGGCGTGAGCGAGCAGGACGCGCACATCGCCGGCTACGTCCTCGAGTCGGGCCGCGCCGTGGTCATCGCCGTCAACAAGTGGGACGCCACCGACGAGTACCAGCGCCAGACGCTGCAGCGGTCGATCGAGAGCCGGCTGGCCTTCCTCAAGTACGCGCCGGTGCTGCAGATCTCGGCCATCAGGCGCACGGGCCTGTCGGCGCTGTGGAAGGCGCTGCTGCAGGCGCACGCCTCGGCAACCGTCAAGATGAGCACGCCGGTGCTGACGCGGCTGGTGCACGAGGCCGCCGAACACCAGGCGCCGCGCCGTGATGGGCGCTTCCGGCCGAAGATGCGCTACGCTCACCAGGGCGGCATGAACCCGCCGCTGGTCGTCATCCACGGCACCTCGCTGGACCACGTGCCCGACAGCTACAAGCGTTTCCTGGAAAGCCGACTGCGCGAACACTTCAAGCTCGTCGGCACACCGGTGCGCATAGAGATGCGCTCGGCCAAGAATCCTTTCGACGAGCAGGGCGGCTGAGTAGGCCGCGCGACTGCACCAGTGCAGCGCTGAAGCAATAGCCGTTTACCCGGGCGGCGCAAAGGCCCTGTGATAACGTGAACGCCCGTTTCCTTCAACACGGAGAATATCGTGAGCAACAAAGGCCAACTTTTGCAGGACCCTTTTCTGAACCTGCTTCGCAAGGAGCATGTGCCCGTGTCCATCTACCTGGTCAACGGCATCAAGCTCCAGGGCCACATCGAGTCCTTCGACCAGTACGTGGTGCTGCTGCGCAACACCGTGACGCAGATGGTCTACAAACACGCGATATCGACGGTGGTGCCCAGCCGCGCCGTGAACTTCCACGTCACCGAACCGGGCGAGCAGGCCCCCTGAGGCCGGCGGCCTGACCATCGCCACCTTGAGTTCATCTCCCATCCCCGTCGCGCCGCGCGGCGCCGAGCCGACACGAGCCGTGCTGGTGGGCGTCGATGTGGGCGGCGCCGCGAACTTCGATGCCAACCTGGACGAGCTGGCCCTGCTGGCCGCCTCGGCCGGCGACGTTGCCGTGGCCCGGGTCATCGCGCGCCGCCGTGCGCCCGACCCGGCGCTGTTCGTCGGCAGCGGCAAGGCCGACGAGATCAAGGCCCTGGTGGCCGGCACCCAGGCGCATGGCGTCATCTTCGACCAGGCGCTGAGCCCGGCGCAGCAACGCAACCTCGAGCGCCACCTCGGCGTGCCCGTGGCCGACCGCACGGCGCTCATCCTCGACATCTTCGCCGACCGCGCGCAAAGCCACGAGGGCAAGCTGCAGGTGGAACTGGCGCGATTGCAGTACATGGCCACGCGCCTGGTCGGGCGCTGGAGCCACCTCGAACGCCAGCAGGGCGGCATCGGCACCCGTGGCGGCCCCGGCGAGGCGCAGATCGAACTCGACCGCCGCATGATCGGCGACCGCATCAAGACCGTGAAAGAGCGGCTCGAGAAGGTCAAGCGCCAGCGCGGCACGCAACGCAAGGCGCGCGAGCGCCGCGGCACCTTCAGCGTCTCGCTCGTGGGCTACACCAACGCCGGCAAGTCCACGCTCTTCAATGCGCTGGTCAAGGCCAAGGCCTATGCCGCCGACCAGCTCTTCGCCACGCTCGACACCACCACGCGTTCGCTGTGGCTGGGCGAGGCGCAGGCCTCGGTGTCCTTGTCCGACACCGTGGGTTTCATCCGCGACCTGCCGCACAAGCTGGTCGATGCCTTCCGCGCCACGCTGCAGGAGGCGGCCGAGGCCGACCTGCTGCTGCACGTCGTCGATGCGGCCAGCCCGCTGCAGGCCGAGCAGCAGGCCGAGGTCGAGCGCGTGCTGGCCGAGATCGGTGCCGGCGACGTGCCGCAGCTGCTCGTCTACAACAAGCTCGACCTGCTCGAAGACTCGTTGCAGCCGCGCGAGCCTGCCGACTGGGTCGAAGTTCATCCGGGCGTTCGCCGCCGCCGCGTCTTCGTCAGCGCGCGCAGCGGGCAGGGCCTGGACGTGCTGCGCCAGGCCATCGCCGAAATCGCCCTCGAGCACTTGAACGCCGGCCGACGGCCGCCACCTGCCACGCTGCCCGATGGCAGCCCCGTGCCCACGGCCGTGTCCGGCGACTCGCCGCTGGCCCTGCACTGAGCGCCTCCCCTCTCCCACCTGCCCAGACCGCACCCGCATGCGTCAACGCCAAAGTCCCCCCTTCACCGAGCGCTTGCGCGAACTCGCCGCGGCTGCGCGCACGCTGGTCTCGGCCGCGCTGCGCCCGCGAGGCGCATCCGCCGCCGGCGACTCGCTGGTCTACAGCAACCGCAACGACGGGCCACCCGACCTCGACGAGCTGTGGCGCGACTTCAATCGCAAGCTCAGCGGCCTGTTCGGCGGCAAGCAACCGCCGCCGGGGCGACCGGGTGGCGACGGCGGCGGCAGCGGCGGCCCGTCCTTCCAGCCCGACATGAAGAGCGCCGGCATAGGCGCCGGCCTCATCGGCGCCGTGGCGCTGCTGATCTGGCTGGGCAGCGGCTTCTTCATCGTCCAGGAAGGCTATCAAGGGGTGGTCACCACCTTCGGCAAGTTCAGCCACACCAAGGACGCCGGCTTCCAGTGGCGGCTGCCCTACCCGGTGCAGGCCCACGAGCTGGTGGCGGTGACGCAGCTGCAATCGGTCGAGGTGGGGCGCAACGCCGTCGTGCCCGCCACCGGGCTGCGCGATTCATCGATGCTGACGCAGGACGAGAACATCGTCGACATCCGCTTCGTCGTGCAGTACCGGCGTGCCGACGCGCGCGCCTACCTGTTCGAGAACTTCCGCCCCGACGACGCGGTGGTGATGGCCGCCGAGTCGGCGGTGCGCGAGATCGTCGGCCGCAGCCGCGTCGACCAGGTGCTGTACGAGCAGCGTGACGCCATCGCCGCCGACCTCGTCAAGTCGATCCAGGCCCAGCTCGACCGGCTCAAGGCCGGCATCGTGGTCTCCAACGTCAACGTGCAGAACGTCTTCGTGCCCGACCAGGTGCAGGCGGCCTTCAACGACGCGCTGAAGGCCGGCGCCGACCGCGACCGTTTCAAGAACGAAGGCCAGGCCTACGCCAGCGACGTCATCCCCAAGGCCCGCGGCACCGCGGCTCGCCTGCTGGAAGAGGCCGAGGGCTACAAGGCGCGTGTCATCGCGCAGGCCGACGGTGATGCGCAGCGCTTCCGCTCGGTGCTGGCCGAGTACCAGCGTGCGCCGGTCGTCACGCGCGACCGCCTCTACCTCGAGACCATGCAGCAGGTCTACTCGAACGTCACCAAGATCATGGTCGACAGCCGCACCGGCTCCAACCTGCTCTACCTGCCGCTGGACAAGCTGATGCAGCAGGCCGGCGCCGCGCCTGCCGCCCCCGCCGCCGTGCCGTCGCCAGCGTCCAGCGATCCTACCGGCACCCAGATCGTCGATATCCGCTCCCGCGATGGCGCCCGCACGCGCGACCGCGAGGGGCGATGAATGGCTGAGTCGAACAAGATGAATCGCATCGGATTTTTCGTCGCCGGGGCCCTGGCCCTGCTCATGCTGGCCGCCAGCGTGCTCTTCGTCGTCGACCAGCGCCAGGTGGGCGTCGTCTACGCCCTGGGCGAGATCAAGGAAGTCATCACCGAGCCGGGGCTGAAGTTCAAGCTGCCGCCGCCGTTCCAGAACGTCGTCTTCCTCGACAAGCGCGTGCAAACGCTCGACAGCCCCGAGACCCGGCCCATCTTCACCGCCGAGAAGAAGAGCCTGGTCATCGACTGGCTGGTGAAGTGGCGCATCTCCGAGCCGCGCCAGTTCATCCGCAACAACGGCGCCGACTTCCGCAACCTCGAGAACCGCCTCGCGCCCGTGGTGCAGGCCGCCTTCAACGAGGAGATCACCAAGCGCAACGTCACCGCCGTGCTGGCCACCGAGCGCGAGAAGGTGATGAACGACGTCAAGGCACGCCTGGCCGACGAGGGCAAGGACTTCGGCATCGAGATCGTTGACGTGCGCATCAAGCGCGTCGACTTCGTCGCCGACATCACCGATTCGGTCTACCGGCGCATGGAGTCCGAGCGCAAGCAGGTGGCCAACGAACTGCGTTCGCAGGGCGCGGCCGACGGCGAGAAGATCCGTGCCGATGCCGATCGCCAGCGCGAGGTCATCATCGCCGAGGCCTATCGCGATGCCCAGAAGGTCAAGGGCGAGGGTGACGCCAAGTCGTCGGCGTTGTACGCCGAGGCCTTTGGCCGCGATGCGCAGTTCGCGCAGTTCTATCGCAGCCTCGAGGCCTATCGCGCCAGCTTCCGCAACAAGAGCGACATGATGGTGCTCGACCCCAGCAGCGACTTCTTCCGCGCCATGCGCGCCGGTGGGGCCACGTCGGCGGCACCGGCTCGCAAGTAGGCAACGCCCGCGGCGGGTTTCGCGATGTCCGACCTGCTGCTGGGTGCGTTGGCGCTGATGCTGGTGTTCGAGGGCCTGCTGCCTTTCCTGAGCCCCGGGGCGTGGCGCGCGGCCTTCGAGCGCGCGACCAAGATGTCCGACGGCCAGATCCGCTTCATCGGCCTGAGCAGCATGGTCATCGGTCTGCTGCTGCTGTTGATCTGGCGCTGAGCCGGGGCTCGCCGGCGCAGGCCGGCCGGTACAATGCCCGTTTCAACACCGGTGCATTTCATGCTCTCTGCCTGGCTGCTGCCTGAGCACATCGCCGACGTCCTGCCGGCTCAGGCGCGGCGCGTGGAAGACCTGCGCAGGGCGCTGCTCGACCGCGCACAAGGCTACGGCTTCGAGCTCGTGATGCCGCCGCTGCTCGAGCACCTCGAGTCGCTGCTTTCCGGCACCGGCCGCGAGCTCGATCTGCGCACCTTCAAGCTGGTGGACCAGCTCAGCGGCCGCATGCTGGGCCTGCGCGCCGACACCACGCCGCAGGCCGCGCGCATCGACGCCCACCTGCTCAACCGCGAGGGCGTGACGCGCCTGTGCTACTGCGGCCCGGTGCTGCACACGCGCCCCGCGGGCCTGTCGGCCACGCGCGAGCCGCTGCAGTTCGGCGCCGAGATCTTCGGCCATGCCGGCCTGGAGGCCGATCTCGAGGCGGCCGAGCTGGCGCTGGACTGCCTGTCGGCGGCACGCGCGTCGGCATTGGTCATCGACCTGGCCGACGCGCGCGTGCTGCGCGGTGTGCTGGCCGGCGTGCCGATGGACACGCTGCAGCTGCAGGAGGTGGTGCAGGCGCTGTCCGACAAGGACGCGCCGAGGCTGGCCGCGCTGACGCACGACGCACCGGCCGAGGCCCGCGCCGGCCTGCGCGCGCTGCTGCGCCTGTACGGCGGCGACGAGGTGCTGGTCGCCGCGCGAACGGCCTTGCCGCAGCGCCCGTTGGTGCGCGAGGCGCTGGATCAGCTGCAGTGGCTGTCGGCGCACCTGCGTGCTGCCTTCCCGTCTCTGCGAGTCGGCTTCGACCTCTCCGACATGAGCGGTTATGCCTACTACAGCGGCGCGCGCTTCGCGGTCTACGGCGAGGGCAGCAGCGACGCGCTGGCGCGCGGTGGCCGCTACGACGAGGTGGGTGCGGTGTTCGGCCGCAACCGGCCGGCGGTGGGCTTCAGCCTCGATCTCAAGGCACTGGCCGAAGTGGCGGGGGCCTCGCCGGTGCCCGCGGCGATCCGCGCCCCGTGGGGCGAGGACCCGGCGCTTCGAGCCGCCGTGCGCCGGCTGCGCGAAGCCGGCGAGACGGTGCTGGCGATGTTGCCCGGCCACGAACTGGAGGCGCAGGCCTTCGACTGCGACCGCGAACTGGTGCAGCAAGGTGGCCAATGGCTGCTGCGCGCGCTGCCGGCCCGCGCCGCCAACTGAATTTTCCTCAAGGACTCTTTCCAAGATGCAAGCAGCCATTCGACCGATGCCGGGTCGCAACGTGGTCGTCGTCGGCACCCAGTGGGGTGACGAGGGCAAGGGCAAGATCGTCGACTGGATGACCGACCACGCACAGGGCGTGGTGCGATTCCAGGGCGGCCACAACGCGGGCCACACGCTGGTCATCGCCGGGCGCAAGACGGCGTTGCAGCTCATCCCCTCGGGCGTGATGCGCGAGGGCGTGGCCTGCTACATCGGCAACGGCGTCGTCGTCGATCCGGCGCACATGCTGGGCGAGATCGGGCGCATCGAGGCGCTGGCCATCGACGTGCGCTCGCGCCTGTTCCTGTCCGAGGCCTGCCCGCTGATCCTGCCCTTCCACGTCGAACTCGACCGCGTGCGCGAGGGCCGGCGCGAGAGCAGCGGCAGCGGCAAGATCGGCACGACGGGCAAGGGCATAGGCCCGGCCTACGAGGACAAGGTGGCGCGGCGCGCGCTGCGCGTGCAGGATCTCAAGCACCCGGCCCGTTTCGAGGCCAAGCTGCGTGAACTGGTGGAGCTGCACAACACCGAACTGGCCTACCTGGGGGGGGCGGCGCTCGACTGGCAACCCATGCTGGCCGAGGCCATGCAGGCCGCCGAACAGCTGCGCCCGCTGATGGCCGATGTCGGCTACCGGCTGCACCAGGCCCATGCGGCGGGCCAGAACCTGCTCTTCGAAGGCGCCCAGGGCACGCTGCTGGACATCGACCACGGCACCTATCCCTACGTGACGTCCAGCAACTGCGTGGCCGGCAACGCGGCGGCGGGTTCGGGCGTCGGCCCGGGCATGCTGCACTACGTGCTGGGCATCACCAAGGCCTACACGACGCGTGTCGGCGGCGGGCCCTTCCCGACCGAGCTCGACATCGACACCGCAGGCGGCGTCGGGCATCACCTGTCGACCGTCGGGCAGGAGCGCGGCACCGTGACCGGGCGTGCGCGCCGCTGCGGTTGGCTCGATGCTGCGGCACTCAAGCGCAGCATCATCATCAACGGCGTCTCGGGCCTTTGCATCACCAAGCTCGACGTGCTCGACGGCCTGCCCGAGATCAACATCTGCACCGGCTACCAGCTCGGTGACCGTGTGCTCGACGTGCTGCCCATGGACGCGGACGAGATCGCCGCCTGCGTGCCGATCTACGAGACGCTGCCGGGCTGGAGCGACACCACGGCCGGCCTGACCAACTGGGAACAGCTGCCGGCCAAGGCCAAGCGCTACCTCGAGCGCATGCAGGCGCTGATCGGCGCGCCCATCGACATGGTGTCGACCGGCCCCGACCGCGTGCACACGATCCTGCTGCGTCACCCCTTCCGCGCCTGAACCCGACCGAACCTCGACGATTTCCAACCGGAGAACCCGCTCATGCTCACCGACGACGGCAAGCACTTGTACGTGTCTTGGGACGAGTACAACCTGCTCACCGAAAAGCTGGCACTCAAGGTGCATGACTCGGGCTGGCAGTTCGACCAGATCCTGTGCCTGGCGCGCGGCGGCATGCGGCCGGGCGACGTGCTCTCGCGTGTCTTCGACAAGCCGCTGGCTATCATGTCGACGAGTTCGTACCGCGCCGAGGCCGGCACCATCCAGGGCCGCCTCGACCTCGCCAAGTACATCACCATGCCCAAGGGTGAGCTGGCCGGCCGCGTGCTGCTGGTCGATGACCTGGCCGACACGGGCGTCACGCTGCGCGCCGTGGTCGAACGCCTGCGCGGCATGCCGTCGATCAGCGAGTTGCGCGCCGCGGTCATCTGGGTCAAGGGGGTGTCGAGCTACCTGCCCGACTACTTCGTCGAGACCCTGCCCAGCAGCCCGTGGATCCACCAGCCCTTCGAAGAGTACGACGACCTGCGCCCCGATGCGCTGGCGCGCAAGTTCAAGGTCTGAAAACGAAAAGGCCGGCGTGTTCTTCAACACGCCGGCCTCACGATATTTGGTGCCCAGAAGAGGACTCGAACCTCCACGCCGTTAAGCGCTAGTACCTGAAACTAGTGCGTCTACCAATTCCGCCATCTGGGCTCTCAGGAACAGAGGACTATACCATCAAAGAAAACAAGACCTCAAGCTCCGCTATTGCCGGCCCCGCCCTGATGGGCGAATTCGACGGCCGCGTCGAAGGCCACCGCGATGGCCACGGCTTCGTCGTCCTCGACAACGGCGACCCCGCCGTCTATCTCGCACCGCAGGAAATGCGCAGCGTGCTGCACAAGGACCGGGTGCGTGTGCGCGTGTTGCGCTACGACCGCAAGGGCCGGCCCGAGGGGCGCGTGCTCGACATCCTCGAGCGCCGCAAGACACCGATCATCGGCCGCTTGCTGCACGAAGGCGGGCAATGGCTGGTGGCGCCCGAAGACAGCCGCTATGGCCAGGACATCCTGATCCCCAAGAGCGGCACGGCCAACGCGGCCGTAGGCCAGGTGGTGTCGGTCGAACTCACCGAGACGCCGTCGCTGCACTCGCAGCCCGTGGGCCGTGTGGCCGAGGTGCTGGGCGAGATCGACGATGCCGGCATGGAGATCGAGATCGCCGTGCGCAAGTACGAGGTGCCGCACCAGTTCTCGCCCGAGACGCTGGCGCAGGCTGCGGCGCTGCCCGACAAGCTGCGCCCGGTCGACCGCCGGCACCGTGTCGACCTCAGCGACGTGGCGCTGGTCACCATCGACGGCGAGGACGCGCGCGACTTCGACGACGCCGTCTACGCCGAGCCCTTCAAGCGTGGCCGCGGCAAGTCGGCCTTCGAGGGCTGGCGGTTGATCGTGGCCATTGCCGACGTCAGCCACTACGTCAAGCCGGGCGAGCCGCTGGACGAAGACGCCTATGAGCGCGCGACCTCGGTGTACTTTCCGCGCCGCGTCATCCCCATGCTGCCCGAGAAGCTCAGCAACGGGCTGTGCTCGCTGAACCCCGAGGTCGAGCGCCTGAGCATGGCGTGCGACATGCTCGTCGACACCGAGGGCCGCATCGACGCCTTCCAGTTCTACCCGGCCATCATCCGGTCGCACGCGCGGCTCACCTACACCGAGGTGGCTGCGGTGCTGGCCAACACGCGCGGCCCCGAGGCGCAGCGCCGTGCCGACGTCGTGCCGCACCTGCTGCACCTGCACGAGGTCTACAGGGCGCTGCTCAAGCAGCGCGCCAAGCGCGGTGCGGTCGACTTCGAGACCACCGAGACGCAGATCGTCTGCGACGACGCCGGCCGCATCGAAAAGATCGTGCCGCGCACGCGCAACGAGGCGCACCGGCTGATCGAGGAGACCATGCTGGCGGCCAACGTCTGTGCCGCCGAGTTCATCGAAGGGGCCGAGCACGCCAGCCTGTTCCGCGTGCACGAGGGTCCGACGCCCGAGAAGCGCGTCGCGCTGCAGGCCATGCTCAAGGCGCTGGGCGTGGGCATGCACCTCAGCGACGAGCCCACGCCGCACGAGATCCAGGCCATCGCCCAATCGGTGCACGGGCGGCCCGACGCGACGCAGATCCACACGCTGCTGCTGCGGTCCATGCAGCAGGCCGTCTACACCGTGCACAACGCCGGCCACTTCGGCCTGGCCTATCCGGCCTACACGCACTTCACGAGCCCGATCCGCCGCTACCCCGACCTGCTGGTGCACCGGGTCATCAAGGCCATCCTGGGCGGCAAGCGCTACCACCTCATGGCCAACGCGAAGACACGCACGCCCGAAGTGCGCCGGGGGGGCAAGGTCACGAAGACCGCCAAGCCGATGTCGCAGGAGATGGCGCTGTGGGAGGCCGCAGGCGGCCACTGCAGCGCCAACGAACGGCGTGCCGACGAAGCCAGCAAGGACGTCGAGGCCTGGCTCAAGTGCCGCTACATGCGCGAACACCTGGGCGAGGAGTTCTCCGGCACCGTGAGCGCGGTGGCCAGCTTCGGCCTCTTCGTCACGCTGGACGGGCTGTATGTCGAGGGCATGGTGCACATCACCGAACTCGGCGGCGAGTACTACCGCTACGACGAGGCACGCGGCGAGTTGCGCGGCGAACGCACGGGCATCCGCTACGCCGTTGGTGCGCGAGTGCGCGTGCAGGTCAGCCGCGTCGACCTGGATGGCCGCAAGATCGATTTCCGCATGGTGCGTGAAGACCAGGCCGAGCGGTTGCTGGTGCGAGGTGACAAGGCCCGCCCGGGCCCGACCGGCCTGGGCGCAGTGGCCGAACTGGCAGCGGTGCGTGAGACCGACCGTGCCGTGAAGGCGGCCACGCGCGCACTGAAGGGTGGGCCGAGAGCGCAGGGCGGCCCGGGCTCACCCGCGAAGGCAGCCGGCGAAGGCTTGCGCCGTTCACGCAAGCCGGGGCCGCAGCGCCCGGCACCCAAGCCGCGCACTCGCCGCTGAGTTAGCGGCTGCACAGTCGGGCGGCTTCAGCGCCCGTCGTGCTGCGCGAGTGCTTCGATGAGATCGTGGGCGCGCAGCGGCGCGCCGCGCGCCGCCGCCGGCCAACGGTCGGCGGCGCGGCCATGCTGCCAGGCGCCCGCAGCGGCGATGTCCAGCGCCGCGGTCTCGGGTTGCTGGGCCCAGAGTCCGGCGATCCAGCCGCTCAGCACGTCGCCGCTGCCTGCCGTGGCCAGCGCCGCGTTGCCCGTGGGGTTGATGTGCGGCTGCCGGCCCGGAGCGGCCATGACCGTGCCCGAGCCCTTCAGCAGCACGGCGCAGGCCAGGCGCGACGCCAGTTCGTGCGCGGCGGCGAGGCGGTCGGCCTGAATCTCGGCACTCGTGGACTGCAGCAGGCGCGCAGCCTCCAGCGGATGGGGCGTCAGCAGGGTCGGCCGACCCCGCGCGGCGCGCTTGCGAAGCAGCGTCTGCAACGAGGGGTCGGCAGCGATGGCGTTGAGCGCATCGGCATCGAGCACCAGCCGCGCCGCGTTCGAAAGCAGCGGCGGCAGCGCGGCGCTCACGGCGTCGCCGCCACCGCAGCCGCAGGCCACCGTGGCCTTGGCCGGCACGCGGGGGTCGGCCCACCATCCCGCAGGCCGGCCCATCAGCGCGGGCTGCGCGCTGTCCAGCAGGCCGGCGGACGCATCCAGGGGGCAGCAGTAGACGCGGCCAGCGCCGGCGGCCAGCGCCGCGCGGGCCGCCAGCCAGGCTGCGCCGACCATGCCCACCGCACCGCCGACCACGACGACATCGCCGTGGCTGCCCTTGTGGCTGGCGTGCAGCCGCGCTGCCGCCTTTGCAGCGCCGGACAGCCAGGCGCTGGGTGGCCCGGCCTGTACGCCCAGGTCGTCGAACCAGACCACGCCGGCATGGTCGCGCCCCTGGCCCGTGAAGCAGCCTGGCTTCAGGCTCAGCAACGCCAGCGTGGCCGTGGCGCGCACGGCGGCCGCTCCCAGCGGCATGCCGGTATCCGCATGCAGGCCCGAGGGCAGGTCGACGGCCAGCACCGGTGGGGTCGCCTGGTTCATCGCTGCAATCGCCGCGGCGAGTTCGCCCGACGGCGCCCGTCGTGTGCCCAGGCCGAGCAGGGCGTCGATGTGCAGGTCGGCCGCGCCGGCCGCGGTAGCGTGTGTGACCACCACGCCCGCGGCACGTGCCCGCTGCAATGCCGCTGCCGCGTCGGCGGGCAAATTGTCAGGCTGCGCCAGCAGCGATACGTTCACCGAGCGCCCGGCGGCATGCAGATGGCGTGCGGCGACGAGCCCGTCGCCGCCGTTGTTGCCCGGGCCGGCCCAGACCTGCACGTGCCGGGCGTGCGGGGCCAGCGCGGCCGCCAGGCGTGCCACGGCCAGCCCGGCGGCTTCCATCAACGCGTGGGCTGGGTGCCCGGCCAGTGCTGCCTGTTCGGCGCGACGCGACGCGGCCGCATCGTGCAGCGGCCAGGGGCCCTGTCCGGCGTCGATGCGGCGAGGGGTCGGACTCATCGCTGCATTGTGCGCTGCACGACCGCCTTGGCGGCTCGGCCTGACGTTTGCAACGCGATCGCGTGCCAGTGAGTCGGCGCGCGCCGGCAAGCGGGCTCAGGAGCGCAAACGCGCCACGGTCAGGCCCGTCAAGTCCAGCGGCGCGGCACGCCCGGCCAGCCCTTCGGCCAGCACACGCGCCGAACCGCAGGCCAGCATCCAGCCGCTGGCCCCGTGGCCGAGGTTGAGCCAAACGCCGGGCGCACCGCTTTCGCCCAGCACGGGCGGCCCGTCGGGCAGCATGGGCTGCGCGCCCTTCCAGTGCTGGGCCTCGCGTGCCAGCACGGCACCCGGGAACCAGTCGTCGAGCACGCCGTACAGCAGGCGCAGCGCGCCCGGGGTCGCACGGTCGGGTGCGCCGCCGATCTCGGCGCCACCGGCAATCCGCACGCGCTGGCCCAGGCGGGTGATGGACACCTGATGCCGCTCGTCCGTCAGCGCCGCGCGCGGGCCGGGTGCATGCAGGCCGTCGAGATGGCGCAGCGGCGCGGTGATCGACGCGCCGTAGACCGCCACCAGAGGCAGCCTGACACCCACGCCGGCCAGTAAAGTTCGGGCGCCGACGCCGGCGCACACGACGACGGCGTCGCAGGGCACGTCGATGCCGTTGTCTAGCGCCACGGTGGGCGCGCTGCCGGCGCTGATCTGGCGCACCGCCGTGTCGAAGCGAAAGCGCGCGCCCATGCGCTGCGCCTCGGCCTTCAACTGGTGGGCGAACTGGCGGCAGTTGCCGACGCCGTCCTGCGGCAGGTGGATCGCCGCGTGCAGCGGCGTCGCGGTATGAAGGCCGGGCTCGAGTTCGTGGCAGCGGGCGGCGTCGATGACCTGGTGCGGCGCGCCCATCTCGCGCAGCAGTGCCAGGCTGGGCTGCGCCGCCTTCAGTTCGCGCTCGCCGCGCAGCAGCATCACCACGCCCGGTGCCTGTTCGAACTCCAGGCTCAGGCTGTGCGCGAGCTCCTGCAGGCGCGCGCTGCTGAGCTGCGCCAGCCGGTGCATCGCGGCCCGGTTGGGGCCGTGAACCCGGGCCCGGCAGGCGCGCCACCAACGCCAGGCCCAGGGCAGGTGGGCCAGCGCGTCGAGCCCGGCCGGCCGCAGGCGGGCGTGGGACGCCAGCAACCGGCTCAGCACCTTCCAAGGCATGCCGGGTGCGGCTGTCGGGGCGGCGAGCCCGGGGGCCAGCAGGCCGCCATTGGCAAAGCTGGCCTCCGACGCCACGCTGCCCCGGCGCTCGTAGACGATAACCTCGTGACCTTGAAGCGCCAGCTCGTAGGCCGTGGTGACGCCGATGATGCCGGCGCCGACGATGACGATGCGCAAGTTCAGGTCCCGGCGGTTCGGCGGGCCGTGCTGGCGTGCCGGATTGGCAGAAGGGGGCTCGCCAGAGCCGCGCATGCTAGAATCATTGGGTTTGCCTCGAGGCGGATTGTTCGTGTGGGTGGCGAGTGTGGAGAATCCACGCTGGCTTCAGGCGCAGGCAGTTCGCTGCGAAGTCCGAGCGGCACCGCCAGGTGCAGAGCGGCTTCGCGAGACGGTCCTGGCAGGGTCGTCGCCCGGGGCAGGCAAATCGCGAACCCGGCGCAACCAAGGTGTCGTCAAACGGCAGGCCAGCCCCTGAAACGGGTGGCTTCCGCCAGCGATAGAGCGCCGGGATTCTAGACCCAACCTTTGGAGTTTCCATGACTGTCTCTATGCGTGAAATGCTGGAAGCCGGCGTCCATTTCGGACACCAGACCCGCTTCTGGAACCCCAAGATGGCCCCGTACATCTACGGCCATCGCAACAAGATCCACATCATCAACCTCGAGAAGACGCAGCCGCTTTTCGAGGACGCGATGAAGTTCATCCGCCAGCTGTCTTCGCGCCGCGGCACCATCCTGATGATCGGCACCAAGCGCCAGGCGCGCGACGTCATCGCCCTGGAAGCCCAGCGTTGCGGCATGCCCTACGTCGACCAGCGCTGGCTGGGCGGCATGATGACCAACTTCAAGACGGTCAAGGGTTCGCTGAAGAAGCTCAAGGACATGCAGGCCACCAAGGAGGCCGGCACCGAGCAGATGATCAAGAAGGAAGGCCTGATGTTCGAGCGCGAGCTGGTCAAGCTCGAGAAGGACATCGGCGGCATCCAGGACATGGCCGCGCTGCCCGACGCGATGTTCGTCATCGACGTCGGCTACCACAAGATCGCCGTGGCCGAGGCCAAGAAGCTGGGCATCCCGGTGATCGGCATCGTCGACACCAACCACTCGCCCATCGGCATCGACTACGTCATCCCCGGCAACGACGACTCGGCCAAGGCCGTGGCGCTGTACGCCAAGGCGGTGGCCGACGCCGTGCTCGAGGGCAAGGCCAACGTCACCAGCGACGTGGTGCAGGCCATCTCGGCCGCCGGCGACGAGTTCGTCGAAGTCAACGAGGAAGCCTGACCGGCTGACTCTGCCGTGCGGCGCCGTCCTGGCGCGGTGCGGCGATTGCCGCCCGGCCGCACCGCGCCGGGCGCCAACCTCAATTCTCTGGAGATGACGATGCCCGCAATCACTGCAAGCATGGTGGCCGAACTGCGCGCCAAGACCGACGCGCCGATGATGGAGTGCAAGAAGGCGCTGACCGAGGCCGAAGGCGAGATGACGCGCGCCGAAGAGATCCTGCGTGTCAAGCTCGGCAGCAAGGCCGGCAAGGCCGCTGCCCGCATCACCGCCGAAGGCGTGATCACCGCCGCCGTCAGCGGTACGGTCGGGGCGCTGGTCGAGGTCAACTGCGAAACCGACTTCGTGACCAAGAACGATTCCTTCATGGCCTTCTCCAGGTCCGTCGCTGCGCTGGCGGCCGAGCACGCGCCCGCCGACGTGGCCGCGCTGTCGGCGCTGCCGCTGTCGCAGGACGGCTTCGGCCCGACCGTGGAAGACGTGCGCAAGGGACTGATCGGCAAGATTGGCGAGAACATGGCCATCCGCCGCTTCAAGCGCTACGCCGGCGGCGGCCCGCTCGCCAGCTACCTGCACGGCACGCGCATCGGCGTTGTCGTCGAGTACACCGGCGACGAGGTTGCCGCCAAGGACGTGGCCATGCACGTGGCCGCGATGAAGCCCAAGGCGCTGGCCACCACCGACGTGCCCGCCGAGCTCATCGAGGTCGAGCGCCGCGTCGCGGCCGAGAAGGCCGCCGAGAGCGGCAAGCCGGCCGAGATCGTCGCCAAGATGGTCGACGGCTCGGTGGCCAAATTCCTGAAGGAGGTCTCGCTGCTGAACCAGACCTTCGTCAAGAACGACAAGCAGACCGTCGCGCAGATGCTCAAGGAAAAGGCTACCAAGGTGGCCGGCTTCACCCTTTACGTGGTGGGCGAGGGCATCGAGAAGAAGGTCGACGACTTTGCCGCCGAAGTGGCGGCCCAGGTGGCAGCGGCCAAGGCGCAGTGACAGCGGGCGCGAAGTCGCCACCGGCGCGGTCAGTGGCCGCGCCGGCCCGCCTTACACTGCAAACTTTCCCTGGGGAGTCGACCTGATGCCCGCGTACAAGCGCATCCTGCTCAAGCTGTCGGGCGAGGCCCTGATGGGTGACGATGCCTACGGCATCAACCGCGACACGATCGCCCGCATGGTGCGCGAAGTGCGGGAAGTCACGCGGCTGGGCTGCGAGGTGGCCGTGGTCATCGGCGGCGGCAACATCTTCCGCGGCGTGGCCGGTGGTGCCGTGGGCATGGACCGCGCCACCGCCGACTACATGGGCATGCTGGCCACCGTGATGAACGCGCTGGCGCTGGCCGACACCATGCGCCAGGAGGGCATGACGGCGCGCGTGATGTCGGCCATCGCCATCGACCAGGTCGTCGAGCCCTATGTGCGCCCCAAGGCGCTGCAGTATCTGGAGGAAGGCAAGGTCGTCGTGTTCGCCGGTGGCACCGGCAACCCT
>PNKD01000074.1 GCA_013822265.1 Leptothrix sp. (in: b-proteobacteria)
CCGCCACGCTGATGGAACGCATCCTCTACGAGGTCAAGCGCGTCGTCGTCGGGCAAGACCGCTTTCTCGAGCGTGTGCTGGTGGCGCTGCTGGCGCAGGGCCACCTGCTCGTCGAAGGTGTGCCCGGGCTGGCCAAGACACTCACCGTCAAGACGCTGGCGCGCACCGTGCGCGGCAGCTTCAAGCGCATCCAGTTCACGCCCGACCTGGTGCCGTCCGACCTGGTGGGCACGCGCATCTACAACCAGAAGAGCGGCGAGTTCGGCACCAGCCTCGGACCGGTTTTCGCCAACCTGCTGCTGGCCGACGAGATCAACCGCGCGCCGGCCAAGGTGCAGAGCGCGCTGCTCGAGGTGATGCAGGAGCGCCAGGTCACGATCGCCGGAGAGACGCACAAGGTGCCCGACCCCTTCGTCGTGATGGCCACGCAGAACCCGATAGAGACCGAGGGCACCTACCCGCTGCCAGAGGCCCAGGTCGACCGTTTCATGATGAAGGTGCTGGTCGACTACCCCACCGACGAGGAAGAGTTCGTCATCGCCGAGCGTGTCACCGGGGCGCCGGTGGACGTCAGCGCCGTGGCCGACACCCACCAGCTCGCCGCGCTGCAGCGCGAGTGCCGCGCCGTCTTCTGCGAGCCCTCGCTGATGCAGTACGCCGTCAAGCTGGTGGGCGCGACGCGCCGGCCGGCCAAGTACGACCTGCCCGACCTCGGCCGCTACCTGACCTACGGCTGCAGCCCGCGCGCCACCATCGGCCTCATCGAGGGCGCCAGGGCGCTGGCGATGATGCGAGGGCGCGGCTACGTGCTGCCCGACGACATGGTCGACCTGGTGCCGGACGTGTTCAGGCACAGGCTGGTGCTGAGCTACGAGGCGCTGGCCGAGAACATCACGCCCGACGCCCTGGTGCAGCGGCTGCTGGCCAAGATGCCGGCGCCCGACAAGCCCATCGCCCATGCCGGGGGCGCGAGCGGCCGTGGCTGAGGCGGCCGCAGCGCCCACGCCCGCGCCTGCGCCTGCGCCGGCGCCCGACGAGTTGCTGCGGCAGCTCGAGTGGACGGTGATCCGCCGGCTCGACGGCCTGCTGCAGGGCGACTACCGCACACTGTGGCGCGGCGCCGGTGTCGACCTCGCCGACCTGCGCGAGTACCAGGCGCACGACGACGTGCGCCACATCGACTGGAACGTCACCGCGCGGCTGCAGCAGCCCTACGTGCGGCAGTTCCACGAAGACCGCGACATGAACGCCTGGTTCCTGCTCGACCTCTCGGGCAGCGTCGACTTCGGCAGCGCCGACACCACCAAGCTCGCCGTCTCGGCCGGCTTCGTGGCCACGCTGGCGCGCGTCATCACGCGCCACGGCAACCGCGTCGGCGCGCTGCTCTACGGCAGCCCCGCAGGCCAGGCCGTCGCGGCCGGCCTGCAGGCGCACGGCATGATGCCGGCGCGGGCGAGCCGGCTGCACGTGCTGGAACTGCTGCAGCGCATGCGCGCCCCCCGGGCCAGGCCCGCGGCGGGCGGCGGCACGGTGCTGGCCGACCTGCTGCGGGCGGCCGACAACCTCATCAAGCGGCGCGGCCTCGTCTTCGTCGTCTCCGACTTCATCAGCCAGCCGGGCTGGGAAGTCGCCCTGGCCCGCCTGGCGCGCCGCCACGACGTCGTCGCCGTGCGCCTGTGGGACGCGCTGGAGATGGCGCTGCCCGACGTCGGCCTGGTCACGCTCGAAGACGCCGAGACCGGCGAGCAGGTGTTCGTCGACGCCTCCGATCCCGGCTTTCGCGAGCGCTATGCCGCCATCGCCGAAGAGCAGGAGGCCAGCCTCATGGTCAGCCTGGCGCACAGCGGCGCCGACGTGATTGAATTGGCCACCGATGACGACCTGCTCGAGTCCTTGATGCGCTTTGCCGACCTGCGCCGCCAGCGTGCGCGCCTGAAGGTGCCCTTGCGCTTCCCGGCCACGCAGCGGCGCGCCGCGCTGGTGCCCGGCGCCGCGGCGGCGGGGGCGGCGCGGTGAGCTTCCTGTGGCCCTCGCTGCTGTGGCTGCTGGCGCTGCTGCCGGCGCTGGTGGCGCTGTACTTCTGGGTGCTGCGGCGCAAGCGCAAGACCACCGTGCGCTTGGCCAGCATCAACGTCGCCCGGCTGGCCGCCGGCCCGGGGCCGGGCTGGCGCCGCCATGTGCCGCCGGCGCTGCTGCTGCTGGCACTGGCCGCGCTGCTGCTGGCGGTGGCACGGCCCACGGCCATCCTGACGCTGCCGCTGGCCGAGCGCACCATCATGCTGGCGATGGACGTCTCGGGCAGCATGCGCGCCGAAGACGTCAAGCCCAACCGCCTGGTGGCCAGCCAGGAGGCGGCCAAGGCCTTCGTCAACAACCTGCCGCGCGAGGTGCGCGTGGGCGTGGTCTCGTTCGCCGGCACGGCGGCCGTGGTGCAGGCGCCCACCGACAGCCGCGACGACGTGCTCAAGGCCATAGACCGCTTCCAGCTGCAGCGCGGCACGGCCACCGGCAGCGGCATCATCCTCAGCCTGGCGACGCTGTTTCCCGACGACGGCATCGAAATCCAGCATGTCACCGGCCAGCGCAACTTCCCCGGCAGCGGCACCGGCATCGCCAAGAAGGAGGCCAAAGCCTTCACGCCGGTGCCCGCGGGTTCGTACAGCTCGGCCGCCGTGATCATGCTCACCGACGGCCAGCGCACCACCGGCCCCGACCCGCTGGACGCCGCCAAGATGGCCGCCGAGCGCGGCATCCGCGTCTACACCGTGGGCATAGGCACGACCAGCGGCGAGATCATCGGCTTCGAGGGCTGGAGCATGCGCGTCAAGCTCGACGAAGAGACGCTGAAGAACATCTCGGTGCTGACGCACGGCGAGTACTTCTACGCCGGCACCGCCGAAGACCTGAAGAAGGTCTACGAGTCGCTCAGCTCGCGCATGGTGGTCGAACGCAAGGAGACCGAGATCACCGCGCTCTTCGCCGCCCTGGGTGCGCTGCTGGCGGTGACGGCGGCGGGGCTGTCGCTGTGGTGGTTCGGGCGCGTGGCCTGAGCTCCCGGGCCCGCGCGCCGATGCCCCGCTGACCTGGATCAACGCCGCGGCCGCTTGGCCATGCCAGATTGGCCTGGCCAAGCATGAACGACCTGATCCGCGCCATCTGGCGCGACGAAACTCCCTACCTGCTGGTCACCGCCGTGGCGCTGGCGCTGCTGCTGTGGCGCGGGCTGGCCAGTGGGCGCGCGACGCTCAGGCACTCGCTGCTGCTGTTCGGCCTGTGCCTGCTGCTCGACGTGCTGGCGGCGGTGTTCGGCCTGCGCGGCGAGCCGAAGATCGCGGCCGGGCTGCACCAAGCCGCGCTGCTCGGCAGCGGCGTGGCGCTGATCCGGCTGGCCGGGCTGGCGCTGTTCCGCGTGCTGCTGCCGGCGCTGCACGCGCAGCCGCCACGCATCCTCGAGGACATCGTCGTCATCGGCGGCTACCTGCTGTGGGGCATGGTCAGGCTGTCCTATGCCGGCGTCGAGCTGTCCAGCCTGGTGGCGACCTCGGCGGTGATCACCGCCGTCGTCGCCTTCGCGATGCAGGACACGCTGGGCAACATGCTGGGCGGCCTGGCGCTGCAGCTCGACGACTCGCTGGCCATCGGCGACTGGATCAAGGTCGACGAACTCTCGGGCCGCGTGGTCGAGATCCAGTGGCGCTTCACCGCCATCGTCACGCGCAACGGCGAGAAGGTGGTGATCCCCAACGCCCAGCTGATGAAGGGCAAGTTCATGGTCGTGGGCAACCAGGCCGAAGGCGGCGCCGGCTGGCGGCGCTGGCTCTGGTTCAACATCGAATACGCCGCGAGCCCGGCGCGCGTGATGGCCGCCGTGGCCGAGGGCACGGCCGAGGCCGAGATCGACAACGTCGCACGCACGCCGGCGCCCTCGTGCGTGGCGATGGCGTTCGAGCCGGGCTCGGTGCGCTACGCGCTGCGCTACTGGCTCATCGACCCGCGCGACGACGACGCCACCGACTCGGCCGTGCGCTGCCACCTGCTGGCCACCGTGCAGCGCAACGGCTGGCGCATCGCGATGCCCGACCAGTCGGTGCACGTGGTGCCCGACGACCAGGCCCACCGCGACGCCGTGCGCCAGCGCGAGCTGGGGCGCCGCCTGCGGGCACTGGCCGGCGTCGGCCTCTTCGCGTCGCTGGACGAAGCCGAGCGGCGCAAGATCGCCGAGCGGCTGTCGTTCGCGCCCTTCGCGCGCGGCGACGTCATGACGCGCCAGGGCGCGACGGCGCACTGGCTCTACATCCTCGTCGCCGGCGAGGCCGAGGTCTGGTGGCAGGCGCCCAGCGGCGAGCGGCGGCTGGTGTCACGCCTGCCGCCGGGCAGCATCTTCGGTGAGATGGGCCTGATGACGGGCGCGCCGCGCGCGGCCACGGTGGTGGCGGCCAGCGATGTCGAGTGCTACCGGCTCGACAAGGCCAGCTTCGAGGACATCGTCCGCGACCGCCAGGCCATCGCCGAGAGCATCTCGCAGATCCTGGCCCAGCGGCAGCATGAGTACGGCGAGGCGCAGGCCGACTTCCGCCGGCAGCAGCACGAACCCGGCGTGCACCGCACCGACATCCTGGAACGCATGCGGGCGTTCTTCGGTCTGCACTGACGGCCGGCGACGACGCCGGCATGCCCCCCCCAATCACGCCTGGCCATGAACGGCGACTCGGGCCTAGCATGCGTGCCCAGGGGCGCCGTGGTGCCCCGACATCCGGTGAATCCACCGGCTTGGAAGGAGGCGACTCGATGCTGACCAGACCCTGTCTTGCCGTCGCTTTGGGCCTGCTGTCAGGGTGCTCGACCCTTCAGCCGCCCACGGCCTCGTTCAACGCCCTCGACGCCAGCGAACGCGCCAGCGACACCTCGGGCATGGCCAAGGCGGCGCTCGAGGCCGACTTCCAGCAAGCGCTGGTGCAGTGCGACGCACAGATGTCGGCGATGCGCGAGGCCTTCTACGGCTCGGGCAAGACCGAACTCACGATCGCGTCGGTAGGCATCGTCGCCGGGTCGATCATCGTGCCGGCCCTGGCCGCGAAGACCGCGGCGGCGAGGTCGGCCATCGCCGGCTGGGGCGGCGTCTCGGGCGCGGCCAACGCGGCGCAGTACACGCTGCAGCAGAAGGGCGTGTCGGCAGCCCGGCTCGGCGCCGTCTACGAGTCGATACGCAAGGAGATCCAGGACTCGACGCACGACTACGCCGCCGCGACCAAGAACTCGCAGCGCATCGTCGCGGTGAACCGGCTCTCGGTCGCCTGCCGCTATCCGCAACTGCCGGTTGCCGAGGCACCCAGGCCCGATGCGGCGGCCTCGGCGCCCTGAACGCGAGGCACCTTCAGCGCTCGACGCGCAGGATGCGGCCGTTGCCGCTGTCGGTCAGCAGGTAGAGCCAGCCGTCGGGGCCCTGGCGCACGTCGCGCATGCGTTCACGCAGGTCGGTCAGCAGCGCCTCGCGCGAGGCCACCGCATTGCCGTTCAGCTCGATGCGCCACAACGCCTGGCCGGCCAGCGCGCCCATGAAGAGCTGGCCGCGCCATTCGGGGAAGCGGCTGCCGGTGTAGAAGGCCAGCCCGCTGGGCGCCACCGAGGTCGGCACCCAGTAGCTCACGGGCGGCTCGAAGCCCGGCCCGGTGCTGGCGCCGCCCACCACCGGGCAGTTGCCCACCGGCGCGCCGTACTCGCAGCCATGGCTCACCAGCGGCCAGCCGTAGTTGCCGCCACGCTGGATGCGGTTGAGCTCGTCGCCGCCCTGCGGGCCGTGCTCGGTGACCCAGAGCTCGCCGGTGCTCGGGTGCAGCGCGCCGCCCTGCACGTTGCGGTGGCCGTAAGACCAGGTGGCGGGCTGGGCGCCGCTGCGGCCGACGAAGGGGTTGTCGGCCGGCACGCTGCCGTCGCTTCGGATGCGCACGATCTTGCCGTGGCCCTGCGCCAGGTCCTGCGCCTTGCCGCGTTCGCTGCTGGACTGGCGGTCGCCCAGCGTGACGTACAGCAGGCCGCCCGGCGCCAGCACCAGGCGGCCGCCGAAGTGGCCACCGCTGGCCACCTTGGGCGACTGGCGGAAGATCACCTGCCAACCCGTCAGCGCGGTGGCGTCGGCATTCAGCAGCGCCGTGCCCACGGCCAGCCCGTTGCGGCCGGCGTCGGCGCCGCTGCCGGCTTCGGCATAACTCAGGAAGAGGCGGCGCGAACTCGCGAAGTCGGCCGCCGGCAGCACGTCGAAGAGCCCGCCCTGCCCCACCGCGTCGACCGCCGGCACGCCGGCGATGGGCGCCGAGACCGCGCGGCCGTCGGCCGAGACCAGGCGCAGCCGCCCCGGCCGCTCGGTGACGAGCATGCGGCCGTCGGGCAGGAAGGCCAGGCTCCAGGGGTTGACGAGGCCGCTGGCCAGCGGCGTGGCGCGCAGCGGGCCGGCCGTCGCGGGTGGCGCTGCCGCACCGGCGTCCTGCGCAGCGCCACCACCACCACAGGCCGCCACCAGGGCCGCCAACACCATCGTCACCGCACGTGCCATGTCCATCGCTCCATCTTCGCCAATTCGTCGCGCCGCGCTGCAAGCAGATGCAAGCGCCGCACCGGGTGCAGGGTCAGGCGGCCGCCTCGACCACCATCTGCACGCGCTGGCGGCCGTTCCACTCGTCCAGCGCCAGCCGGTAGGCCAGCCGCGCCTGCGCCGGCAGGGGCTCGGCGCGGCCGAACCATATCGCGTCGCGCTCCTGCCCGGCGAGGCGCAGGCGCAGCTTCATGTGCTTCTCGCCCACCAGGCGCTGCTGCAGCACCTGCACCTCGTCGCAGAACAGCGGCGCTTCGAAACCCTGGCCCCAGACCTGCGCATCGAGCACCGCCACCGTCTGCGGGTTGAACCACTCCAGCGCCAGCGGGCCGTCGGTGCGCAGCGTGCGCGTGAGCGTGGCCGTGTCGAGCCACTCCTCGGCCACGCGGTGCAGGGCCTGGCCGAACAGCGCCACGGCGTCGGCCTCGTCGCCCAGCGTGCAGCCCGCCGCCATGGCATGGCCGCCGAAGCGCAGCAGCAGCGCCGGGTGGCGCTTGGCCACGAGGTCGAGCGCGTCGCGCAGGTGGAAGCCGGGGATCGATCGGCCCGAGCCCTTGAGCCGGCCGTCGGCGCCGCGCGCGAAGACGAAGGTCGGGCGGTGCAGCCTATCCTTGACGCGGCCGGCGACGATGCCGACCACGCCCTCGTGAAAACTCTCGTCGAACAGCGTCACCGCCGGCGGCACGGCGGCGTCGCTGCCGGCCTCGCCGGCCACCGGCGCGAAGGTCGACAGCGTGCGTTCGGCCAGCTCGCGCATGCCGCCTTCGACCTCGCGCCGCTCGCGGTTGATGGCGTCGAGCTGCGCGGCCAGTTCGGTGGCGCGCCCGGGGTCGTCGGTGAGCAGGCACTCGATGCCCAGCGTCATGTCGGCCAGCCGGCCGGCGGCGTTGATGCGCGGGCCGAGCGCGAAGCCGAAGTCGAAGCCGCCGGCACGCGCCGGGTCGCGCGCCGCGGCCTGGAACAGCGCTGCCACGCCGGGCTGCATGCGGCCACCGCGCACGCGCTTCAGGCCCTGCGCGACGAGGCGGCGGTTGTTGGCGTCGAGCTTCACCACGTCGGCCACCGTGCCCAGCGCCACCAGGTCGAGCAGTGCGTCGAGCTTGGGTTGCGCGGCCGCCGCGTAGGCGCCGCGCGTGCGCAGTTCGGCGCGTGTGGCCAGCAGCACGTAGAACATGACGCCGACGCCGGCCAGCGCCTTGCTCTCGAACCCGCAGCCGGGCTGGTTGGGGTTGACGATGACGTCGGCGTCGGGCAGTTCGATGGCGCCGCCCACCAGCGCCGGCAGGTGGTGGTCGGTGACCAGCACCTGCATGCCGCAGGCCCGGGCGTGGGCCACGCCGGCGTGGCTGGCGATGCCGTTGTCCACCGTCACCAGCACCTCGGGCGCGCCGTGGCGGTGCTGGCGCGCCAGCTCGACGATGGCCGGCGTGAGGCCGTAGCCGTGCACCGCGCGGTCGGGCACCACGTAGCCCAGCGTGGAGGGTGCAGCACCCAGCAGCGCCAGCCCGCGCAGCGCCACGGCGCAGGCGGTGGCGCCGTCGCAGTCGTAGTCGGCCACCACGCACAGCCGCTTGCCCGCGGCGATGGCGTCGGCCAGCAGCACGCCGGCCTCGGCCGCGCGCTTGAGCGTGGCCGGCGGCAGCAGCCGCGCCAGGCTGTCGTCGAGTTCGTCGGGCGCGCGCACGCCGCGCGCGGCCAGCAGGCGCGCCAGCAGCGGGTGCACGCCGGCGGCCTCGAGCGCGTAGCTCACGCGGGGCGGCACGTCGCGCTGCAGCAGTTGCGGGGCGGCGCTCACAAGGTCTCCAGCAGCGTGGCCGGCGCCGGCCGCTGCAGCAACGCGCGGGCGTGGCGCAGCAGCCCGCCCGGCGCGGGGGCCAGGCGCACCCAGTCGCGTTCGCCGCACAGCGTGAGGCACGCGTCCGCGCCCTGCGCCGCGCGTTCGCGCAGCGTGGCCAGCGGGCCGGCATCCAGCGAGTCCCAGGCCTTGACCCAGGCGGCCCAGTTCTCGGCCAGCGCCGGCGCGCGCAGGCGTTCGTCAAGGGTCGGCAGCGCGCCGGCCTCGGGCTGCGCCACGCCGCAACCGCTGAGCCAGAACGAGTTCACCGGCAGCAGGCCGCGTGCGGCGCGTTCGTCGTTCAGCGGGTGGGTGTAGAGCAGCATCTGCACCTCGCTTTGCAGGCGGCGCAGCGCACGCGCGGCGGGGTCCTTGCCCAGCCAGGCGTCGACGTTGCGGCCGATCACGCGGTCCAGTGAGGCCGTGGCCAGTGTCGCCAGGCTTTCGTGCGCCACGTACCAGCGCTGAGGCGCGCCGTAGCGCATCACGTAACCCTGGCTCGCGAACAGCGGCTGCACGGCATCGAAGAAGACGCGGGCGCCGGCTTCGTCCAGCACCAGCGTGGCCGGGTCGAGCAGGCTCACCTGCTCGGTGCCCAGGTGCCAGTGCCCGGGCGTCATCAGCCCCCAGGGCTGGTCGCCGGGTGGGATGCCGTCGGCGCGTGCGGCGCGCGCCGCCCAGGGCAGCTGGCCGCAGCCGCCGCGCCAGCCCAGCGCCAAGGCCAGCGCACGCTCGTGCGGGGGCGACAGGCTCCACTCGTCGGCGCTGTCGCGTTGCACCTCGGCCCAGCGCGCCAGCAGCCAGCGCAGGTTGGGCAGCGCCAGCGCGGCGGCGGCCTGGCGGCCTGCCTCGGACAGCGGCGCCGCGTAGGGAATCAACAGGTGCATCGCGGCATTATCCCGGGGCACCGGCGAGCGCCTGGCAGCGCGCGGGCATGGGCCCGGCGCCGGCCAGGGCAGCGACCGGCAGGCCGTCCGTTAGCATGCGCCACCCATGACCCTGCCGCCCCCATGAACCTGCCCTACGAGTGGCACATCGGCTGGCGCTACACGCGCGCCGGACGCGCCGGACGGCGCAACGGCTTCATCAGCTTCATCAGCGGCGTGTCCATGCTCGGCATCGCGCTGGGCGTGGCCGCGCTGATCATCGTGCTGAGCGTGATGAACGGCTTCCAGAAGGAGGTGCGCGACCGCATGCTCAGCGTCATCGCGCACGTCGAGGTCTTCGACACCAGCGGCGGCGCGCTGCCCGACTGGCGCGCCACCGCCGCCGCCGCGAAGCGCGACACGCGCGTCGTCGGCGCCGCGCCCTACATCGCCGCGCAGGCGCTGGTGGGCCGCGGCGACGAACTGCGCGGCGCCGTCGTGCGCGGCATCGATCCCGCCGAAGAGGGCAAGGTCACCGAGCTGGCGCGCACGCAGGCCGCCACGATGGCGCGGCTGGTGCCGGGCGAGTGGAACATCATCGTCGGCGCCGAACTGGCGCGCCTGATCGGCGCGCGCATCGGCGACAAGATCACCCTCGTCGCCCCGGGCGGCCAGGTGACGCCGGCGGGCGTGGTGCCGCGGCTCAAGCAGCTCACGCTGGTGGGCACCTTCGAGGCCGGGCACTACGAGTACGACAGCGCGCTGGCGCTGATGCACGTCGACGACGCGGCGCGGCTGTTCCGCGTCGAGGGGCCCACCGGCGTGCAGCTGCGCCTGGCCGATGTGCACGAAGCGCGCACCGTCGCCGCCGCGCTGACGCAGAGCCTGGGGCCCGACGTCATCGTGCGCGACTGGACCCGCACCAACCGCAACTGGTTCGACGCCGTGCAGATCGAGAAGCGGCTGATGTTCATCATCCTCACGCTCATCGTCGCGGTGGCGGCCTTCAACCTCGTCAGCACGCTGGTGATGACGGTGACCGACAAGCGCGCCGACATCGCCATCCTGCGCACGCTGGGCGCCAGCCCGCGTTCGATCATGGGCATCTTCATGGTGCAAGGGGCGACGAGCGGCATCATCGGCACCTTCGGCGGCTGCGCCCTGGGCCTGCTGGTGGCCTTCAACATCGACGTCATCGTGCCGGCACTGGAGCGCGCCCTGGGCGTGGCCTTCCTGCCCGGCAGCATCTACGTCATCAGCCGCATGCCCAGCGAGCCCATGGCCGCCGACATCGTGCCGGTGCTGGTGATCTCGCTGCTGCTGTCCTTCGTGGCCACGATCTACCCGAGCTGGCGCGCCAGCCGCGTCAACCCGGCCGAGGCACTGCGTTATGAGTGAACTGGACCCCCGGGCTGCGGCCGCGCCTTCGCCACCCTCCGAGGGGGCCGTTCGGACGACCGGCGACGCCGCACCGCCTCCGGTCGTGCTGGCCGCTTTCGACCTTCACAAGCGTTTCGTCGAAGGCCGGGGCGCTGACGCGCTCGACGTCACCGTGCTGCGCGGCGTCAGCCTGCAGGTGCGGCGCGGCCAGACGCTGGCCATCGTCGGCGCCTCGGGCTCGGGCAAGAGCACGCTGCTGCACCTGCTGGGCGGGCTGGACGCGCCCACCGCGGGGCGCGTCGAACTGATGGGCCGCGACTTGACGACGCTGGACGCCGCCGAACAAGGCCGCTGGCGCAACCTGCACCTGGGCTTCGTCTACCAGTTCCACCACCTGCTGCCCGAGTTCAGCGCGCTGGACAACGTGGCCATGCCGCTGCGCATCCGGCGCCTGCCCAACAGCGCGGCGCGCGAGCAGGCGCGGCAGATGCTGGCCAAGGTGGGGCTGGCCGCGCGCATCCACCACCACCCGTCGCAGCTGTCGGGCGGCGAGCGCCAGCGCGTGGCCATCGCGCGTGCCTTGGTCACGCAGCCGGCCTGCGTGCTGGCCGACGAACCCACAGGCAACCTCGACCGCGAGACCGCCGACGGCGTGTTCGGGCTGATGCTGCAGCTGGCGCACGAGAACGGCACCGCCTTCGTCGTCGTCACGCACGACCACACGCTGGCGGCGCGCTGCGGCGACACGCTGAACCTGTCCCGTTGAGGCCGGCCCTGCGCCGGCGTCGGCGGCGTCGGCTTCCTACAATCGGCGTGTGCACCTGACCAACGCCGACCTCCACTGCCACAGCAACGTTTCCGACGGCACCTTGACGCCCGAAGCGCTCGCCGAACGGGCCCGCACCAACGGCGTCGAGCTCTGGGCGCTGACCGACCATGACGAACTCGCCGGCCAGCGCCGGGCACGCGATGCGGCGCTGGCGCTGGGCATGGACTACCTCACCGGCACCGAGATCTCGGTCAGCTTCGCAGGCCAGACGGTGCACATCGTCGGCCTGGGTTTCGACGACGAAGACGAAGCGCTGCATGCCGGCCTGGCCGCCACGCGCGGCGGCCGCCTGCAGCGTGCCCACGACATGGCCGCCGGGCTCGCCCAGGTGGGCATCGCCGGCGCCTTCGAAGGCGCGCTGAAGTACGTCGGCAACCCCGAACTCATCTCGCGCACGCACTTCGCGCGTTTCCTGGTCGACAGCGGCGTCTGCCCCGACACCCACAGCGTCTTCCGCCGCTACCTCACCGAAGGCCACCCGGGCTATGTGCCGCACCACTGGGCCAAGCTGGGCGACGCGGTGCGCTGGATCACGCAGGCCGGCGGCGTGGCCGTCATCGCGCACCCGGGGCGTTATCGCTTCACGCCGACCGAGGAGTACGCGCTGTTCACGGAGTTCATCGCCCACGGCGGTCAGGGCGTCGAGGTGATGACGGGCAGCCACAGCGCGGCCGAGCACATCCGCTACGCCGACACGGCCATCGAGTTCGGCCTCGCCGCTTCGCGCGGCAGCGACTTCCACGCCCCCGGCGAAAGCCGCACCGAACTCGGCAGCCTGCCCGACCTGCCCGGGCGCCTGCAACCGGTGTGGGACTTGCTGGCGCCACGTGTGCATCGCGCCCCGGACTGACAAGCCACCCGTACTTACCCGGAATCAGGCTATACTGCGAGCCTTGCCTTGGCGACAAGGCATTTCGTTCATCCCCTTCGGCCTCTTTGCCACTCAAGCCCAGACCTCGCGTCGAAGCTGCGGTGCGCTTCTCACGGGTCGGCGGCGATGCCGTCGCACGACCCGCCGGGCACGAGCCCGGGTCAACTCCCCGCGACACCCACGCATGGCGTGCCATCCGGCCTGCCTGCACCCCTCGTTGCCTGTCGATGCGGGCAGCGATGCGCGCGCCTGCTCAACGGGCGCGTGCCGAGCGAGAAAGACTGAAGATGAGTTTCGAGACCCTGAACCTGAACGAGCTGCTGACGCGCGCCCTGAGCGCCGCCGGCTACAACGAACCCACCGAAGTGCAGGCTTCGGCCATCCCCGCGGCGCTGGCCGGCAAGGACCTGATGGTCAGCAGCCGCACCGGCAGCGGCAAGACCGCCAGCTTCATGCTGCCGGCGCTGACGCGCATCCTCGCCCAGCGCGAGCAAGCGGCCGCCGAACGCAAGGCCGCCGGCCCGGCCGCTGGCGGCCCGCGCGGCCCGCAGCCCTTCACCAACGCCACGCGCGGCCCGCGCGTCCTGGTGCTGGCCCCCACGCGTGAGCTGGCCATGCAGGTGGCCAAGGCCGCCAGCGACTACGGCCGCTTCGTGCCCGGCCTGCGCGTGGCCACCGTCGTCGGCGGCGTGCCCTACGGCGCGCAGCTGGCCGCGCTGCGCGGCCCGCTGGACATCCTGATCGCCACCCCCGGCCGCCTCATCGACCACCTGGGTTCGGGCAAGTGCCAACTCGGCAACGTCGAGATGCTGGTGCTCGACGAAGCCGACCGCATGCTGGACATGGGCTTCATCGACGACATCCGCCTCATCGTCGACGCCACGCCGAAGAAGCGCCAGACGGCGATGTACAGCGCCACCTTCAGCGGCAACGTGGGCCGCCTGGCGCAAGACCTGCTGCGCGACCCGCTGCGCATCGAAGCCAGCTCGCAGACCGAGAGCCATGCCGACATCGAGCAGCGCCTGCACTGGGCCGACGACTTCGAGCACAAGAACGCCCTGCTCGACCACATCCTGACCGAGCGCAGCGTCGAGCAGGCCGTGGTCTTCACCAGCACCCAGCGCGACGCCGACTGGCTGGCCGACCGCCTGCACGACATGGGCCACAGCGTGGCCAGCCTGCACGGCGGCATGCCGCAGGGCCGCCGCACGCGCGTGCTGCAGGGCCTGCGCAGCAAGCACCTGCGCGTGCTGGTGGCCACCGACGTGGCCGCGCGCGGCATCGACGTGCCGAGCATCAGCCACGTCATCAACTACGGCCTGCCGATGAAGGAGGAGGACTACGTGCACCGCATCGGCCGCACCGGCCGCGCCGGCCGCACCGGCCTGGCAGTGACGCTGGCCGAGCGCCGCGACAGCGGCATGATCCACCGCATCCAGCGCTACACCACGCAGCGCATTCCCGCGGCCACGATCGAGGGCCTGGAGCCCAAGCGGCCCGAGCCGCCCAAGCCCTTCGACCGTCCGGCCCGCCCGGGTGGCAAGAGTTTCGGCCCGCGCCCGCACGGCAAGCCCTTCAAGCCCGCCGGCAAGACCTTCAGCAAGGCCGGCCCGCGCCCCGCGCGCTGAGACCAGGCAACAACAAAAAGGCGCCCCGCGGGGCGCCTTTTTTTTGGCCGGACGCTGGGCTCAAACACCGAGAAGATCGACCTCGAACACCAGCGTGGCGTTGGGCGGGATGACGCCGCCGGCACCGCGCGCGCCGTAGCCCAGGTCGGCCGGGATGGTGAGCACGCGCGTGCCGCCGACCTTCATGCCCTGCACGCCTTCGTCCCAGCCGCGGATGACCTGGCCCTGGCCGAGGCCGAAGGCGAAGGGCTGGCCGCGGTCCTTGCTGGAGTCGAACTTCTTGCCGCGCGAGTTGGCGGCGGTGGGGTCGTAGAGCCAGCCGGTGTAGTGCACCTTGACGTGCTGGCCGGCCTGGGCTTCGTCGCCGCTGCCGACGGTGGTGTCTTCGTACTGCAGGCCCGAGGGGGTGGTGGTGGTCATGGGGGATCAGAAAAGGTTGGAAAGGCCGCGATGATGCCAGCCCATGCCCGCACGGCCTGGGCCAGCCATTCGGCCACGCCCGCGGCCGGCAGCGGCGGCAGCCCCAGCACGGCACCGGCGGCCTGCAACGCGTGCTGGGCTGCTGCCGGCCTCGACAGGTCCGGCGGCACGGCGCCGTTCTGCTTGCTCAGCTTGCGGCCATCGGCGGCCAGCACCAACGGCGTGTGCAGGTAGCGCGGCGTGGGCAGCCCCAACGCGCGCTGCAGCAGGATCTGGCGCGCCGTGTTGTCGGCCAGGTCCTCGCCGCGCACGACATCGGTGATGCCCTGCGCCGCGTCGTCCACCACCACGGCCAGCTGGTAGGCCCACAGGCCGTCGGCGCGGTGCAGCACGAAGTCACCCACCGCGACGGCCACGTCCTGCTGCTGCGCGCCCAGGCGGCGGTCTTGCCAGTGCACCACGCCCTCGCCGATGAAACGCTGCGCCCGCGCTGGCCGGCCTTGCAGGCCGGCGCCGCCGGCCCCGGGCCGGCAGGTGCCCGGATAGACGCGCTCGGCATCCGCCGTGTGCGGCTGGCCGCGCGCCAGCCAGTGCAACTCGATGTCCCGGCGCGTGCAGCCGCAGTCATAGGCCAGGCCGGCATCGCGCAGGCGCTGCAGCGCGTCGGCGTAGGCGGCGCCGCGTTCGGACTGGTACCAGGGCGGCTCGTCGGGCCGCAGGCCGCAGGCCGCCAGCTGGCCCAGGATGGTCCCGGCGGCGCCGGGTAGGCAGCGCGGCGTGTCGACGTCCTCGATGCGCACCAGCCAGCGGCCGCCGTGGGCGCGGGCGTCCAGCCAGCTGGCCAGCGCCGCCACCAGCGAGCCGGCATGCAGCGGCCCGGTGGGCGAAGGCGCAAAACGCCCGCGGTAGGCCGCGCCGGGTGCCCTGGCCATCACCACCGCCGGCCCTAGCAGAGCGGGCCGGCGTGGCGCTCGAGCAGCGCGCGCCGCGTCGTCGGGCTCTCGAGTTGCCGCAGCCACCACTGCAGCGCCCGGCCCAGGCCCGCCGTGCCGCCGCGTTCGGCGCGCCACGCGTAGTGCAGCGGCGCCCCCGTGCCGGCGCGCGCCCTGGACTTCTGCACCAGCGTGCCGGCTTCCAGGTGGGGCCGCGCCAGCGGCTCGGGCAGGAAGCCGCAGCCCAGGCCGCGCAGCAGCGCCTCGAGCTTCAGGCGCATGTTGGGCACCGTCAGCACGTCCTGCCCGGGCAGCAGGTTCAAGGTCATCGGCGCCAGGCGCTGCGCGCTGTCGGCCACGGCCACGGCGCGGTGGTGCACGAGCTGCGCATCGCTCAGCGGCCCGTGCACCGCCGCCAGCGCATGGTGCGGCGCCACGCAGTAGACAAAGGCCACCTCGCCCAGCGGTCGCAGCTCGACGCCGCCCGGGTTGGCGTGCAGCGCCGAGACGCCGATGGCCAGGTCGACCTGCCCGGTGACCAGGGCCTCCCAGGTGCCCGTCAACACGTCGGTACGCAGGCGGATGCGCGTGGCCGGGCCCTCGTTTTCGCCGGAACCGGCAGCGACGCCGGCAGGCCGCATCTCGCGCACGCCGCAGAAGGCCTGCACGAGCTCGAACACCGTGGGCATCGACAGGATGTCGTCGACGCTGATCGCCAGTTGCGTCTCCCAGCCGCTGGCCACGCGGCGCACGCGGTTGGCCACGGCGTCCATCTCCTGCAGCAGGCGGCGGCCCTCCTGCAGCAGCTCGGTGCCGGCGGCCGTCAGCCGCGCCTGGCGCGAGCTGCGGTCGAAGAGCAGCACGTCCAGCGCTTCTTCGAGTTGTCTCACGCTGTAGGTCAACGCCGACGGCACCTTGCCCAGCTCGCGCGCGGCGGCGGCAAAGCTGCCGGTGCGGGCGATGGTGTCCATCATCAGCAGGGCATCGGGCGTGAGGGCGTGTGCACGGTCGGCCATGCCGGGACTCTATCTCTTCACATTGCTTGAACGGTCTCGTCAAGCGGGGTCAGCGGCCGCGCGGGGCTGGCCGCCTACAGTGAGTTCACTGCAAGGAGCCCCGAAGATGATCACCCTGCGCAAGTCTGCCCAACGTGGCTACGCCGACCACGGCTGGCTCAAGAGCCACCACAGCTTCTCGTTCGCCGACTACCACGACCCGCGCCACATGGGCGTGGGCAACCTGCGCGTCATCAACGAGGACCGCATCGCCCCCGGCACCGGCTTCGGCACGCACGGCCACCGCGACATGGAGATCGTCAGCTACGTGCTCGACGGCGCGCTGGCCCATGCCGACAGCATGGGCAACGCTGGTGAAAAGGGCGTGATCCGCCCCGGCGACGTGCAGCGCATGAGCGCCGGTACCGGGGTGCGCCACAGTGAGTTCAACCACGCCCCCGACACGACGACGCACTTCCTGCAGATCTGGCTGCTGCCGTCGAAGCTGGGCATCGCGCCCGGCTATGAACAGAAGCACTTCGACGCGGCGAGCAAGCGCGGCCGGCTGGTCACGATCGCCTCGCCCGACGGCGCGAAACACGCGCCGGGTTCGGTGACCGTGCACGCCGACGCCACGCTGCGTGCCGGCCTCTTCAACGGCGACGAACGGGCAGAGCTGGCGCTGGACCCGGCGCGCATCGCCTACGTGCTGCTGGTGCGCGGCGGCCTGCGCGTCAACGACCGCCAGCTGCACGCCGGTGACGCGGCCCGCCTGGACCACGAGGCCCTGCTGACCCTTGAAGGCGGCGAGGACGCCGAAGTGCTGGTCTTCGACCTCGCCCCCTGACCCCCTGACCCCCTGATCCCCTGACCCCGGCATCCGCCGACAACACCCCCGGAGCATCCCCATGAGCGCCATCGTCATCGTCTATCACAGCGGCTACGGCCACACCCAGAAGGTCGCCGAGGCCGTGGCCGCCGGCAGCGGCGGCAGGCTGCTGGCCATCGACGCCGAGGGCAACCTGCCCGATCTCGATGGAAAGGGCGGCTGGGAGCAGCTCGCCGCCGCCAAGGCCATCGTCTTCGGCTCGCCCACCTACATGGGCAGCGTAAGCTGGCAGTTCAAGAAGTTCGCCGACGCCTCGAGCAAGCCCTGGTTCAGCCAGCAATGGAAGAACAAGCTGGCCGCCGGCTTCACCAACAGCGCGTCGATGAACGGCGACAAGCTGTCGACGCTGCACTACCTGTTCACCCTCAGCCAGCAGCACGGCATGCTGTGGGTCGGCACCGGCATGATGCCCAGCAACCGCAAGGCCTCGACGCGCGACGACATCAACTACGTCGCCTCGTCCTCGGGCCTGATGACGACCACGCCTTCGGATGCCGGCGCCGACGAGATGGTGGCCGGTGACATCGCCACCGCGAAGGCCTTCGGCCAGCGCGTGGCCGAAGCCGTCGAGATGCTGCGCGGCTGAGCCCGCACCGCCGGCCGCGCACGCGACCGGCGCTATACAGTGCGCACCATGGACACCCTTGCTGCCCTGTGGCGCGTGCTGCCCTGGCCCGACTGGACGGCGCTGGCGCTGTTCTTCGCGGCCTGGGTGGGTTATGCACGCTTTGCGCAACAGCGCGCCACCGTAAAGCCTTCGCTGCTGGCGCTGACCAACCGCGAACGCCGGCGCTGGATGCTGCAGACCACCTGGCGCGAGGTGCGCGTGGTCGACGGCGTGGTGGTGCAGAACCTGTCGGTCAGCCCTTCGTTCTTCGCCAGCACCACCATCCTCATCATCGGCGGCCTGCTGGCCGTGCTGTCGACGACCGAAAAGGCCAGCGAGATCGTGCGCGAGATTCCGTTCGCCGCGCGCACCTCGGTACTGGTGTTCGACCTCAAGGTCGTACTGCTGGTCGCGATCTTCGTCTACGCCTTCTTCCGCTTCACCTGGAGCCTGCGCCAGTACAGCTTCGGCGCGCTGCTGGTGGCCGCGGCGCCGGCGCACGACCGTTTCGAGAACGACGCCGCGCGCCAGGGTTTTGCCGACCGGGCCGGGCGCGTGATGGGCCTGGCCGCCGAGACCTTCAACGACGGCCTGCGCGCCTACTACATGAGTTTTGCCGCCATGGCCTGGTTCTTCTCGCCCTGGGCGCTGATGGCGGGCACGGCCGGCGTGATCTTCGTGCTCTACCGGCGTGAGTTCCACAGCGACGTGCTCGCCGTGCTGGCCGCCGACGGGCCCGGGCCCTGACCTCCGCTCCACCCTCGTCCAGAGAACACACCATGCACCAGCCTTTTCGCCGCCGGGCCGTCAACGGCCTGCTGATCGCCCTGGCTGCCGCGGCGCCGGCGGCCTGGGTCGTGCCGGCCCGGGCCGAGAGCCGGCCGCTGAAGATCCTCGTCGGCTTCCCGGCCGGCGGCGGCACCGACGCCATCGCACGCACGCTGGCCGAGCGACTCAAGGACGAGCTCGGCGCGCCGGTGATCGTCGAGAACAAGCCCGGTGCCGGCGGCCAACTCGCGGCGCAGGCGCTGAAGGCCGCACCGGCCGATGGCCGCACGCTGTTCATCAGCCACGACCACACCATCAGCGTGCTGCCGCTGGTGGTGAAGAGCCCCGGCTTCGACCCCGCGCGCGACTTCATGCCGGTGGCCGGCTTCGCCAGTTTCGTCAACGCCTTTGCGGTGTCGCCCGGTACGCCGGCACGCAGCCTGGCCGACTACCTGGCATGGATACGGGCCAGCGGCCAGGGTAAGGGCGTGGTCGGTGTGCCGGCGCCGGCCTCGACGCCCGAGTTCATGGTCCGCCTCATGGGCAGCCACCACAAGCTGGACCTGGTGCCCGCGCCCTACCGCGGCAGCGCACCCATGCTGGCCGACATGCTGGGCAACCAGATCGCCGCCGGCGTGGGCTCGGTGCCCGACTTCATCGAAGCCCACCGCGCCGGCCGCATCCGCTTGCTGGCCGTCGGCGGCGCCCCACGCCAGCCCACGCTGCCCGAGGTGCCCACGCTGGCCGAGAGCGGCCTTGCCGGCTTCGAGGCCCTGCCCTACTACGGGTTTTTCGCGCCGGCGGGCACGCCCAGGGCCGCGCTCGAGCCCTTTGCCGCGGCGCTGGCGCGCGTGCTCGCACAGCCCGAGGTGAAGGCCCGGCTGACGGCGCTGGGCCTGGCCGTCGAGTTCATGGACGCCCCGGCACTGGCCGCCCGCGAGCAGGCCTACACACGCACCTGGGCCGAGATCATCCGCAAGAGCGGTTTCCAGCCGCTGTAGCGTCGGGTTCGCCGGGCGCCGGCGCGCGCAGCAGGGCCCAGGCCGCCGCCAGGCCGAAGCCCACGTTCAGCAGCGCGACGAAGGCCAGCAGCAGCAGCGCCACCGTGTTCAGCGGCAGCGCGCGCATCGCCCAGGCGCAGGCCGACGACAGCGCGTTGAAGGCCAGCATCAGCCAGAAGATCGGCCGGTGCGGCTGCCACAGCCGGCCGATCTTCACTTCGCCGCCCGGTGCTCGTCGGCCGGCCGGGCGCCCGCCGCCGGCGCGCGCCGCTTGGCCTCGGCCACGGTGTCGACGATGGTCAGCCGCGCGGGCAGCGTGGCGTCGAGCTTGGCCTGGGCCCGCTCGGGGCCCTCGGCCTTGCACTGCGGCCAGAGCTTGCGGGTCTCGGCCAGCCAGGCGGGTTTGGGCAGGCTGCCTGCGGTGGCGGTGCGGAACATGGTCGCGGTTTCCGTGAGTTGCTTTTGGCCTGGGATGCAGCCCGCCGGAAATCCCGCGGGGACAGGGCCGCGCAGCTTAGCGTGTCTGCGCCCGACACTCGCGCCGGGCTCGCACGGCAGCGCACGGGTCTGGTCGCGCCGCAGGCCGGATTGGTCGCACGCCGCCGCGATGGCCGCGCGGGCGGTTAGGCTGACGACCATGGCCGAAACAGCGCCCGCCCTCGTCACCCGCCTCGACCAGCCGCTGCCCGTCGACCTCACCGGCAGCGGCCATGGCTGGTTCACCCGCTACCGCCAGTACGCGGTCTTCAGCGTGCCCTGGGCGCGGTTGCGCACGTGCTCCTTCGGCGTCATCGTGCTGCTGGCGCTGCTGGTGATGCTGGGCCCGAGTGCGTTCTACGAGCCGCTGGACCGCCTCCCACTGGGCGGTTTCATCCAGTTGGGGGTGCAACTGGTGATGCCGCTGCTGCTCGGCCCCTGGCTGGGGTCGCGCGTGCGCGCGCTGGGCCTGCCCGAGCCGCGTGAGCAGGCAGCGCTGGTGGCCGCCATCGTCGCCACCGTGCTGGCGGTTCTGGCCTTCCACCAGTTCGCCGCCGAGCCGATGAAGCAGCGCGCGGCCGAACTCACCGGCGCGGTCGACGAGAGCGGCCAGCGCAAGCGCATGCGCGTGGCCATCGGCGTCATCGTGCAGAACCCCGACGATGCCGCCAAGGCCGCGACCGGGCGCCCCGCCGACGAAACCGCCAGCCCGGAGACACGGCTGAGCAACCTCATCGCCAGCGTGGCCACCAGCTTCTGGCTCGGCGGCGGCA
>PNKD01000075.1 GCA_013822265.1 Leptothrix sp. (in: b-proteobacteria)
CGCCATCCACCCGGTGGCCGGGCGCATGCCGGGCCACATGAACGTGCTGCTGGCCGAGGCCGAGGTGCCCTACGACCAGGTCTTCGAGATGGACGACATCAACGGCGAGTTCGGCCAGGTCGACGTGGCCATCATCCTGGGCGCCAACGACGTGGTGAACCCGGCCGCGCACGTCAAGGGCAGCGCCATTTACGGCATGCCCATCCTCGAGGCCTACAAGGCCAAGACGGTGATCGTGAACAAGCGCTCGATGGCCAGCGGCTACGCCGGCCTGGACAACGAACTCTTCTACATGGACAAGACCATGATGGTCTTCGGCGATGCCAAGAAGGTGGTCGAGGAGATGGTCAAGGCCATCGAGTAGCCGCTGCGGGCACCGAACCCCGAGGAAGGGCCGGCGTCGTCGGCCCTTTTTCATGCCCTCTCGCCTGCCTTGGCCGGCCCGACGCGGCGCGCCGCGTCGGGCAGCCTCAGCCCGCGATGTCCGGCTCCACCAGCGCGGCCAGTTGCACCAGCGACTGCTGGCAGCCCAGAACGCACATCTCCAGCGGGATCAACTCGGGGATGCCGGCCTGCTCGACCTGCAACTCGGTGCCGCAGGACACCGCCGTCAGCCGCACCGTGACCTCCATCGTGCCGGGCAGGCCGGCGTCGTCGAAACGGTCGTTGTAGCGTATGCACTCGTGGGGCCGCAGCTCCAGGTACTCGCCGCCGAAGCTGTGGCCCAGGCCGCTGCCGAAGTTGTGGAACGTCATGCGAAAGCTGCCGCCGACGCGGGCCTCCAGGTGATGCACCTCGCAGGTGAAACCGTAGGGCGGCAACCACTTGGCCAGCGCCTGCGCCTCGGTGAAGGCGCGGCCACCGCAGCCGCTATCGAATCCCCTGATAGGAAGGCGTCAGCCAGCCGTCAGAATTCCTTCTCGAGGTCAACGAGGCGGTGATGGAGAAGATCTGGCTCAGGCAGTACCCCGCCGGCGTGCCGGCCGAGGTAGCTACCGATCTCTACCCTTCGCTGGTGGCGTTGCTGGAAGACAGCTTTTGCCAGTACCGCGAGCGGCCAGCCTGCCGCTGCCTGGGCCGCGATCTCTCCTACGGCCAGCTCGACGACCTGTCGCGCGCGCTGGCGGCCTGGCTGCAGGGCCGGGGCCTGGCGCGCGGCGAGCGCGTGGCGGTGATGCTGCCCAACGTGCCGCAGTACCTGGTGGCGGTGGCTGCCATCCTGCGTGCCGGGCTGGTGGTGGTGAACGTCAACCCCTTGCACACGGCGCGTGAACTCGAACACCAGCTCAAGGACGCCGGCGCCCAGGCCGTCGTCGTCATCGAGAACGTCGCCGCCACGCTGCAGCAGGTGCTCGACCGCGTGCCGGTGCGGCACGTGCTGCTGACCAGCCTGGGCGACATGCTGGGCCCGCTGAGGGGGCCGCTGGTCAACCACGTCGCGCGGCGCGTGCGTATGCTGGTGCCCTCGTTCCAGCTGCCGGGCGCAACGCGCTTTGCCGAGGCGCTGGCGCAAGGCCGCCGCATGACGTTGCTGCCGTCCACGCTGGGGCCCGACGACATCGCGCTGCTGCAGTACACCGGCGGCACCACCGGCGTGAGCAAGGGTGTCGTGCTGCTGCACCGCCATCTCGTGGCCAACCTGCTGCAAAGCCGCGCCTGGTACCAGCCAGCGCTGGCCCGCGTGCCGGCCGACGAGCAGCCGGTGACGGTGAGCGCGCTGCCGCTGCATCACATCTACGGCTTCAACGTCATCATGATGCTGGGGCTGCACACCGGCAGTTGCTGCCTGCTGATCCCCAACCCGCGCGACCTGACGGCGCTGCTGCGCCAGCTGGCGCGCCAGCGCTTCCACAGCTTTCCGGCGGTCGACACACTGTTCGCCGCGCTGGTGCGGCACCCCGACTTCGACCGCGTCGACTGGCGCCACCTGCGCCTGAGCGTGGGCGGCGGCATGGCGGTGCAGGCCGAGACCGCGCGGCTGTGGCTCGAGAAGACCGGCTGCCCCGTGTGCGAGGGCTACGGCCTGAGCGAGGCCAGCCCGTCGGTCACCTGCAACCCGGTCGACACGGCCGCCTACAGCGGCCACATGGGCCTGCCGCTGCCGTCCACCGAGGTCACGCTGCTCGACGACGAAGGCCAGGTGGTGCCCGCGGGCACACCGGGCGAGCTGGCCGTGCGCGGCCCGCAGGTGATGGCCGGCTACTGGCAGCGCCCCGACGAGACGGCGCGCGTGATGACGGCCGACGGCTGGCTGCGCAGCGGCGACATCGCGGTGATGGACGAGCACGGCAACGTCCGCCTCGTCGACCGCAAGAAGGACCTGATCTTCGTCAGCGGCTTCAACGTCTACCCGGGCGAGGTCGAGGACGTGCTGACGCAGATGCCCGGCGTGCAGGAGTGCGCCGTCGTCGGCATCCCCGACGCGCGCGCCGGCGAGGCCATCAAGGCCGTGGTGGTGCGCCAGGCGCCGGCCACGGCGCGGCCCACCGAGGCCGACGTGCGCGCCTGGTGCGAGGCCAACCTCACCGGCTACAAGCGGCCCAAGGTGGTGGAGTTCCGCGCCGACCTGCCCAAGACGAACGTGGGCAAGGTGCTGCGGCGCGCGTTGCGCGACCGCGTCTAGGAGCGTGGGCCACGCCAGGCCGCGGGCGCACCGCGGCGGCTGCGAGAAAATGGCCGCGCCGGAGCTGGCGCGCGACTGCGGCCGGCACGGCCTCTACGCGAACACCGAGAACACGACGTGCTGCTGCCCCCCATCCGTGAACTGCGCGCCCGCCTGACGAACCCCGGCGCACACGCCGCGCTGCTCGAACGGGTGCTGGCCGCGACAACCGCACCGGCGGCCGCCGCCGTCTACACCGCGCTGCTGCCGGCCGAGGCCCGTGCCGCCGGCCGCGCGGCCGACGCCGCGCTCGCCGCGGGCGCACCGCGGCCACCGCTGGCCGGGCTGCCGGTGAGCGTGAAGGACCTCTACGACATCGCCGGCCGCACGACGATGGCCGGCTCGACGCTGCGCGCGGGCGCCCCGCCCGCGGCTCACGATGCCCAGGCCGTGGCCCGGCTGCGCCGCGCCGGCGCGGCGATCACGGGCCTGACGGCGATGAGCGAGTTCGCGTTCTCCGGCGTCGGCATCAACCCCCACCACGGCACGCCGCGCAACCCCGCCGACGCGGCGGTGGCGCGCATTCCCGGCGGTTCGTCGGCGGGTGCGGCGGTGTCGGTGGCGCTCGGCCAGGCGGTGGCCGGCCTGGGCTCGGACACCGGCGGCTCGATCCGCATCCCGGCCGCGCTGTGCGGGCTGGTGGGCTTCAAGAACACGCAGGCGCGCACGCCGCTGGCCGGCGCGTTTGCGCTCTCGCACACGCTCGACACGGTGTGCGCGATGGCGCGCTGCGTCGACGACTGCCTGGTCGTCGACGGCGTGCTGGCCGGCGCGCCGCTGGCGGTGGCGCCGCGCAGCGTGGCCGGCCTGCGGCTGGCGCTGCCGCAGACGCTGCTGCTCGACACGCTGGAACCGGCGGTGGCCGCGGCCTTCGAGCGCACGCTGCAGCGGCTGTCGCAGGCCGGTGCAGCCCTCGTGCCGCTGCCGCTGGCCGAACTGGCCGAGATCGCGCAGATCAACGCCCCCGGCGGCCTGTCGGCCATCGAAGCCCACGCCACGCACGCCGAGGCGCTGCGCACGCAGCGCGATCGCTTCGACCCGCGTGTGGCGCTGCGCATCGCGGCGGGCGCGGGCGTCACGCCGGCCCAACACCTGGCCATCCTGATGCGCCGGCGCGAGTGGATCGCCCGCGTCACGCAGCGCCTGGCCGGCTTTGACGCGCTGATCTGCCCGACGGTGCCCATCACCGCGCCGCCCATCGCCGAGCTGGTGGCCAGCGACGAGGCCTTCTTCAAGGCCAACGGCCTGCTGCTGCGCAACACCTTCGCCATCAACTTTCTCGACGGCTGCGCCTTCACGCTGCCCTGCCACGCGCCGGGCGACCTGCCGGTGGGCCTGATGTTGGCCGCGCCCGCCGGCCACGACGCCGCGCTGGCCGGCGTGGCGCTGGCGGTGGAAACCCTGCTCGACGCCTGACCCATGACGCTGCGCCTGTTCGTCGAACAACCGCTCGTCGCCGATGCCGAGTTCGCGCTGCCCGCCGGGGCCGCGCGCCACGCCCAGGTGCGGCGCGTGCAGCCTGGCGATGCGCTGGTGCTCTTCGACGGCGGCGGCCACGACTGGCCCGCCACCGTGCTGGCGATGGGCCGCAGCGAGGTGAAGGTGCAGGTCGGCACGCCGCAGCCGGTGGCCCGCGAGCTGCCCATCGCGGTGACGCTGGCGCTGGGCATGCCGGCCAACGACCGCATGGACGCGCTGGTCGAGAAGGCCACCGAACTGGGCGTGGCCGCGATCCAGCCGCTGATGACGACGCGCTCGGTGCTGCGCCTGCACGGCGAGCGCGCGGCGCGCAAGCGGGCACACTGGCAGGCCATCGCCGTGGCGGCATGCGAGCAGTGCGGGCGCGCGCGTGTGCCGATGGTGGCGCCGGTGCGCGAGTTGGCCGACTGGCTGCCCACGGCGCGCGCCGGCGCCACGCCACCGCTGGCGCTGCTGCTCAGCCTGCGCCCCGGCGCGCCGCTGCTGCGCTCGCTGCCCTGGGCCGGCGTGACGGCCGTGACCACGCTCAGCGGCCCCGAAGGCGGGCTGGCGCCCGACGAGCAGGCCGCCGCCGTGGCCGCCGGCTTCAGCCCGGTGGCTCTGGGGCCGCGCGTGCTGCGTGCCGATACCGCGCCGCTGGCGTTGCTGGGCTGGTTGGGCCTGGCGCTGGGCGACCCCGCGTGACGGGCGCAAACGCCTGCCGCGCGGCCGTCGGCAGCGCCGGCTTTTGACGGCGCGGCGACTTCAGGCAAAGTGCGCCTTCCACCCCGACCACTGCGAGAGGACATCAACATGGGTTTGCTGGACAACGTCATCGGCGCCATCGGCGCCAGCACCGGTGGTTCGGCCGCCGGCCCCGCCGACCCGCTGCAGGCCATCCTGGCGCTGCTGGGGCGGGGTGGCGGCCTGGGCGGCCTGGTGCAGCAGATGCAGAAGGGCGGCCTGGGCGACACCGTGGCCTCGTGGATCTCCACCGGCCCCAACCAGCCCGTCTCTGCCGACGCGCTGGGCCAGGTGCTGAACAACGACGCCGTGGCCGGCTTCGCGCGCCAACTGGGCATCAACCCGCAGGACGCCCTGGGCGCTCTGGCCGGCATGCTGCCGCAGGTGGTGGACAAGCTGACGCCGCAGGGCCAACTGCCTCAGGGCGACCTGGCCTCGGTCTTGGGCGGCCTGGGCGGCCTGGGCGGCGGCGGTGGCGCAGGCGGCCTGGGCGACCTCGCCGGCCTGCTGGGTGGGTTGCTGAACAAGCGCTGAACGATCTGGCGAGAGGGGCCGGCTTGCGCCCCTCTGCTGTCGTTGGTGATCGTCGGCGTCTCGGCGCTGTGCTCCACGACAACGGCACTTCCTGATCCAGCGGTTGTCGTTCGCCGGGCTTCAACTGGAACAGCTTGGGCAATCGACGGCGCTGGAACAGCGAGTGCATCTCATCGACAAGGAGGCGCCGAACACCGTTTGCGGCGCCGTTGCCCATGCCCTTGGGAACGACCGGCCACTCGCCGTTCATCAGCGCTCGGTCAATGCGGCGCCGGGTGGTGCGCGTACTTTCGACGGTGGCGTCCACCATGGCGGCGATCTCACTCGTGGACAGGCCGAACTCGCTGCCGCCTGCGGATACTCGCCCCTCACACGTCGTGCCTGACGCCGCAATGCCCACTTCCCGCTTCAGCGGGGGGGGGCTGCGCTTGCTGCAAAGCGGGGTCGATCTGGGTCAGACGGTGCGCCAGTTCGGCTGCCGAGTGCACGCTCATCTCTTCCAGGATGTGCGTGCGGTGCACCTGCACGGTCTTGTCGCTGATGCCCAGTTCGCGAGCAATCAGCTTGCTGGGCTGGCCGCGAGCCACGCGCAGGGCAATTTCGCGCTCACGCAGCGTCAGCTGTTCGTAGCGCTGGCGCGCATGCTCATGCTGGCTGCTCTGGGCCGCCGCGGCATGGCTGCGCCGCACGGCCTGCGCAGTCGCGTCCAGCAGCACCTGGTCCTTGAAAGGCTTCTCGATGAAGTCCACCGCGCCGTCTTTCATGGCCTGCACCGCCATCGACACGTCGCCGTGCCCGGTGATGAAGATGATGGGCAGGTGCAGGCCACGCGCGTTCATGGCCTGCTGCAGCTCCAGGCCACTCATCGCGGGCATGCGCACGTCCAGTACCAGGCAGCCCACCGCGCTGGCACCGGTCTGGGCGAGAAAACTCTGGGCGTCGGCAAAACCCCGCGCCCGCCAGCCCACCGATTCGGCCAGGAACACCACCGAGCGCCGCATGGCGCTGTCGTCGTCGACGACGTAGACAATGGCGTCGGCTAAGGGCATGGCACTCATGCGTCGGGCTCCGGGGTGCTGCGGGGCAGCGTGAAGTGCAGGGTGAGGCCCCGGCCTTGCGGGCCTGGCTCGGCCCACAGCCTGCCGCCGTGCGCTTCCACCACGCGCTTGCAGATGGCGAGCCCCAGGCCCACGCCGTCGGGCTTGGTGGTGAAGAAGGGCTGGAACAGGTGCTCGATGGCTTCGCTCGCCAGGCCGCTGCCATTGTCGGCGACGCTGACGCGGAAGTGATCGCCATCGGGCCGTGCGTGCAGCAAGATGCGGCGCTGCGGCGGCGGTAGCGCCGCCATCGCGTCCAACGCGTTTTTCATCAGGTTCAGCAGTACCTGCTCCACTTGCAGCCGGTCGGCCTGCACCCAGGGGCCGCGCGCGTCGTCGTCGACGGTCTGCTCCAGGCTGGGCGCCAGGGGCAACATGCTGACGAACAGCGCCACCGCGCCGTCCATGGTGGCGCGCAGGTCCAGGCGCTCGCGCCGCACTGGGCGTTTGCCCGCGAAGCCGCGAATGCGCTGCATGATGCCGCTCGCGCGTTGCGCCTGCTCTGCGATGTCGTTGCTGGCGGACAGCAGCGGCCCGGGCTCCACCCTGCCGGCTTCGATGCGCCGTGCCATGCCGCGCGCGAAGTTGCCGATGGCCGCCAGCGGTTGGTTCAACTCGTGCGCCAGCATGCTGGACATCTCACCCAGCACGCCCAGTCGCGACAGGTGATCCAGCTTGTCCTGCTGTGCGCGTGCTTCCAACTCCATGCGTTCACGTTCGGCCAGGGCCTGGCGCAACTGGGCGGTTCTCGGAGGGGACGCCGGTGCTTTCCTTGCGCAGCTTGCCCGCCACCTGCTCGGCGTACACGGTGCGGGCGCTGGCGGCTTGGCGGGCCACCACCTCGGCCAGCGACAGCGCCTTGAACTCGATGAGCTGCTGCTGGCTGCGCTGCAGGAACACCCAGGTGACCACGCCGACGGCGACCAGCAGCGACACCACCGCCAACACCAGGCCGCGCTGCAGGCGCGCCAGCGCGTTCAGCCGGCCCTCGACCTGCAGATCGGGCGGCTCGTCGGCGAGACTGGCCGCAACCGGCGGTAAGGTGGTGTCCAGGGTCATGGGGTGATGGTTCGACGGGGCACCGCAGACGTCCGACCCGTGGGTGCGTTCACAGGCATCAGAACTCTCGGCCGGCTCTGGCAGAACTTGACCCGCGTCACCCCGCGGCGAGCACGTCGGCAGCGTGCGAGGCAGCCAGGCCGACGCCGGCCACCGGATGACCCCGTTCGATCGCCAGGCTCGCCTGCTTCGGCACGCGCCGGGCGGCGGAGCCGAGGCGCTGACCGGCCCCTCACTCTGCGAATGTGTACGTCAGACCGACAACTGCACTGCGCCGAGCACGCGCCGCACCGATGCCCATGGCAGCCAGCACGCCGCAGACCGCGTTGTGCTCGGCGTGGCAAGCCGAGCCGACTGACGCTGCCCCCGTGTCTGCGGCATCGGCCAGCAGGGCGTGGCCGCTGAAGCCGGGGAAGCAGACGTGCAGGGTGTTCGGCAGCCGGTGCTGCGGAGGGCCATTGAGGTGCAGGCCGGGCGCGCCGGCCTCGAGCTGCGCATGCGGTCGGTCGCGCGGCCGGCGAACACGATCTCCTGCGCGGCCGCGCCGAGAAGTTAGGCCACTTGTCCTCGAGCTGCGGCCACCGCCTGCGCGGCGCGCCGACCGCAAGGGTGGGTGCTGGACGAATTGCCGTGCTCCGCACGCAGCCACGGCAGCATCGCGTCGAGCACTTCCGGCGCCACAGGCTTGGTGGCGTTGCGGTCGAGACAGATCGGCTCGCTCACGGTCGCGGCATGTCGGCCGTCGCGCGCGCCTGCAGGGAAGCCATGTAGTCGCGGGTGCGCTTGGCGTTCACACCCCGGTCGATGCGACCGAGCCGCGACCGCGAACGCACGTCCACAAGCGAACCCCCGTCTGCGGCCTTCACCCGCACGATGACCTCGTCGGTGAAACCATACAGCAGGCTGCTGCTGGTCGCTTCGATGCGGCCCTCGGCGGGCACGCTGGCGATGATGCTCCAGCCCTTGTGCTTGGCGACCGACAAGGCCTGCGCAAACGCCTGTTCTGGCGGCAGACCGAGCTTCAACGGTGCCAGGTCGGGATAGGCCGCACGCTGCAGAGCGGCAGACTTCGCGCCCGGGTAGTCGGTCGGGTTGGGCATGTCCCAGAACACCGGGGCATCGGCCGTGTCGGTGCTGATGTCGTTGATGGGCGGCGTGGTGCGGCCGGCGTATTCCCACTGCACGGCCAATCCCAGCGGCAGCAGGGCCGCCAGCAAGCCGAGGACGGCAATGAACAGTCCACGCCGCGCCGCACGGGGCCGGGCCTGGATCAGACCAAGCCCGGACAGGACGAGCGCGACAGCGGCACCATAGGTCGCCCACTCGGAGACCTGCAGGCCGCGCGTGAAGTGCCACCCGCCGAGCCGATAGCCGATGCCGGATGCCACGATGGTGGCGATGGCCAGCAGGCCGAGGATCAAGCCCCACACTGCGGGCCTGGATAAGGGTTTGGTCGACATCGGCATCACTTCGGCTTTCATTTCGCTGTGCATTTCAGGCGCCCACGACGGCCCACCCATGATCGCGCCATGCGGTCATCCCGCCCCGGATGACCAGAGCATCGCTGAACCCCGCCTCGGACAGCAAGCGCGCCGCTTGGGCCGAGCGCCGGTCGGTGCGGCAGATCAGGCGGACAGGCCGCTGCTTGCGGCCCTCGAACTCCGCCAGCCGCTCGGGCAACTCCTCCAGCGGCACATTTCGGGCTCCAGCGATGTGTCCCAAGTCGGCGGAGAACTCGGCGGCGCTGCGCACGTCCAGCAGCAGCACATCCTCACCCGCGTCGAGTTCGCGCTTCAGGTCGAGCGCCTCCAGCATCGGTTTTGACCGAAGCTTGCGCACCATTCTCGGCACCAACGCCACGGCTGCCAGCAGTGATACGGCGATGGTGATGTTGCGCACCAGAGCGTCGCCACCCGACAGCGCCTCACGCCCGGCATGGCCGAGCCAGGTGTAGGCCAACGCGCCGGGCAGCATGAAGACCCAGGTGGCGAGCAGGTAGGTGACGAACGAGATGCGGGTCAGACCCAGCGCGTAGTTCAACAGGTTGAAGGGGAACAGGGGCACCAGCCGTACGAACGCGACGAAGCGCCAGCCTTCGGACGCCACACCCTCGTTCAGCCGTTGCAGGCGCGGGCCGGCGCGACGCGCCACCCAGTCCGCACCCAAGTGGCGAGCGATGAGGAAGGCCAGCGCGGCGCCCACGGTCGCACCGATCAGGTTCCACAGCGTTCCCCAGAGCGGTCCGAACAAGGCGCCGCCGGCCAGCGTGACGACCGCGCCCGGCAGCAACAGCACGGTGGCCGCCGCGTAAAGGCCCATGAACAGCACCGGTCCCGCCGCCCCTGCACCTTCCACCCAGGCCTGCAGTGCCGCCGCGTCGAGGCGATCACGCCAGGCCAGCGCGAAGGCGATCGCCACCCCCAGTGCCAGGCCCAGCACCCAGCGCATCGCCGTCTTGTTCATCACGAGGCGCGCTCGCCCGAGGGCTCGTCCGACCAATGGCGGCGGTTGATGGCGTAGCCGTCGACCTTGCCTTTGAACGGCATCAGCAGCATGCCGTCCAGCCGTGCCGCCGCGCGTGGATCGGTGTGGCCGTGGATGCCGATGACAATGGCGTCATGACCGGCGCGCGGCCGGGCGCGGTAGGTGCCGAACAGCCGGTCCCACCAGGGCAGGTTGAAGCCGAAGTTGGAGTTGGTCTCGTCGTCCTCGACCGAGTGGTGCACGCGGTGCATGTCCGGCGTGACGACGATCCACCTCAGCACCCGGTCCACCGCGGCCGGCAGGCGGATGTTGCCGTGATTGAACATCGCCGTGGCGTTGAGCAGCACCTCGAAGATCACCACGGCCAGCACCGGCGGGCCGAGTACGGTGATGGTGGCAAACTTGATCAGCATCGACAGCGCGATCTCGATCGGGTGAAAGCGCGCACCGGTGGTCAGGTCATAGTCGAGATCGGCGTGATGCACCTGGTGCAGCCGCCACAGCGCCGGCACGGCGTGCACCATCACATGCTGGAGCCATATGACGAAGTCCATCGCGACCACCGCCAGCGGCACGGCCAGCCAGAACGGCACGTCGAAGTGGTGGAGCAGCCCCCAGCCATTGACCGTACCGAAGGCCGCCATGCCCACCGCCGCCAGCGGAAACAGCAGCCGCAGCATGAGCGTATTGAGCGCCACCAGGCCGAGATTGCTGCCCCAGCGCAAGGCCTTGGACACCGTCAGCGCGCGGCGTGGTGCAGCCAGCTCCCAAAGCGCCACGATCGCGAAGACGCCGACGAAGAAGCCCAGCCGGATGGCCGGTTCATGGGCGAGGACGAATTGTTCGAGATCCATGGCTGTCTCCAAGAGGCCGGGCGCTGAGGTGCCAGACAGGCTATTTACCTTTCATCCCAACGACCTTTAGAATATACACCGTGGACAACCGAACACTCAAGGATCTTCTGTACGAGCAGGTCGCCCGCGTGGGCAAGGCCCTGGCCAGCCCGAAGCGGCTGGAGATGCTGGAGATGCTGGCTCAGGGCGAGAAGGCGGTCGAGTCAGTTGCCGCCGAGGTCGGCGTAGACGTCAAGCTGGCCAGTGCGCACCTGAAGGCGCTGAAGGAAGCCCGGCTGGTGCAGAGCCGGCGCGAGGGCAAACGAATGGTCTACCGGCTGAGCGGCAAGGACGTGGCGCACCTCGGCGTGACGCTGCGCCAGGTGGCCGAAGAGCACCTGCTGGAACTGCGCCTGGCACTGCAGCAGATGATGGCCGAGCCCGACCGGCTGGCCAGCGTCGGCCGCAAGGAACTGCTCGCACAGGCCAAGCGCGGCGAGGTGCTCGTGCTCGACGTGCGGCCGCAGGAGGAGTTCGACACGGCCCACCTGCCCTACGCGCGATCGATGCCGCTGCCTGAGTTGGCGCAGCGTTTGGCCGAACTGCCGCGTGACGTGGAGATCGTCGCCTATTGCCGCGGCCCGTTCTGCCTGATGTCCGACGAGGCGGTGAAGTTGCTGCAGGCACGCGGTTACCGCGCCCGCAAGACCTTCGACGGCGTCAGCGAGTGGCAGGCAGCGGGCCTGCCGGTCCAACGTGCCTGAAACGGGCCTGTGAACGACCAGGGAACCACCATGGCCGCCATCCTGTTCATCCTCAATGACGCGCCCTATGGGAACGAACGCGCCTACAACGCCCTGCGCCTGGCAGCCGCAGTGGCAGGCAAGGATGACCAGCAGGTCAGGCTGTTCCTGATGGCCGACGCCGTGGCCTGCGCCAAGGGTGGCCAGAAGGTGCCCGAGGGCTACTACAACATGCAGTTGATGCTCGGCAAGGTGCTGCGCAAGGGCGAGGTGGCGCTGTGCGGGACCTGCATGGACGCGCGCGGCCTGCGCGAGGACGAGGTTATCGAAGGCGCCAGGCGCAGCACCCTGGCCCAGCTGGCCGACTGGACCATCGAAGCCGACAAGGTGCTGGTCTTCTAGACCATGAAGGGCGGGCAAGTGGTTCCAGAGCTGGGGGTCATCGAAGGCTACTTCGGCAAGCCGTGGGCCCAAGAGGACCGCAAGCGCGTGCTGACGCAACTGCGCGAACTGGGCTACTCTTGGTTCCACCATGCCCCGAAGGCGGACGCCTTCCTGCGCCGACGCTGGCGCGAGCCGCACCCGCCAGCCGCCTTCGCCCAGCTGGCCGACCTCTCGGCGCACTGCCGCAGCCTGGGCCTGCGTTTCGGCATCGGGCTCAGCCCCTACGAGCTGTACCGCGACTACACCGGGGCCGCGAAGGCGGACTTCGTCGCCAAGCTCCGTGCGCTCGACGACATCGGCATCGACGATCTTGCGATCCTCTTCGACGACACACGCGGCGACCTGCCGGACCTGGCCGCGCGGGAGGCCGAGGTCGTGCACGCCGCGCTGGCCACCACCCGCGCCAGCCGGGTCGTGATGTGCCCGACCTACTACTCCGACGACAGGATGCTGGACGTCGTCTTCGGCGAGCGCCCTGCGGGCTACCTCGATGAGCTCGGGCGTCGGCTCGATCCGCGCGTCGGCGTCTACTGGACGGGCGAGGAGATCTGCGCCCGCGAATTCGGCACCGGCCACCTGGCGCGTGTGGCCGAATCGCTGCGCCGCAAGCCGACGCTGTGGGACAACTACCCGGTCAATGACGGACCGCGGATGTCGCGCTTCCTGCACTTGCGCGGATTCACGGGGCGCCCGAGTGCGATCGGGCCCCGAATCGCGGCGCATGCCATCAACCCGGCGCTGCAGCCGCACCTGAGCCTGATTCCCGCTGCCACGCTGGCGGCCGGCTACCGCGACGGTCCGGCCTACGCCTACATGCACGCCTTCCGCGAGGCTGCGCGCACCTTGGCAGGCGCCGATCTCGCGGTGATGCTCGAGGAAGACCTGCATGCCCTGCAGGACCGGGGCATCGACCAACTGGGCGATGACCGCCTGCGACTGCGCCAGCGTTACCTCGCCGTGAACCATCCCATGGCGGCCGAGGTGGTGCGCTGGCTGGATCGGGCCGACACGGTGGACGGCTGGGTCGAAGAGGCCTGACCGCCAGCCCTCTCGGTCAGGAACCAAAGAACTGCAAACCCTGGAGACCCCCATGTCCCGACTTCGAATCGCACTGACCCTGGCGCTGGCTTGTGCCGCCTGCCTGCCCATGGCAGCCAAGGCCGACAAGGTCACCCTCAACGCGATCGAGGGCTACTTCGACTTCGTGGACGCGAACGCCGGCACCATCCTGCCCGAGCAGATCCCGGCCGAGGACTACAAGAAGTTCCATGTGCTCGACGTGCGCGATGCGGCCCAGTTCGCCAGGGAGCATGTGCCCGGCGCCGCGAACATCGAGTGGCGCCAGGTCTTCGCGCAGCGCGCCAGGCTGCCCAAGGACAAGACCATCCTCGTCTACTGCAACACCAGTTCGTTCGCGGCCCGGGTGGCGATGGCGCTGCGCATGGACGGCTTCGAGAACGTGCGCCTGCTATATGGCGGCTTCAACGAATGGAAGGCGCGCGGCGGCATGCAAGCCCATGCGCGCGCGAGCAACAAGAGCTGACGGGTGGGTTTTCCTTCGCAGCCCTCGTGCGTCCAGGCTTGTGGGTCGGAGCTGACTGCACTGCACGGGCACAACCCACTGTAGGGCCCGGAGCGACCGTGGCCCTGCGCACCCCAGCCGTGCCCTACACCGGCGGCAGGCCCGCCCTTGGTGTGGCCCTTACCCTGGCCTGGCATGCGCTGGCCTTCGTGCTGGCGTCCACGCACCAAGGTGCGCTCGAGGACAGGCCTGATCCGCCGCCACGCGAGCAGACGATCACGTTGTTGGTCCTTCGGCCGCCGACGCCCGAGAAGCCGGCGCCGCAACCCGAACCTCAGCCCGTCGGGGCGGGAGCGCGCGTTCTGCCGCCTGCACCCATCCCGTTGCCCGAGGTCGGCCTGCTGGTGGCGCCGGCCGCGCCCCGCGCCCCTGCATCCATGGCGGCGCCGCCTGCGCCTACGGCAGGAGAGTGGGCCTTCGCCTCCACCTACAAGCTGAAGAACAGCAAGGGCTACCGCTACACCTGGGGCCAGCAGGTCCGCAGCATGATGGGCACGGCGGTCGAGGGGCCCGATCAAGGCATGGTTCGGTTCCGGGTGGAGATCGCGCCCGACGGCAGCCTGGCCAGGCTGGACACGCTGTGGTCGACATCGGCGGCCGTCGAGCGACTGGCCCGCCAGGCTGTCAGCAGCATGCCGCGATGGCCGGCCACGCCGACGGGCAGGCCCTTGATCTTCGAGAAGACCATCTCGTTCTCGCCCTTCGCCTCGGAGGGCCCGCCGCTCTACAGGGACGACTGTCTTCCCGACGCGCCGGCATACAGCAATCCGTTCGCCTGGGATGGCAAGTCAGCACGCCTGCAGGTCCAGGCCGGGCCGCCCGAGAAGCCGGACCCCCAGGTGCTGCAGGACTGCCTCGAGCAACTGCCGAAGGACTCGATAGAAGCAGAAAGCGCGCGCGACCAGCGTCTGATGGACCAATGGGGCTGGCGCTCCAGCACACTCGCACGATAGACGTTCAGCGCGTTGCCGGCGAAGTGGCTTCGGTCTCCGGAACATGCTTCGCGCCGCAGCAGGGCATGGCCTTGGCTTGCCGGCCCGCAAGAGCGCCGGCACCCGATGCGGTCGCGTCCGGACCGAGGAAATAGGCGGCACAGGCTGGCTCGAGCGGCGGTGCCCCAGGCCCGCCCGAGACGGGGGCAGCACGGGGTGCTGGCGGCGCCGCGCCCGCATCACGCTTGAATCCTGCGCCCCATCGTTTCTCCACATTCGGCCCAGAAACTTCACTCCGTTCCTGCGGGACGCGATCCTCGCCTTCCTGTTCACGAAGGACTCCCCGATGACTTTCTCGATCTCTACACCAGCGTCGCTCGCCCCCAGCCGGCTCACCCTGCTGGCCTCGATCGCCCTGGTGGCCTGCGGTGGCGGCGGCAGCAGCACCACCACCAGCACGGTGCCCGGCGCGCCCACCATAGGCGCGGCCACACAGCCACCCAGCTGGGGGGCCGCGCGGTGTCACGGGCTCGGGCGGCGCCACGACCCGCTGCTACCAGTGCGTCACGATCGGTGCCCCCGCCGACCATGCCGTCGGGCCCTTCCGCCGCACCCATGTCTACGCCGATGTCACGAGCCAGACCTGGAGCACCTACAACAGCGCGGTCGGCGTCAGGAACCAGCCCATCGGGCGCACCACGGCTTCGTTGCACACCCATTCCCACGAACAGGATCCTGGCCAGGCGACACACGCAGGCCGCGGCGGGCCGTGGATCGCGGGCGCCTTCATCGTGCGCGTTGTCGCGTCGTCGCGCTGTCGCGCTGGCGGGCCAAGTGGAAGCCGACCGCCTGATGCAGGCCGCCGCCTGCGCCGCCGGGGCCCGGTGCCCGGGCGCACGGCGCGACTCGGGCGCACGCTGGCTGAGCCGCAAGCGCAACCGGGCCATGACGATCAAGAGCATCGACGGCTGCAGCGGCTGCGAGGAATGCCTCAAGTCCTGCCCCCTGCGGCGTCTTGCGCAGGGCGCGTGGCCAGGCCGTGAGCACCTCCCCCGCCGGCTGCCAGATCTGCCTTCTGTGCCGGATGTACGGCCCGGCCTGGGTCACGCAGACGCGGCAGGGGTCGTGATCCCGAACCCCGTGCTCTACAACCAGAAGGCGCCGATGATGCTGGCCGCGCTGGCCTATGTCGAAGAACTGCGCGGCCACCATGCGCCGATGCTGCGGGCGGCCAACATGCACGCGCTGCGCCCGGCCTTCGAGACGCGCCACATGATCATCAGCGCCGAAGTGAAGCTGTGCGCCTCGCTGATGCGCACCGAGAGCCGCTGCAGCCACTACCGGCTGGACTGCGCGGCTGTCGACGACGACAACTGGCATGCATGCATCAACATCCGCAAGGGCCAGGACGGCGCCACGCGGCTGGATAGGCAGCCCTTCGATGCCTGGCCGGCACAGGCTTGAGCGACGCATCGGCAGGCCGCAACGCCGTGCCGCGGGAGACCGATGCCGAACGCGACCTCGCCGAGATCGTGCTGGATAAACTCGATTGGCGAGGGTCCGGGTCCGGCCGAACGGGCGCGCCGCATCCTCCCTGCCTCCCATGTACCCGCTGCCCTCTCCCTACCCAAGCCCACCGCCGGTCGCCGACCCGCGCCGCAGGCCCCGCCTGCGGCGGGTCCTGCGCTGGGCGTCGATGCTCGTCGTGGCGCTGTTCGGTCTGGGCGTCGTGGCTTGGATGATCCTGCAGTGGGGCCTGCTGCCGCGCCTGAACGAGTGGCGGCCGCAGGTCGAGGCGCGCGCCTCGGCGGCGCTGGGCGCGCCGGTGCGCATCGGCAAGCTGCGTGTGCTTTCGGCGGGCTGGCTGCCCTCTTTCGAGATTCACGACCTGCGTGTGCTCGACAGCCAGGGCCGCGACGCGCTGCACCTGGCGCGGGTGGTGGCGGCGCTGTCGCCGAAGTCGCTGCTGCTGCTCGAGCCGCGGCTGGCGCAGTTGCTGATCGAGGACGCCAGCCTGGACCTGCGCCGCGACCGCGAAGGCCGTTTCTTCGTCGCCGGGCTGGCGCTGCGCGCCGGCGACGCGGCGGCCGACACGGCGGCTGAATCGGCGGCACTCGACGGGCTGTTCGAGCTGCCCGAGCTGGTGCTGCGCCGCGGCACGCTGCGCTGGACCGACGAGCTGCTCGGGGCGCCGCCGCTGGCCCTGTCCGCCGTCGAGCTGGTGCTGCGCAACGGCTTGCGCCGCCACGAGCTGCGCGTCGACGCCACGCCGCCGCCGCCATGGGGCGAACGTTTCACGCTGCAGGGCGATTTCACCCAGCCGCTGCTGGCCCCGGCCAGCCAGTGGCGGCGCTGGAGCGGCGAGGCCCGCCTGTCGCTGCCGCGCGCCGACGTGGCGGCCTGGCGCCAGCATGTCACGTTGCCCTTCGAGCTGAGCCAGGGCCGAGGCACGCTGCGCGCCTGGGTCACGATCGCTGACGGCCGCCCGGTGCTGACGGGGGCCGAGGTGGCGTTGACCGAGGTGGCGATGCGCCTGGCGCCCTCGCTGCCGCCGCTTGAACTGAAGCGTCTGGAGGGCCGCGTCGAGGCCCGGCTCGACGATCGCAGCCTGGCCTTCGAGGCCGAGCGCCTGTCCTTCGAAACCGACGATGGCGTCACGTGGGCGCCGTCGGCGCTGCAGCTGCGGCTCTCCCGCGCCGCCGCCGGCGCCGCCTTCGACGGAGGCAGCGTGCGCGCCGACCGCCTCGACCTGGCGACCATGGCCTTGCTGGCGCACCGCCTGCCGCTGGGCAGCGGCCTGCGCCGCGGGCTGGCCGCGCTGGCACCGCGTGGCAGCGTGAGCGGGCTCGTCGGCCGGTGGACCGGCCCCATCGATGCCCCGCAGCGCTTCGAGATCAAGGCCAAGGGCCAGGCGCTCGCGCTGGCCGCCGGCGCCGCCGGCGCGGCCGATGCAGACGGCCGGCGCAGCGCCGGCCGGCCCGGATTCAGCGGTGCCGACCTCGAATTCAGCGCCAGCGAGAGCGGTGGCCAGGCGCGGCTGGCCATGCACGGCGGCACGCTGACCTTCCCCGGCGTCTTCGACGCGCCGGTGCTGGCCCTGCAGCGCCTGGCCGGGCGCATCACATGGCGCCGCGGCGCCGACGCCGCGGTGCCGGGGCAGTGGGAGGTCGCGGTGCAGGACCTGGTCTTTGCCAACGACGACCTCGCCGGCACGCTCAACGGCCGCTGGCGCAGCGGTGCGGCTGAGGGTGTCGGGCTGGGACGGCGCTACCCCGGCAGCCTCGAGCTCAGCGGCCGCATCCAGCGCGCCCAGGCCGCGCGCGTGGCGCCTTACCTGCCCACCGGGCTGCCGCGTGCGGCGCGCGACTACGTGGCCCGCGCGGTGACCGCCGGCCGCATCACCGGCGGCAGCTTCGAGGTCCAGGGCGACCTCTGGCGGTTTCCCTATGCCCAGCCAGGGCCGGGCGTGTTCCGCATCAAGCTGCGCACCGAGGATGTGGCGCTGGCCTATGTGCCGGGCACGCCGGACAGGCCCTCACCCTGGCCGGCAGTGGCCGGGCTCAGCGGCGAGCTGGAGTTCGACCGCGCCGCGATGCGCGTGAGCGAGGCCAGCGCCACGCTGCAGGGCCTGACGCTGCGCCAGGTGCGTGGCGGCATCCAGGACATGGCGAACGAGGGCGTGCTGCGGCTGGACGGCCAGGTGCGCGGCGCACTCGCCGACATGCTGCGTTTTGTCGATGCCACGCCGGTCGGCGGCTGGCTGGGCGGTGCGCTGCACGAGGCCACCGGCAGCGGCCAGGCCGAGCTCACGCTGGCGCTGCAGATTCCGATCGGCGCGGCCGGGCGTTCGACCGTGCGCGGCGCGCTGCAGCTGGCCGGCAACGACGTGCGCCTGCTGCCCGGCACGCCGCTGCTGGCCGACACGCGCGGGCGCATCAGCTTCACGCAGCGCGGGCTGACCATGGCCGGCGTGCGGGCACGCACGCTGGGCGGCGAGACCAGCTTCGACGGCGGCACGCAGGCCGACGGCAGCCTGCGTTTCAGCGGCCAGGGCGTGGCCAGCGCCGACGGCCTGCTCAAGGCTGGTGAACTGCCGCTGCTGGCGCCGCTGCGCGGCAGCCTGCGCGGACAGGCGGCCTACCGCGTGCAGCTGGGTTTCGTCGGCGGGCGCACCGAGTTGCTGGTGAGCAGCAGCCTCGAAGGCCTGGGCGCCGACCTGCCGGCGCCGCTGGCCAAGCCGGCTGCGGCGGCCTGGCCGCTGCGCGTGCAGATGGCGCCGCGGGCGGGCGGCGGCGAGTTGCTGTCGGTCTCGCTCGGCGAACTGCTTCAGGCCCGCTACGAACTGGCGGACAAGATCGGCGCGGCGGGGGGCGCGGCGGGGGGCGCGCAGGGTGTCGTGGTGGTGAGGGGCAGCGTCGGCGTGGGCACCGCGGCGCCGGCCATGCCTTCGGCCGGCGTGCTCGCCGCACTGCGCCTGCCGCGGCTGGACCTCGACGCCTGGCGACAGCGGCTCGGCATGGGCGAGGGCGGGGCCGGCGGGGTTGCCGGCGGTGATGCCGGCGTCGATGCCGGCGCCGCCATGCCGACGCAGTTGACGCTGAACGTCGACGCGCTGACGCTCTTCCAGCGCCGCTTCAGCGGCGTCGCCATGACGCTGCAGCAGCAGCGCACGGTGGCCGACACCGGCTGGCAAGCCCAGGTGCGCGCCGACCAGCTCGAGGGCACGATCACCCTGCGTTCGCCGCGCGACGCCGGCGGGCCGGGCCGCATCAGCGCGCGTCTGGCCCGCCTGGTGGTGCCCGGCGCCACCGCCGCTGCCGACCGCGACCTGCTGCCGCAGGCGCCCGAAGCCGGCCCCGTCAGCGTGCCGGCGCTGGACATCGTGATCGACGCGCTGCAATGGGGCGAGCGCGCGCTGGGCGCCGTCGAGCTCAGCGCCTTCAACCGCGCCAGCGCCAGCCGCCCCGGCACCAGCGAGTGGCGGCTGGACAGGCTGCGCGTCAGCGCGGCGGACGCCACGCTGCAGGCCCAGGGCGTTTGGTCGGCCGGCAGGCGCTTGGTGCTCGACTTCGGCCTGGACCTCGCCGACAGCGGCCGCTTCGCGCAGCGCATGGGCGCTGGCAACGCGCTGCGCGGCGGCAAGGGCCGCATCGAAGGCCAGCTCAGCTGGGCCGGATCGCCGCTGTCGCCACCGCTGGCCAGCCTGGATGGGCGCATGAAGATCGCGCTCGAAGAGGGCCGCTTCCTGAATGCCGAGCCGGGCGCTGCGCGGCTGCTGGGCGTGCTCAGCCTGCAGGCGCTGCCACGCCGCTTCCTGCTGGACTTCCGCGACGTGTTCCAGGAAGGCTTCGCCTTCGACAAGGTCGGCGGCGACGTGCGCGTCGAGCAGGGCGTGGCGCGCACCGACAACCTGCGCATCGTCGGTGTGCAGGCCGCGGTGCTGGTCGATGGCCGGGCCGACTTGCAGCACGAAACGCAGGACCTGCGTGTCGTCGCCATGCCCGAGATCAACACCGGCGCCGCATCGCTGGCCATCGCGGCCATCAACCCGGCGCTGGCGCTGAGCAGTGTGCTGGCCCAGTGGCTGCTGCGCGAGCCGATGGTGGCGGCCAGCACGCGCGAGTTCCACATCACGGGCAGCTGGACCGATCCCAAGGTCGAACGCGTCGATCGCGGGGCGCCGGCTGCGTCTTCGTCTGCGCCGTCCGGGCGCTGAAGTCTCGCGCTCCCGGCTGTCCGGCGGGGCAGCGGCGGGCCTGCACCATGACGGCAAACTCGGCGCCACCTTCGCCGACGAGCGCGCCCGCGCCACGCCCGACGACGACGGCCTGTACGCCAACGCAGGCGACGCTGGCCGTCTCGGGCGGCGGCCCTGGGACAACAACGAGGCGCTGCGCAGCAACCGCGATTGCCTGCCGCTGAACCTGGCGTCCGGCACGGCATGGCCGCTGGCCCACCACATCGGCAGCGACAGTGCCCATCTGGCGCTGTACAAAGCCTGCGTCGGGGAGTTCTCGCGACCGACCTTCGGCAGCACTGCGCTGGCCGCCGTGATCGACGCACGCGCCGCGCTGATCCGCAACGCAGTGACCAGTGAA
>PNKD01000076.1 GCA_013822265.1 Leptothrix sp. (in: b-proteobacteria)
GTGTCGGGAACAACGGCGCATCGCGCCAGGCGCGCAGGGGATAGAGCGCCAGCACCGGCAGCAGCAGCAGCAGCCAGACCCAGGGCGGCATGGCCCCCGCCGTGCCCAGCGCCAGTGCCGACAACGGGAAGCCCGCCGCTGCGATGGCCCGGCGCCAACGGCCGCGGCAGGCCAGTGCGCCGAGCGCGGCCAGGGCCAGCGCGCCGGCAAAGGCCATCGCTGGCGGCAGCCCACCAGCGCCCAGCAGCGCCCAGCCCAGCCAGCCGGCGGCCCATACGAGCAACGCCGGCAGCGGCCACGGCAGGCGAGGCCGCGGCCGGCCGCGCAACGCAAAGGCGGAGATCGGGCTCATGCTGGCGACCAGTGTGTCTTGCCGGCAGTGGCCGGCAGAGCCGGAAAAGCCGGACCGGACGGCCCCTACTCGGGCGCCGCGGGGCCGCTGCGCGTCAGCCCAGGGCCTGCAGCCGCTCATGCGGTAGGCGCACTTTCAGGCTCGAGGGCGCCACCGCCGTGCGCACGGCGAAGCGCTCCTGGCTGGTGTCGCGCAGCAGTGGCTCGCCCAGGGGGCTGCCGCGCGGCGACAGCAGCGCCGCCACGCGGGGCACGTTGGCACGTTCGCCACGCGCCACGACGATGCCCACTTCACCGTTGGCCAGGGACACGAAACAGCCCGGCGGGTACAGGCCCACGGCCTTGAGCATGGCGCCGCCGAGGGCGTCGGGCTGGCCGTCGGCGCCCAGGCAGGCCTCGCGCGCGGCACGCACCGGCGACATCGGCGTGCGCGTGGCGCGGCGGCTGATCTTGGCGGTGAAGATGTCGACGCGGCGCAGCAGCAGCGCCAGCTGGCGGTCGGGGGGTTGATCGGCGAGCGGCAGGCCATCGTCCTGAACGATGTGGTGCTGGCGCACCACCGACAGGCACAGCCGGTCGCCGAATCCGGCGGCCTCCAGCAGGGTCGCACCGGCCTTGGCGTGAGCGTCTATCTCGGCCCGCATCGCGGGCGTGGGCTTCTGCCGCGTGGCGGCCAGCTCGTCCTGCAGCTCGAGCATGGCCACGTTCATGGTCAGTGCGGCGCGCCCCAGGCTGTCGACGAGCTCCTGCGACCATCCCAGCCGGGCCGCGGCGTACTCGGCGATCACCAGCGACAGCAGCGCGTGGTGGCAGCTGTATTGGCGCGCCGTGTGGCCGGCCTGGTAGACATGGTGATAAAGCGAAGCGTCGGGCCGGCGTTCGAACAGTGCCCGTGCGCGCCCGTGCACGGTGAACAGCCGCGCGCGCCAGTCGCCGCCGGCGCGCACCGAGAGCAGCGACTCTTCGAGCTGTTCCACCAGTTCCTGCCACTGCTGCGACAGCGCCGGCGGCGCCGGTGCCAGGTCGGTCGGCGCCAGCAGCCGGCGCGTCCAGACCGACATCTCGGCGTCGTCGGCAAAGAGCGGGCTTCGCGCCAGTGCGTCGAGCTGCGTCGGGTAGTCGACCGCTCGGCCCGCCTTCAGAAGCACCTGCCCGGCCGCGTTGCACAGGTCGAACGGCAGGGGTTCAGCCAGGCGAAGGCTGCGGACCGGGAACGGGACGGGCTTCAAGGAGGTGGATCCGTGAGGAGTGGCTTGCTACGGTCATGTCGGCCTGAGACGGACACAGCTTGAGACCCATCGACGAGCAGGCATCGGCCAGAAAAAAGCGGGTCCCGAGGGACCCGCTGGAAAGCACAGGGCTCTGTGCCAGGAGGAGACAAACAATGAACGAGAGAGATGACGGTGTTTTCGGCCGGGCGCCGCGCGCCTTGAGCTCGCCGCGCCGCCGCGCCGTGATCAATGCCCCGGACGGGCGGCCTCGTGGTCGTGACCGTGGGCGAAAAGCGGCTCGGCGCCCAGCGATCCTGCGAGCTTGCCCTTGCCGGCACGCGCCGGCGGGTTGCACAGGCCGCACACGTAGTGGCGGGCGATCTCGTGAGGGTGGGTGACGAAGTGACCGCCGCACTTCTTGCAGGCTGTCATGGTCAGCATGCCGTTGTCGACGAACTTGACCAGGCGCCAGGCACGCGTGACGCTGAGCAAGGGCTCGAGCCCCTGCGACTGCATCTGCTCGAGGTAGAGCTGGTAGGCCTTGACGACGACGTCGATCTCGTCGAGCGCCACCGTCTTGTTCAGGTACTCGTGGATGTTCAGGAACAGGCTGCTGTGGATGTTGGGCTGCCAGGTCATGAACCAGTCGGTGGAGAACGGCAGCTGGCCCTTGCTCGGGCTCTTGCCGGCCACTTCCTTGTACAGGCGCAGCAGGCGCTCGTAGCTGAGGTCGGTTTCGCTTTCCAACACCTGCAGGCGCGCGCCGAGGTTGATCAGCGTGACGGCACGCTCGATCTGGCGGGCTTCGGTCAGGATGCTCTTGTTGCGGGCCATGGTGTTCTCTCCGTCCTGCGTCTTCGTGTCTTGATCAAGGTCCTTGCACGGAACCGGCTCTGCCGGTCCGTCGCAAGAGCCCCCTCGGGGGGGTGGCGACCGATAGGGAGCCTGGGGGCCTAGGTCACGCCGCTTCCTGGTGGCGGCCGGCCATAAGGATGCTGGCGTGCAGGCGGCTCATGCCGTCGTTGGCGGCACCCTTGCCGTGGCTGGTGAGCAGGTTCCACACCATGTCGTCGTCCATGCGGAAGCGGCACAGCAGCGTGTTGCCGGTGGCCACCTTCATCATCTGCGCCGGCGTCAGCGCGCCGATCAGCGTCGCGGTCTCTTCGCCGACGCCCAGCCGGAACAGGGCCTGCTCCTTGTCGGCGCGAACCAGGCTCTGTGCCAGCATCAGGTAGGACAGGTTGGCTTCGCGGATTTCGGCAAGGATCTGTTCGGTGTTCATCAATCGTGCTCCGGTCGTGTGCCTGTGGGGCGGTTGTCAGGGTCGGTGCAGGGCACCCACCGATGTGATGAACTGTAGAGAGATGAAATGGCTGGTGACATCAGTCCATCTCCGTCACTGGAGTCCACCTTCTTCCAGCCAACCTGTAGGGCAAACTCCTACATGTGCAAGCAGCCGTGACGTTTGTCACAGGGTTTTCGTCCAGACGTGAAAAACCCCCGGGGGCGCTGATGCAGCGCCCGTCGGGGGTCGGGTGACGCCGGGGTGGGCGTCAGTTGCGCTCTATGCGTGCGTAGGCGGAGTGGTTGTGTATCGACTCGAAGTTCTCGACGTCGACCCGGTAGCGCCCGATGCGCGCATCGGCGTTGAGCCCGAGCGCCACGTCGCGCACCAGGTCCTCGACGAACTTGGGGTTCTCGTAGGCGCGCTCGGTGACCCACTTCTCGTCGGGGCGCTTGAGCATGGGCCAGATCTCGCTGCTGGCCTGGTCTTCGGCAAAACGCACCAGCTCATGCCACTCGACCTGCTGCAGCAGTTCGACGCGCAGCGTCACCATCGAACGCTGGTTGTGGGCGCCGTAGTCGGATATCTCTTTCGAACACGGGCACAGGCTCTTCACCGGCACGGCCACCTCCGCATGCACCGACGTGACGCCGGCACGCGTCTCGGAGATGAACCGGCCCTGGTAGTCGAGCAGGCTTTGCAGCCCGGACACCGGGGCGCGCTTGCGCAGGAAGAAGCTGAAGGCAGCCTCGATACGGCCCTCGTCGGCGCCCAGCTTGTCGAGCATGGCCGCGTGCCGGGTGCGCAGCGACGCGGCGTCCAGCGGCTCGTTCGACAGCGCCAGTGCGTCGAGCCAGGCCACGAAGCGCGACATGTGGGTGCCCTTCTTGTCCGCCGGCAGCGCCACGTCCAGCGCCCAGCGCGCGGCGGTCTGCTGCACGGCGCCGGCCACCCTGAGCTGCAGCGGGTAGCTCACGTCCTTCACGCCCACACGCTGGATGGCCAGATGGCGGTCGTCACGCGCGCTTTGCGTGTCGGGGATGTGCAGGGCGTCGGTGAGGTTGGTCATGGTCAGCGCCCGCCCGGCCGCCCGAAGGGCGCTGAGCGCCCCCTTGGGGGGCGGCGAACGAAGTGAGCGTGGGGGTTCATGTTTTCAAGGATGACAGCTTTTGCCGAACCGCAGCGTCATGCGGTTGATATGCAGCGTTCGGCGGCGCCGAACGGCCGACCGGGTCAACCGTTGACGGCGGCCAGCGCCGGGCGGGTGCCGAAGCGCGTGACGATGGACTTCTCGATGCCGGCGGCGTCCAACCCGCACAGGGCGAGCAGCTTGGCCGGGTCGCCATGCTCGGTGAAGAGGTCGGGCACGCCCAGCACCAGCACCGGCACCTGCGCGCCCGCGCTGGCCAGGCACTCGAGCACCGCGCTGCCGGCGCCGCCCATCGTGCTGCCCTCTTCGACCGTGACCAGCCCGTCGTGCGTGCGCGCCAGCTCGAGCACCAGCTCGGCATCCAGCGGCTTCACGAAACGCATGTCGGCGACCGTGGCGCCCAGGTTCTCTGCGGCTGCCAGGGCCGGGTGCAGCAGTGTGCCGAAGGCCAGGATGGCCAGGCGCCGGCCGCCGCGGGCGTCGGTGCGTGCGTGCGCCTCGCGCCGCAACACGCCCTTGCCCCAGGGCCAGGCGCTCAGTGCGGGGTCCACCGCGGCGCCGACACCGGCCCCTCGCGGGTAGCGCACGGCCGTCGGGCCGTCGTGGCGGAAGGCGGTGGTCAGCGCCTGGCGGCACTCGTTCTCGTCGCTGGGCGTCAGCATCGCGCAGTTCGGGATGCAGCGCACGTAGGCGATGTCGTAGAGGCCGGCATGCGTCGGGCCGTCGGCACCGACGATGCCGGCGCGGTCGAGCGCGAATACCACCGGCAGGTTCTGCAGCGCCACGTCGTGGATCAGCTGGTCGTAGCCGCGCTGCAGGAAGGTGCTGTAGATCGCGACCACCGGCTTGAGGCCTTCGCAGGCCATGCCGGCGGCAAACGTCACCGCGTGCTGCTCGGCGATGCCGACGTCGTGGTACCGCTGCGGGAAGCGCCTGTGGAAGTCGACCATGCCCGAGCCCTCGCGCATGGCCGGCGTGATGCCGACCAGGCGCTCGTCGGCTGCCGCCATGTCGCACAGCCACTGGCCGAAGACCTGCGTGAACGTGGGCTTGCTGGGCACGCTCTTCGGGAAGCCCTGGGCCGGGTCGAACTTGCCGCTGGCGGCGTGGTACTTCACCGGGTCGGCTTCGGCCAGCTGGTAGCCGTAGCCCTTCTTGGTGACGACGTGCAGGAACTGCGGGCCGCGCTTGGCGCGCAGGTTCTCCAGCGTCGGGATCAGCGATTCGAGGTCGTGGCCGTCGATGGGGCCGACGTAGTTGAAGCCGAACTCCTCGAAGATGGTGCCGGGCACGACCATGCCCTTGGCATGTTCCTCGAAGCGCCGCGCCAGTTCGAACAGCGGCGGCGCGTTCTTCAGCACCGCCTTGGCGCCTTCGCGAGCGGCCTCGTAGAAGTTGCCGCTCATCAGGCGCGCCAGGTACTTGTTCAGCGCCCCCACCGGCGGGCTGATCGACATGTCGTTGTCGTTGAGCACCACCAGCAGATCGGCGTTGACGCCGGCGTGGCTGACGCCGGCGTTGTTCAGCGCTTCGAAGGCCATGCCGGCGGTCATCGCGCCATCGCCGATCACGGCCACGGCGTGGCGGTCCTCGTTCTTCAGCTTGGCCGCCAGCGCCATGCCCAGGGCGGCGCTGATGCTGGTGCTGCTGTGCGCCGTGCCGAAGGTGTCGTACTCGCTCTCGTCGCGGCGCGGGAAGCCGGCCACGCCGCCGAGCTGGCGCAGCGTGTGCATGCGGTCGCGTCGGCCGGTGAGGATCTTGTGCGGGTAGGTCTGGTGGCCCACGTCCCACACGATGCGGTCGTGCGGCGTGTCGAAGACATAGTGCAAGGCCACCGTGAGCTCGACCGTGCCGAGATTGCTGCCCAGGTGGCCGCCGGTCTGGCTGACGGTCTGCAGCACGAACTCGCGCAGTTCCTTGGCCAGCGCGGGCAACTCGGCCCGGCTCAGTTTGCGCAGGTCGGCGGGGGCATTGATCTTGCCGAGCACGGAGGACTTCATTTCAGCTTTCTCGTTCGACGACCTTGTCGGCCAGCACCGCCAGCACGCTGGCGGCGTCGCCCAGCCCGCTGCGGGCCAGCGCCGCATGCGCCTGCTGCCGCAGGGCCTCGGCATGATCGCGCGCGGCGGCCAGGCCGAGCAGCGAGACATAGGTCGGTTTGTTGTGGTGTTGGTCCCTGCCGGCGGTCTTGCCCAGCGTCTCCGAGGCCTGCGTCACGTCGAGGATGTCGTCGACGACCTGGAAGGCCAACCCGATGGTGGCACCGTACCCGGCCAGCGCCTGCCAGGCCACGGCACCGCAATCGCCGCAGGCCGCCCCCATCTGCACGCTGGCCTGCAGCAGGGCACCGGTCTTGCGGCGGTGCATGTCGCGCAGCGCCGCTTCGTCCAGCGCCTGGCCGATGCTGGCCAGGTCGATGGCCTGGCCGCCGGCCATGCCGGCGTGGCCGGCGGCGCGTGCCAGCAGCGCGCAAAGGCGGGCTTGCAGCGCAGCCGGCACCTCGGCCTGCTGCGGCGGCTGGCGCGCGGCATCGCGCTCGTTCGCCATCGGCGTCAATACCTCGAAGGCCAGCGCCTGCATGGCGTCGCCTGCCAACATCGCCTGGGCCTGGCCGAACTTCACGTGCACGGTCGGCTTGCCGCGGCGCAGCACGTCGTTGTCCATGCAGGGCATGTCGTCGTGCACCAGCGAGTAGGCGTGGATCAGTTCGACCGCCACCGCGGCACGCATCGCCGCGGCCCCCAGGCCGTTCACGGCCTGGCAGGCGGCCAGCACCAGCAGTGGTCGCAGCCGCTTGCCGCCGTCGAGCACGCCGTAGCGCATGGCCTCGCCCAAGCCGGCCGGCACGTCGGCAGGCACCCAGGCATCGAGGGCCCGCTCGACATCCACGAGTTGCTGCTGCGCCCAGGCGTCGAAGTCCGTCGCCTTCATGACGCGGCCCAGGGCTTGAGCTGCCCGTCTTCGAGCACCTTGACCTGCTCCTCGACGGCCTGCAGGCGGCCACGGCAAAAAGTGAGCAGGTCGGCACCGCGGCGATAGGCGTCGAGCAATTCGTCCAGCGGCAGCAGGCCACCTTCCATCTGCACCACCAGGCGGTCCAGTTCAGCGAGCGCCTGCTCGTAGCTGACGGGGGCTTTGGGGGGGGAGGCAGCGCTGCGGGGCATTTCGGACCGTGAAATTTGACAGCGTCATTCTAGTCAACCCGGCCCCGCGACACGTACCGGGTCGGCGTGCCGTCGCCGATGGCGAATGCCCCGGACTGTGGGGGGGGCAGATAGAATTCGAGCCCGGTCCGGGACGGCCCTAGCTGGCCCGGGCCGATTCATTCTCATGCCGCCCGCGGGGCCACCGGGCGGCGGGGTCGATGCCCCCACACAGGAGGATCCCCTCGGATCATGTCGGACCTGAGCGTCAGTCCCGAAGCTCTCGAGCGCAGCCGCACTCAACTCCCAGTCACCAGTTACTTCGACGAGGGCCTGTTCCGCAGTGAACAGGCGCTCATCTTCGACCATGCGCCGCGTTACCTCGGCCATGCCCTGGCCCTGCCCGAGGTCGGCGACCACCTGGCCTTGCTGCAGGAGAACGAGGGCCGCGCGCTCGTGCACACGGCGGCCGGCATCGAGCTCGTGTCCAACGTCTGCCGCCACCGCCAGGCCATCATGCTCCAGGGCCGTGGCCATGCCGGCCGGCAGATCGTCTGCCCGCTGCACCGCTGGACCTACGACCTGCACGGGCAGCTCGTCGGCGCACCCCACTTCGACCACGACCCCTGCCTCAACCTGCGCAACTACCCGGTACAAAACTGGCAAGGCTTGTTGTTTGAGAACAACGGCCGAAGCGTCGCGACCGACCTCGCCAGCCTGGGCGCAATCCATCAGCTCGACTTCTCGGGTTTTGTCTTCGACCGCGCCCGCGTGCACCAGTGCGACTACAACTGGAAGACCTTCATCGAGGTCTACCTCGAGGACTACCACGTCGGCCCCTTCCATCCCGGGCTGGGCGGCTTCGTCACGTGCGACGACCTGCGTTGGGAGTTCGGCCGTCACCACTCGGTGCAGACGGTGGGCGTCAACAAGGCGCTGGCCCGCGCCGGCTCGCCGGTCTATGAACGATGGCAGCGCGCAGTGCTGGCCTATGGCAACGGCCACGCGCCGACGCAGGGCGCGATCTGGCTGACCTACTACCCCACGGTGATGGTTGAGTGGTATCCGCACGTGCTGGTGGTGAGCACGCTGTTCCCGCAGGGGCCGCAGAAGACGCTGAACCTGGTCGAGTTCTTCTACCCCGAGGAGATCGCCGCGTTCGAGCGCGAGTTTGTCGACGCGCAGCAGGCCGCCTACATGGAGACCTGCGTCGAAGACGACGAGATCGCGCTGCGCATGGACGCCGGTCGCCGCGCCCTGATGGAGCGCGGCGACGACGACGCCGGCCCCTACCAGAGCCCGATGGAAGACGGCATGCAGCACTTCCATGAGTGGTACCGGCGCGAGATGGGCCTGGCACCCACGCAGCCGTGAGCCCGCCGGGCGCGTCGGCTGGCCTGGCCCGCTTGGGGCTGGCGGCACGGGGGCGCATCGGTGAGCCTGGCGAGCGCGTGGTGTTCCACTTCTCGCCCAGCGGCGGGGTCGCCGGCGCGGGGCTGGCCATCGTGGGCGGGGGTCTGCCTGCACACGGCCCGGCCGGCGTGCTGCGGCTGCTGGCCACCGGCGCACTGGCCGCGGCCGCGCCATCACCGATGACACGCGCCCCTGCCACCGGCTTCGCGTCCACGACGTTGCGTCCCCCCACAGTGCGCAGCGACGCGCCCCCGACCGAAACCTGAGCACGCTCATGCCCTACACCACCTTGATCACTGCCGGCGCCCTGCAGGCGCTTGAGGCAGACGGCACACCGCTGGTGTTGCTGGACTGCAGCTTCGACCTCGCCGACACCAGCGCCGGCGCCCGCGCGTGGGCGGCCGGCCACCTGCCCGGCGCCTGGTACGCCCACCTCGACCACGACCTGAGTGGCGCCAAGACCGGCCACAACGGCCGCCACCCGCTGCCGAACCGCGAAACATTCGCGGCCACCGCCGGTCGCTGGGGCATCGCCCCTGGCGTGCAGGTGGTGACGATGGACGCCCAGGGCGCGCCCTATGCCTCACGCGCCTGGTGGCTGCTGCGCTGGCTGGGCCATGACGCCGTCGCCGTGCTCGATGGCGGCATCGCCGCCTGGCAGGCGGCCGGCGGCGCGATGTCGACCGAGCCACCCGCGGGCACCGCGCTGCCGCCCTACCCGGCAAGCACGCCGGGCATGGCCACGGTGGACGCCGACACACTGCAGGCGCGACTCGGCAGCGTGCTGCTCATCGACGCCCGCAACGCCGAGCGCTTTCGTGGCGAGGTCGAACCGCTGGACGCGGTGGCCGGGCACATCCCCGGCGCCACGCTGCGTTTCTTCAAGGACAACCTCGGCCCGGATGGCCGCTTCAAGCCTGCCGCCGTGTTGCGCGCCGAGTTCGAGGCGTTGGGCACGCCGCTGCGCCCCGTGGTGCAGCATTGCGGCTCGGGCGTCACCGCCTGCCACAACCTGCTGGCCATGGTGCACGCCGGCCTCGGCGACAGTGCGCTCTACCCCGGCTCGTGGAGCGAATGGTGCAGCGATGCCCGGCGCCCGGTGGCGCGCGGCTGAGCCTGGCCGCCGGGCCGGGTCGCGGCCAGGCTGCGCCGCTTGACGCCTGTCAAGGCGCATCACGGGCCGCACTGCACACTTCGGTTGCGCAGACGGGGCACGCCGTGCCACGCTGCCGTGCCGGCCCGCCGACCTGACAAGGAGCCCGTATGTACAAGCGCATCCTCTTTCCGACCGACGGTTCCGACATCACGGCGCAGGCCGTACAGACCGCGCTGGGCATGGCCAAGCTGTGCGGCGCCGAGATCGACGTGCTGGCGGTGAAGGAGCCCTTCCCCTACAGCGCCATCTCCGAAATGCAGCCGGTGCCGCCGCAGGAGTTCTTCGATGCGCAGGAGCGAGTGGCCTCGGCGCGCGTGAATGCCGTCACCGGGGCCGCCGCTGCAGCAGGGGTTCGCTTCAAGGGCCACACCGTCGAAGCGCTGCACCCCTGGGAGGCGATCCTCGACCACGCCAAGTCGCAGGGCTGCGACCTCATCGTGATGGCCTCTCACGGCCGCCGCGGCATGAGCGCGCTGCTGCTGGGCAGCGAGACGCAGAAGGTGCTGACCCACAGCAGGCTGCCGGTGCTCGTCGTTCGCGGCTGAGCGCAAAACATCGGCGGGCGGCAACGTGAACTCGCCGCTCCACCTTCGCACGCCATGAGGTTTCTTGCGGGCCCTGGTGTGCGGATTCAGATTCAGTGGGCGTGCAGGCCGGCTGTGGCCAGAAGCACCAACCCCAGGCCCGCGGCCAGCCAGGCCACCTGCACCACCGTCTCGCGCCAAGAAAGCCGCTGCTGCAGTTGCGGCAGCAGGTCGGCCACGGCCACGTAGATGAAGCTGCTGGAGGCCACTACCAGCAGGTAGGGCAAGGCGGCCTCGAAAGGGCCGACGAGAAAGTAGCCGAGCACGCCGCCCACCACCGCGGCCAGGCCCGACAGCGCGTTAAACAGCAGCGCCTTCGCGCGGGAGAACCCGGCGTTCAGCAGCACGATGTAGTCGCCGGCTTCCTGAGGAATCTCGTGCGCCAGGATGGCCATCGCCGTCACCCAGCCCAGCGCCGGGTTGGCGAGAAACGCGGTGGCGATGATCACGCCGTCGCAGAAGTTGTGCACGGTGTCGCCGACGAGCACGCTGGCCCCGCCGCGGCCCGCGCGCTCGACGTCGGTGTGGTGATGGTGGTGATGCCCGTCGTCGTCGTGATGGTGGTCGTGCCGGTAGATCTCGGCCTTCTCCAGCAGCCAGAAGAACAGCAGCCCGCCCAGCAGCGTGGCAAACAGCACCTGCGGGTCGCGGCCCTCGAAGGCCTCGGGCAGCACGTGCAGCAGTGCCGTGCCGAGCAGCACGCCCGCCGACAGGCTGACCAGGCTCTTGACGACGCGGCCGAGCACGGCCACGGTGAGCGACGCCGCGATCAGCACCGACAGCGCGCCGCCGGCCGTGGTCGCCAGAACAATGTAGAAAAGGGTCATCAAGAAAACGGGCCGGCATAGAGCCGACCCCGTTCATGCGATCTTATCGAGCGTGTCAAGCACCCCGGGCGGCGGCGCGGCCCGCCGCGCAATTCATGCTGCGCCGTGGGCCTTGAACCAGGCCAGCGCGCGGCCCCAGCCGTCGGCGGCAGCGTGCTTGCGGTAGCTCGGCCGGTAGTCGGCATGGAAGGCATGCGGCGCGTCGGGATAGATCACGAACTCGCTCTTCTTCGCTGCGGCACTCCCGGCCTGCGCGGCACGGGCCAGCGCGGCCTTCATCTTCTCCACGGTGTCCAGCGGGATGCCGGTGTCCTGGCCGCCGTAGAGGCCGAGCACGGGGCCTGCCAGCTTGCCCGCCACGTCCACGGGGTGCGCGGGCGTCAGCGCACTGCTGGCGCCGACGAGCCGGCCGTACCAGGCCACGCCGGCCTTGATGGCCGGGTTGTGCGCGCTGTACAGCCAGGTGATGCGGCCGCCCCAGCAAAAGCCGGTGATGCCGGCGCGCGCGGTGTCGGCACCCTCGGCCCTGGCCCAGGCCAGCGTGGCGTCGAGGTCGGCCATCACCTGCGCGTCGGGCACCTTGTCGATGACTTCGGCGAGGAGCTTGGCGATCTCGCCGTAGCTGGCGGCATCGCCCTGGCGCACGAAGAGCTCGGGTGCCACGGCAAAGTAGCCGGCGCGCGCAAACCGGTTGGCGACGTCGGCGATGTGCTCGTGCACGCCGAAGATTTCGCTGATCACCAGCACCACGGGCGCGTTCGTCTTGCCGGCGGGCACGGCGCGGTAGGCGGGCATCTTGAAGCCGCCCACGGGGATGGAGACTTCGCCGGTCAGCAGTCCGTCGGTGGGCGTCTTGATGGTCTGCGCCGACACCGGCAGCACCGCGGCGGCGAAGCCAGTGCCGACGCTGCGGCCGACGAATTGTCGGCGGCTGAGGCTGCCGAGCGCCGAACGAGTTGGCACGAGGGTGTCGAAGTCGCCCTGGTTCATGTGTGTCTCCGCCGGCTGCATATCGCGGGATTCTGGCGCAAGGCTCGCAGGTACGATCACCCCATGGATTCAAGTGCCAACCCGGCCGGGCCCTTGGCCGCCATCGACATCGGCTCGAACAGTTTCCGCCTCGAGATCGGGCAATCGCAGCCCGGGCGCTACCGCCGGCTGGATTACTTCAAGGAGACCGTGCGCCTGGGTGCCGGCCTCGACGCCAACGGCATGCTCACCGAAGAAGCCGTGCAGCGCGGCCTGGCCTGCCTGCGGCGCTTTTCGGCGCGGCTGGCCGGGTTCCATCCCGGGCAGGTGCGGGCCGTGGCCACGCAGACGCTGCGCGAAGCGCAGAACCGCAACGCCTTCCTGCTGCGCGCCCAGGAGGCGCTGGGCTACCCCATCGAGGTCATCTCGGGCCGCGAGGAGGCTCGCCTGATCTACAGCGGCGTGGCCCGCCTGCAGCCCGGGCACGGCCGGCGGCTGGTCGTCGACATCGGCGGCCGCAGCACCGAGCTCATCCTGGGCCAGGACACGACGCCCGTGGTGGCCGAGAGCTTCGGCGTCGGCTGCGTCAGCCTGTCGCTGCGCTTCTTCGAGAACGGCCGCCTCACGCCGGCGGCCTTCCGCGCCGCCCAGGTGGCCGCGGGCGCCGAACTCGAAGAGGGCCTGCAGCCCTTTGCACGCCAGCACTGGGTGCAGGCGCTGGGCTCGTCGGGCACGGCCGGCGCGGTGTCGCAGGCGCTGCAGGCCTCGGGCCAGACCGACGGCGGCATCACGCCGGCCGGCCTGCGCTGGTTGATCGAACGCTGCATCGCCGCCGGCCATGTCGACCGCATCGACGTCGCCGGGCTCAAGGCCGACCGCCGCGCCGTGCTGCCCGGCGGCCTGGCCATCCTGTATACGCTGGCCGCGCACTTCCACATCGAGACGTTGTGGCCGGCCAAGGGCGCGCTGCGCCAGGGCGTGATCTTCGACCTGCAAGAGCGCCTGCTGGCGCTGCGCGGCGAACCGCGCGACGTGCGCGACGCCACCGTGGTCGACCTGCAGCGCCGCTTCGGCGTCGACACCGCACAGGCCGCGCGCGTGGCGCAGGTGGCGCTGGCGCTGTTCGACGCCGCCATGCCCGACGCCGAAGCCGAGACGCGCCGCGAGCTCGGCTGGGGCTGCGCGCTGCACGAGCTGGGGCTGATGGTCTCGCACCACGACCACCACCGGCACAGCGCCTACCTGCTGGCCCATGTCGACGCGGCGGGGTTCTCGCAGAGCCAGCAGCGCCGCGTCGGCGACCTCGTGCTGGGCCAGCGCGGCGGGCTGCGCAAGATCGAGCCGCAGATGGCCAGCGAGACCTTCGCCTGGCAGGTGATGTGCCTGCGGCTGGCGGTGATCAAGTGCCACGCCCGGGGCGAGGTCAGCGACAAGGTCCTGAGGCTGAACGCGCGCGGGCGCGACGCCATCATCGACTACGCCGCGGCCTGGGCCGACTCGCATCCGCGCACGGTCTACCTGCTGCGCGAAGAGGCCCTCACCTGGGGCCGCAGCGGGCCGCTGCGGCTGGTCTTGCCGGCCTAGGCGGCGGCCGGCCCCGGCTACACGAGTTCGGGCGCCACCACGGCGTGCAGCACGATCTGCCATTCGCCGTCGCGCTCGCGCCCACGCAGCCACCACACCGCGCCCTTGCGCACCGCCCAGGGTTGGGGCTGGCCGGCCAGCAGGTAGGCCGCGGCCAGGCCCATGACGGGTTGGTGGCCCACCACCAGCACGGGTTCGCGCGCATCGGGCCAGCGCGCGGCGTGCAGCAGGCCATGCACCGTGCCGTCGGGCGCCAGCGCCGGCGCGGTCTTGAACTTGCGATCCAAGGCCGCCGCGGTCTGCTGGCAGCGCCGCGCCGGGCTGACCAGCACCCGCGTGCTGGCCGGCAACTGGCGGTTCAGCCAGTTGGCCATGCGCTGCGCCTGGCGCTCGCCCTTGGACGTGAGCGCGCGGTCGAGGTCGTCCTGCACCTCGCGCATCTCCAGCGCTTCGGCGTGCCGCCAGAGGATGAGGTCCATGACGGCCTTCAACCCAGCCGGCGCATCAGCGCGAGCTGGGCGCTGGCGCCCTGTTCGGACACGCGCCGGTAGCGCCCGCCGCTGTCCAGCGTCCAGGCGTCGCGGCGGTCGTGCAGGTAGGGCACCAGCGCCTCGTCGATGATGCGCTGGCGCAGCGCCGCGTCGCGCACCGGCCAGGCCAGTTCGATGCGGCGGAACATGTTGCGGCTCATCCAGTCGGCGCTGCTCAGGTACAGCACCTCGTCGTCGGCGCCGTCGCCCCAGCGGAAGTAGATGACACGCGTGTGCTCGAGAAAGCGGCCGATGATCGAGCGCACGCGGATGTTCTCGGTGCGGCCGGGCACCCCCGGCGGCAGCATGCAGGCGCCGCGCACGATGAGGTCGATGCTGGCCCCGGCCACGCTGGCCTCGATCAGGCCGTGCATCAGCGCCGGGTCGGTGAGTGCGTTGACCTTGACCACGATGCGCGCCGTGCGCCCGGCGCGCGCCGCCTCGGCCACCTGGCGCAGGTGCCTGAGCAGCCGCCGGTGCAGGCCGAAGGGCGCGCTGACGAGGTGGCGCGGCGGCCTGACCTGCGCCTGGCTGGCCAGTTGCAGGAACACGGCGTCCATGTCGGCGGTGAGGCCGGGGTCGGCCGTCAGGTAGCCCAGGTCGGTATAAAGGCGCGCGGTGCGCGGGTTGTAGTTGCCCGTCGACAGGTGGCCGTAGCGCCGCAGCCGTGTCTGCGCGGGGCGCTTGCCCTTGGCCGCCCCCACCGTCTCGCGCCGCGTCACCAGCAGCATCTTGGCGTGGGTCTTGAGGCCGACGATGCCGTAGACCACCTGCGCACCGACGGCCTCCAGCCGCTCGGCCCAGTTGATGTTGGCCTCTTCGTCGAAGCGCGCCTTCAGCTCGACCACGGCCAGCACTTCCTTGCCGCGGCGCGCGGCCTCGATCAGCAGGTCCATCAGCACGCTTTGCGCGCCGGTGCGGTAGATGGTCTGCTTGATCGCCAGCACGTCGGGGTCGTGCACGGCCTCGCGAAGGAACTGCACCACCGGCTCGAAGCTCTCGAAGGGGTGGTGCAGCAGCACGTCGCGCCGGCGCAGTTGCTCGAGGATGGGCCGGCCCGGCGGCAGCCGGCCGGCGGGCCAGCTCGGCTCGAACAGAGGGAAGCGCAGGTGGTCGGCGTCGGCCTGGTCGATGAGCTGGTTCAGACGCACCAGATTGACCGGGCCGTTGACTTTGTACAGCGCCACCTCGGGCAGCTCGAACTGCTCGAGCAGGAAGCGCGTCAGCTCGTCGGGGCAGGTGGCCACCACCTCGAGCCGGATGGCCTCGCCGAAGTTGCGCAGCGTGAGGCCGCTGCGCAGCGCCTGGCGCAGGTTGGTGACGTCGTCCTCGTCGACCTCGAGCTCGCTGTCGCGCGTGACGCGGAACTGCGAGAACGACTCGACCGTGCGGCCGGGGAACAGTTCACCGAGGTGGGCGCGTATGACGCTGGTCAGCAACACGAAGCCCTGGCGGCCCGGCGTCAGCGAGGTCGGCAGCCGGATGACCCGCGGCAGCACGCGCGGCACCTTGACGATGGCGATCTGGTTCTGGCGCCCGAAGGCGTCACGGCCGCTGAGGCGGGCGATGAAGTTCAGGCTCTTGTTGGCCACCATCGGGAAGGGGTGGCTGGGGTCGAGGCTCAGCGGCACCAGCAAGGGGCGCACCTGCTGCTCGAAGAACTGGCTGACCCAGGCGCGCTGGGCCGCGTTGCGCTGGGCGTGGTTGAGCACCACCAGGCCTTCGGCCTCGAGCGCCGGCATGACCTCGTGGTTGAAAAGCGCGTACTGCTCGTCGATGAGCTCGTGCGCGGCCTGCGCCACGGCGTCCAGGTCGGCCTGGCCGATGCCGCTGCCCGGCAGGCGCACGGCCTCGATGTAGTCGGCCACGCGCACCTCGAAGAACTCGTCGAGGTTGCTGCTGACGATGGTCACGTAGCGCAGCCGCTCGAGCAGCGGCACGTCGGCACGGCGCGCCTGCGCCAGCACGCGGCGGTTGAACTGCAGGATGGACCGCTCGCGGTCCAGCAGTTGCAGCGCCGCGGTCTGCGCCGCCTTCTCGCGCAGCGCGCTGGTGCGGTCGTCGGGCAAGGGCGCGCGCAGCGCAAGCCGGGCAGGTGCAGCGGCCAAGACGCGGCCTGCGGGTGGGGAAGGGTCGCTCATCGTCGACAGTCTATGCAGTCTTCGAGACCGGGCGATGACAGCCCGCAGCGGCCGGCCCGGGCGGCCCGGGCGTCGTCACGGGCCCAACAGCTTGCCGGTGCGTGCCAGCGTCGTGCCGGCGATCTTGGCCACGCGCTCGCCCGGCGTCGCCCAGCGCGTGTCGCAGCGCGCATAGAGCACGCCCGACGACAGCGCACGCAGCGAGTGGCGCTGTCCGGTCTCGAGGTCGACGAGGTCGGCGACGACGGCACCGGCCTCAACCTGCGCGCCCAGCGCCTGCTGGAAGACGATCACGCCGCAGCCCGGGGCGCGCACCGGCTCGCTGGCGGCCAGCGGCGTCGGCTGGCAGCGCGCGGCGGGCAGCGGCGCGGGCACGCCTGCAACCACGCCGCGGCGGCGCAGGAACTCGACGAGGGCATCGGCGTCCTGCGCGGCCAGCGCGTGCGAGGTGTCGGCCGCGCCGCGCAGCTCGACCGTGGTGCTGAAGCAGGCCAGCGGCACCGGGTGCGCGGGATGGGCCTGCTGCACGACGAACCAGGGCCGGCTGCAGGCCTCGTCGAAGGGCGAGTCGCCCGACTCGGTGGCCAGCAGGATGGCCTCGGCGCCCAGCAACGCGCCGAGTTCGGCGCACAGCCCTGCCTGCGGCGTCAGGCCATACAGGTGCAGCGTGGCTTCGGCATCACAGTGCAGGTCGAGCACGATGTCGGCGTCGATGGCCAGGCGCAGCAACTGCAGCTTGAGGTCATCGACCGGGTGATCGGCCGACAGCGCCGCCGTGGCGCGCCGGAGTTCGTCGCGCATGCAGGCCACGTTGGCTGCCGCGTCGTCGCCCAGCCGGCCCTGCACGGCTGCCGAGACGGTGGCCGAGACATCGGGCACCTGCCGGTTGAAGTTGACGCCGTCGCGCAGGTCGAAGCGCCCCACGTGCTGCCCCAGCACCTGCTGCGCCAGCCCCAGCGGGTTGGCGCAGGGCACCAGCACCACCTCACCCAGCAGCTGGCCGGCGGCGTCCAGCGCGCAAAGGCGCTCCCGCAAGGCCTGGGCCACAAGCATCGCCGGCACTTCGTCGGCGTGCAGGGCGGCCTGGATCATGGCCTTGGGGCCATGCCCGGGCGTGCCGAAGCGCAGCACGCGCAGGCTGTGGGTCAAGCCGGGGCTGGTGCCCGCGAGCTGCAGGGTTTCGATGTTCATGTCGGGCCGGGCGCGGGCCTGCCGCGCTACAGCGCCAGCAGGTGTTGGCGGTAATGCACGAGTTCGTCGATGGACTCGTGGATGTCGGCCATCGCGGTGTGGGCCTGCGCCTTCTTGAAGCTCTCCATCACCGCCGGCTTCCAGCGCCGCGCCAGTTCCTTCAGCGTGCTGACGTCGAGGTTGCGGTAGTGGAAGAAGGCCTCCAGCGTCGGCATGGTGCGGGCGAGAAAGCGCCGGTCCTGGCAGATGCTGTTGCCGCACATCGGGCTCTTGCCCTTGGGCACGTACTGCTGCAAGAAGGCGATGACCTGGGCTTCGGCGGCGGCCTCGTCGATCGTCGACGCCCGCACCCGCTGCGTCAGGCCGCTGCGGCCGTGCGTGCCGGTGTTCCAGGCGTCCATGCCGTCGAGCACGGCGTCGCTCTGGTGCACGGCAAAGACCGGGCCTTCGACGCGCAGCGTCAGATGGGGGTCGGTGACGACCACGGCAATCTCGATGATGCGGTCGGTGTCCGGCAGCAGGCCGGTCATCTCGAGGTCGATCCAGATCAGGTTCTGGTCGTGCGGGGCCAGCGTGGTGTCGCTCATCGGTTCAAGCCAGTGTCAAAGGCGGTGATTCTCGCCGACGCCTACACTTCCTGCCCATGCAGAGCAACGATGTCACCCTGGCCTTCGCGGCCGCCTTGCTGCTGTCGCTGGCGGTCAAGCTGTGGCTGGCCACGCGACAGATGCGCCATGTCGCGGCCCACCGCAACCAGGTGCCCGCGGCCTTTGCGGGCACCGTCACGCTGCAGGCCCACCAGCGGGCGGCCGACTACACGCTGGCCAAGGGCCGCTTCGGCCTCTTCAGCATGGCCTTCGGCAGCGCGATGCTGCTGGCCTGGACGCTGCTCGGCGGGCTCGAGGCGCTCAACAGCCTGCTCGTATCCCAGGTGCTGCCGGGCTGGGGGCCGATGGCCTACCAGCTGGCGCTGCTGGCCGGCTTCGCCGCCATCGGCGGCCTGCTCGAACTGCCGCTCGACGCCTACGGCACCTTCCGCATCGAGCAGCAGTTCGGCTTCAACCGCATGACGTTCAGGCTGTGGCTGATGGACCTGGCCAAGGGCGCAGCGGTCGGCACGCTGGTCGGGCTGCCGCTGGCGGCCACCGTCCTGTGGATCATGGGCGCCTCGGGTGGCCTGTGGTGGCTGTACGCCTGGGTGACGTGGCTGGTCTTCAACCTCGCGCTGCTGGTGCTCTACCCCACCGTCATCGCGCCGCTGTTCAACAAGTTCGAGCCGCTGCCCGACGAGGCCCTGAAGACACGCGTGCAGGCGTTGATGCAGCGTTGCGGCTTTGCGGCCAAGGGGCTGTTCGTGATGGACGGCAGCCGGCGCTCGGCCCACGCCAACGCCTACTTCACCGGCCTGGGGGCGGCCAAGCGCGTGGTGTTCTTCGACACCCTGCTGCAGCGACTGAGCGCCGAGGAAGTCGAGGCCGTGCTGGCGCACGAGCTCGGCCACTTCAAGCACCGCCACGTGCTGCAGCGCATGCTGGGCATCTTCGGCTTCAGCCTGGCCGGGCTGGCGCTGCTGGGCTGGCTGGCCGGCCAGAGCGGCTTCTACGCCGGGCTGGGCGTGGCGCCCAACATCGGCGCACCCAGCGATGCATTGGCGCTGCTGCTGTTCATGCTGGCGCTGCCGCCTTTCACGTTTTTCGTCTCGCCGCTGATGGCCTTCTTCTCGCGCCGCCATGAGTTCGAGGCCGACGCCTACGCCTGCCGGCAAGCCGACGGCGGCAGCCTGGCCAGCGCGCTGCTGAAGCTGCACGAGGACAACGCCGCCACGCTGACACCCGACCCGCTGTACGTGCGCTTCTACTACTCGCACCCCCCGGCGTCGGAGCGCCTGGCCGCCCTGCCCGCGCCCGGCCCCCTGCGCGCACCGGCCGCGGCCTGAGAGGGTGAGAGTCTTTCGTTCATGCCCGCTCATCACACCAAAAAGCACCTGCTCGTCGTTGCAAATGCTCGCCATAGCCCGAGCTATGGCTGCGCTTTGCGCCTAGATCAGGCGCCTTT
>PNKD01000077.1 GCA_013822265.1 Leptothrix sp. (in: b-proteobacteria)
GCCGGCCCTGCCGGCGCCGCGCGGCACCGGCGGCACAATCGATGTCGCGAGGGCGCCCGCTGGGCGAGCGCCGAAGTGCAGCGCAAAAGGACGCCGATGAACAGCCGCTATCCCTCGACCCCTGCGCCCCGACGGCAGCACGACGGCGTGCGCGTGGCGCCCGCCGGCCGGCTCGACGCCAACACCGCGCAGACGCCCGGCATGGACCGCAAGGCGGCGATCAACTTCGCACGTGTCGGCGCGCACAGGCTGTGGGCCGGCACCGTGCACATCCACCCCGACGCCAAGACCGGCGCCCACCACCACGGCGCCCTAGAGAGCGTGATCTGCGTGGCCAAGGGCCGGGCGCGCATGCGCTCGGGCGGGCGGCTCGAGCGCACCGCCGTGGCCGGCCCCGGCGACTTCATCTGCGTGCCGCACCAGGCGATCAACGCCGGCGCCTCCGAGACGCTGCAATGCGTGCTCTGCCGCAGCGACAGCGAGGCGGTGGCCGTCAACCTCGACATTCAACCGGTCGAGAAGCCCGAGACCGTGGCCTGGGTCGACCCCACCCACCCGGCATGACATGACCACGATCACCGACCCCCGCGCCTTCCTGCGCAGCCTGTACGACGCCGCCGTGCAGCGTGCGCTGCCGGCCCACAACACCGCCGCCCACCTGCCGCTGCCGCCCGACCTCACGGGCCCGCGGCGCGGCCGCACGCTGGTGCTGGGCGCCGGCAAGGCCGGCGGCGCGATGGCCGCGGCGGTCGATGCCCTGTGGCCTGCCGAGGCACCGCTGTCGGGCCTGGTCGTCACGCGCTACGCGCACGTGCCGCCGGCCTACAGGGCACGGCCCGGCCGCATCGAGGTGGTGGAGGCGCGCCACCCCGTGCCCGACGAAGCGGGCCGCCGCGCTGCACAGCGCATCGCCGAGCTGGCGCAGGGCCTCACCGAACACGACCTCGTGCTTTGCCTGGTCAGCGGCGGCGGCTCGGCGCTGCTGTCGCTGCCGGCGCCGGGGTTGACGCTGGCGGACAAGCAGGCCATCAACCAGGCGCTGCTGAAGAGCGGCGCGGCCATCGACGAGATGAACTGCGTGCGCAAGCACCTCAGCGCCATCAAGGGCGGGCGGCTGGCGGCCATGTGCGCGCCGGCGCGCGTGGTCACGCTGCTCATCAGCGACGTGCCGGGCGACGCGCCCGAGGTCATCGCCAGCGGCCCCACCGTGCCCGACGGCAGCACCTGCGCCGACGCGCTGGCGATCTGCCGGCGCTACGGCATCGCGCTGCCGGCGGCCGCGCTGGCGGGGCTGGAGAGCGGCGCCTTCGAGACCCCCAAGCCGGGCAACGCGATCTTCAACGGCCATCAGGTGCACATGATCGCCACGCCGCAGCAGAGCCTGGAGGCCGCCGCGGCGGCGGCGCGCGCTGCCGGCATCGAGGCCCACATTCTCAGCGACGAGATGGAAGGCGAGAGCCGCGAGGTGGGCAAGGTGCACGCGGCGCTGGCGCGCGCGGTGGCGCGGCGCGGCGCGCCGTTCGCGCGGCCCTGCGTCATCCTCTCGGGCGGCGAGACCACGGTGACGGTGAAGGACAAGGCCGCGGCCGGTCAGGCGCCGGGCCGTGGCGGCCGCGCCACCGAGTTCCTGCTCGGCTGCGCCATCGCCTTGCAGGGTGAGCCCGGCGTGCACGTGCTGGCCGCCGACACCGACGGCATCGACGGCATCGAGGACAACGCCGGTGCCCTCGTCACGCCCAGCACGCTGGCGCGCGCACAGGCCCTGGGCATGAAGGCCGCCGAGTACCTCGCCCGCAACGACGCCTACGGCTTCTTCAAGCCGCTGGGCGACCTGGTGACGCCGGGGCCCACCTTCACCAACGTCAACGACTTCCGCGCGCTGCTGGTGAGCTGAGGGCGCGAAGGCGTGTGCGGCGCCTCGGCTCACCACTTGCAGCCGCCGTCCTTCTTCAGCGCATCCGCGGCCAGGGGCACCACGGCCAGCAGGCCGGCACCCTGGTGGGCCGTGCGGCAGTCCTCCTTGGCCGACTTGGCGATCTCCTTGCCCAGCTTGTCGGGCAGCTCGGGCGGGCGCGGCATCAACTGCAGCACGCCGGGCGAGGCGAAGCGCGACAGCTCGCCGCCGCGCGGCCGCGCCAGCTGCAGGTTCAGCCGCGGCGGCACGCTGGCGGCGGCCGACGACGCCGTGGCCACGTCGCGGCCGACCTGGCTGCCGGCGTCGAGCGCGCCGGCCCGGCCCGGCGCCTGGGCCGGCGCCGGCACCGCGTTCAGGGCCGGTGCCGTGGGCGGGGCCTGTACCTCCGCGAGCGGCACGCGGCGGACCGGCTGCAGCGGCGCCACGGCGGCGGGCGCCGCGGCAACGGCCGGCGGCAGGCGCTGCAGGGGCTCGGCAAGGGGCGCGGGCATGGGTGCAGGCAGGGGCGCAGGCATGGGCAGGGGCTGGGGCGCGGTGGCCAACGCGGGCAGGGTCGGCACCGGCTGCGGCGCCGGCAGTGGCGCCACCCGCGCCGGCACACTCGCCACCGCCGGCACCGGTGCCAACGATGACAGCGACGGGGGCGGCAGCATCTCGGTCAGCGCCGGCGCCGGGGCCGGCAACACCGGCAGTGGCGCCGCGGCGACGGGCGCCGACAGCGAAGGGCTGGCGCGCTGGCCCAGGGGCAGCTCGGCCAACGTCGTTTCGGTCGGCAGCGGCATGGGCCTAGGCAGCTCCGGCAGAGGCGGTGCCACGGGCCGCGCCAGCGCAGGCGCAACCCGTTCGACGGGCGGCACGGATTCACTTCGTTCAGCAGGCTCGGGGGGCAGCACCGGCGCTGGCGCTGGCACCGGGGCTGGCGCTGGCGGCGCCGGCGCTGGCGTAGCCGCCCACTCGCCCAGCCGCGCCGCGCCGGGCGCCGGGCTTGGCGCCGGCGCGGCCTCGCGCACCGCGCCGCCCCAGCGCGGCGTCTCGGCCTCGCCGGCCGGCCCGCTGGGCACGGGCAGCAGCGCCGTCTCGGCCGCGCCGGGTGTCTCGGGCCCGCGCAGGGTGACGTTGATCGCCCCCCACACGCCCTGCCCCGGCCTCGCCGTGCCGCCGGGCGCGCTGCCCAGCAGCAGCACCAGCCAGACGTGCAGCAGCGCGGCCAGCAGCAGCGTGCGCGCCAGCATGGGCGAGACCATGGGCTCGGTGCCCGGCCAGGGGGGCAGGGGCCAGGACGTGCGAACGCGGGGGCGCAACGGCAGCGAAGTCATGTCGGCAGCACGTCACCATCGCCGCCCGGTTGACGGCTGTCAACGGCCCGCGCTGCCCTGCCATTGTCGTGAAACCCGCCCGTACCCGGCCCGCGCGGCTGCCGGGTTCTAATGCGGTGGCGGCCCGGCGCCGTTTCGCCCCGCATCCCCTGATGAACCAGCTCGAACAACTCAAGCAGCACACCACCGTGGTGGCCGACACCGGCAGTTTCCACCAGCTCGCGGCCTTCGCGCCGCAGGACGCCACCACCAACCCCAGCCTGATCCTCAAGGCGGTGCTGTCGCCCGACTACGCGCCGCTGCTGCGCGACACGGTGGCCGCGCACGCGCAGGCGCCGCTGGCCGATGTCGTCGACGCCGTGCTGGTGCGCTTCGGCACCGAGATCCTGAAGCTGGTGCCGGGGCGCGTGAGCACCGAGATCGACGCCCGCCTGTCCTTCGACAGCGAGGCCACGGTGGCGCGCGCGCTGCGCCTGATCGCCCTGTACGAGGCCGCCGGCGTCGCGCGCGAGCGCGTGCTGATCAAGATCGCCGCCACCTGGGAAGGCATTCGCGCGGCCGAGCGGCTCGAGCGCCAGGGCATACGCTGCAACCTCACGCTGCTGTTCGCCTTCTGCCAGGCCGTGGCCTGCGGCGACGCCGGCGTGCGCCTGATCAGCCCCTTCGTCGGCCGCATCTACGACTGGCACAAGAAGCAGGCCCGGATCGAAGGACGAGCCTGGGACGAGGCCGCGCGCAGCGGCGCGAACGACCCCGGCGTGCAGAGCGTGACGGCGATCTACGAGCACTACAAGCGCCATGGCATCACGACGCAGGTGATGGGCGCGAGCTTGCGCACCACCGGGCAGATCGTGGCGCTGGCCGGTTGCGACCTGCTGACCATCAGCCCCGAACTGCTGGCCGCCTTGCAGGCCAGCGACGCGCCGCTGGTGAAGAGGCTGCACGCCGATGCCGCGCAGGCGCTGGCGCTGCCCGCCGTGCACCACGACGAAGCCAGTTTCCGCTGGGCGCTGAACGAGGACGCCATGGCCACCGAGAAGCTGGCCGAGGGCCTTCGTGCCTTCGCCGCCGACGCCGCGAAGCTGGACCACTTGATCGAGGAGGCCCGACGATGAAACCCTGCGAGCAGACCACGGCCTGGGCCACGCTGGGCGGCCACTTCGAGGCCCACGGCCGCGAACTCGACCTGCGCGAGGCCTTCGCACGCGACGCCGGGCGCTGTGCGGCGCTGAGCTTCGAGGCGCCCGAGATCTTCGCCGACCTGAGCAAGAACCTCGTCGACACCGCGACGCTGCGCTTCCTGCTCGAACTGGCGCGCGAGCGCGGCGTCGAGGCGCGGCGCGACGCCATGCTGCGCGGCGACGTGGTCAACGCCACCGAGGGCCGCGCCGTGCTGCACACCGCGCTGCGCGCGCCGCCCGGCGCCGCGCCCTTCGGCGCCGAGGTGCATGGTGTGCTCGACGAGATGCTGGCCTACGCCGACAGCGTGCGCAGCGACTGGGCCATCACCGACATCGTCAACATCGGCATCGGCGGCAGCGACCTCGGGCCGCAGATGGTGGTGCAGGCGCTGGGCGCCTACGGCCACCTGGGCCAGAGGCTGCACTTCGTCAGCAACGTCGACGGCCACGACCTGATGCCGCTGCTGGCGCGGCTCGAGGCCAACAAGACGCTGTTCATCGTCGCCAGCAAGACCTTCACGACGCAGGAGACGATGACCAACGCGCACGCCGCGCGCGACTGGTTCCTGAGCCAGGGCGGCCAGCACGTCGAGCGCCACTTCGTCGCCACCACCACCCACATCGAGGCCGCCGCGGCCTTCGGCATCCACACCACCTTCGGCTTCTGGGACTGGGTGGGCGGGCGCTACTCGCTGTGGAGCGCCATCGGCCTGCCCATCGCCATCGCGGTCGGCGCCGAGAATTTCCGCGCCCTGCTCGCCGGCGCGCACGCGATGGACCGCCACTTCGCCCAGACGCCGCTCGAGCGCAACCTGCCGGTGCTGCTGGGGCTGCTGGATGTCTGGTACCGCAACTTCCACGGTTTTGCCAGCCGCAGCGTCGCGCCCTACCACCAAGGGCTGGCGCGGCTGCCCGCCTACCTGCAGCAGCTGGAGATGGAAAGCAACGGCAAGCGTGTCGACGAGGCCGGCCGCGCCCTGCCCTTCGCCACCAGCCCGGTGGTCTGGGGCGAGCCGGGCACCAACGGCCAGCACGCCTACTTCCAGATGCTGCACCAGGGCAGCGACGTCATCCCGGTCGAGTTCATCGCCGTCAAGCACCCCGCGCACTCGCAGGCCGAGCAGCACCGCAAGCTGCTCGCCAATTGCCTGGCGCAGAGCCGGGCGCTGATGCTGGGCCAGACCGCGGCGCAGGCCGCCGCCCAGCCCGCGCCCACCGCCGCGGCGGGGTTCGACGCCGCCGCGCTGGCGCAGCACCGCAGCTTCCCCGGCAACCGGCCCAGCAGCACCTTCGTGCTGGACGCGCTGACACCCCGCTCGCTGGGCGCGCTGATCGCGATGTACGAGCACCGCGTCTTCACCAGCGGCGCGGTGTGGGGCATCAACAGCTTCGACCAATGGGGCGTGGAGCTCGGCAAGGCGATGTGCAACGCGCTGCTGCCGCGGCTGAAGAGCGGCGACACGGCGGGGCTGGATGCCTCCACCGCGGCGCTGCTGCAGCGGCTGAGCAGTTGATCGGCTGAGCGGCGCCGGCGCGCCGCGCGTGGCGCGTGGCGATCAGGCCCCGGCAAGCGGCCGCGGCGCCGATCAGCCCTCGGCCAGCAGCATCACCACCGAGCGCGCCGCCACCTCGAGCAGCGGGCCCTGCACCGGCTCGGCGCGGTCGATGTCGGGCATGTCGTCGGGCGGCGCGCGGCCGGTGTCGATCACGCGCAGCCAGTGCCGGCGGGCCGGTGTGGCCTGGGTCGGCAGCGGCGGCAGTTCGAACGACAGCGCCGTCGCGCCGGCGTTGAGCACGAAATACATCAGCAGGCCGCCTGACAGGCTCTGCGCCGAGATCGCCAGGCTGTGCGAGTCGTGCGAGAAGTCGGGCTGCCCCAGCCTGACGCCATGCAGTTGCACATCGGCCCGGCGGACCACGTCGGACAGCGTGAGCGCGTGCTCCCGCCGCACCGACTCGCGCAGGCCGCGCAACGCGATCAGCCCGGCGACGAAACGCCGCAGCGCGGCCTGGCGCGGCACGGCCGACCAGTCGAACCAGCTCGTCTCGTTGTCCTGGCAGTAGGCGTTGTTGTTGCCGTGCTGGGTGCGCCGCACCTCGTCGCCCATCAGCAGCATGGGCGTGCCCAGCGCCAGCACGGTGATGGCCAGCAGGTTGCGCACCTGGCGATCGCGCAGCGCCTCGACCACAGGGTCGCCGCCGGGGCCCTCGGCGCCGCAGTTCCAGCTCAGGTTGTAGTCGCTGCCGTCGCGCCCCTGCTCGCCGTTGGCGTCGTTGTGCTTGCGCTCGTAGCTGACGAGGTCGTTGAGCGTGAAGCCGTCGTGGCAGGTGACGAAGTTGATGCTCTGCGCCGGCTCGCGCTGCTTCGCGCCGTAGAGGTCGGGGCTGCCGCACAGGCGGTGCGCCAGCCGCCCGACCATGCCCGGGTCGCCACGCACGAAGGCGCGCACGTCGTCGCGGAACTGGCCGTTCCATTCCTTCCAGCGTTCGCCCGCGAAGCAGCCCACCTGGTACAGGCCGGCGGCGTCCCAGGCCTCGGCGATGAGTTTGGTGCCGGCCAGCACCGGGTCGGAGTCGATGTCGAGGATGACCGGCGGCGTCGCGCTGGGCAGCCCCCTTTCGTCGCGCGAGAGGATGGCCGCGAGGTCGAAGCGGAAGCCGTCGACATGCATCACCGAGACCCAGTAGTGCAGGCTGTCGAGGATCATGCGCCGCACGACGGCGTTGTTGGCGTTGAGCGTGTTGCCGGTGCCCGAGTAGCTGGCCGGGCGGCCCGCGTCGTCGAGCAGGTAGTAGGTGCCTTCGGCCAGGCCGCGCCAGCTGAACGTGGGGCCGCCCTCGCCGCCCTCGGCGGTGTGGTTGTAGACGACGTCGAGGATGACCTCGAGCCCGGCGCGGTGCAGCGCCTTGACCATGTCGCGGAACTCGTCCAGCACCGCCAGCGGCTGCCAGGGCCGCATGGCGTAGCCGGCATGCGGCGCGAAGAACGACATCGGCGAGTAGCCCCAGTAGTTGGCCAGGCCGGGCTGCGCGTCCTGGGTGTCGAACTGGAACACCGGCAGCAGCTCGACCGCAGTGATGCCGAGCTCGAGCAGGTAGGGGATGCGGGCCACCAGCCCGGCGTAGGTGCCGCGCTGCGGCGGCGCCAGGCCCGAGTTGGGGTGACGCGTGAAGCCGCCGACGTGCATCTCGTAGATCACCGTCTGCGCAAAGGGCCGGTGCAGCGGGGCGTCGCCTTCCCAGTCGTAGCGGCGCACGTCGGTGACCACGCTCTTGGCGGCGCGCGCGTCGTCGCGGCCGGGCGCCGCGGCGGCGGCGCGGCTGTAGCCGTCGGGCAGCACGACGGCGCGGCCGTAGGGGTCGAGCAGCACCCTGTCGGCGTCGAAGCGCATGCCACGGGCGGGGTCGTGTGGGCCGTCGGCGCACCAGGCGTAGATCTGCCCGGCCGCCAGCCCGGGCACCTGCACGTGCCAGTAGTCCGCGCTGCGGTGGCAGCGCGCGTCGAGCGCGATGACGCGGGCGGGCTCGGCCTCGCCGGCCTCGTCGTAGAGCAGCAGCGACAACTGCGTCGCGCCACGCGCGTAGATGCTGAAGTTCACGCCCTCGCGCATGAGGGTGGCGCCCAGCGGGTGGGCATGGCCGGGCAGCGGCGGCGCGGCGGCGGCATGCGCCTGGCCGACGCTGCCGGCGTCGCCCGCGGCCTCGGCTGCGCAGGCGGCGTCGTGCGCCAGCACGGCCGCGCGCGAGTCCTGCCACCACGCCGGCGGCGCGGCGTCGGGTCGCGGCAGCGGCGGCGCGGCGCCATGGGGCGCCGCATCGGCAGCGTGGCCGGGTGGATCGGAACTCGGGCTGGGCAGCATGGGCAGGCGCGCCGGGCGAGTGCGCACGGGGCGCGGGGTGAGCGTACCAGACTCGGCGACGACGCCGAGACTGACTGCACCCGGCGGCAAGCCGGTGCTCGATCTCGCTCGACGGCGGTGGCTGGCAGCGCCGCGGCGCCGAGCCCGGCGGCCTGTCAGTCGCGGTAGGTGGGTGGCGGCCGCTCGCCGTCGGCGATCCAGGCCTCGAGCAGGCGGTAGCCCACGGCCAGCACCAGCGGGCCGACGAAGATGCCGACCAGCCCGAAGGCCAGCAGGCCGCCGATGACGCCGCAGAAGATCAGCAGCAGCGGCAGGTCGGCGCCCATGCGGATGAGCAGCGGGCGCAGCACGTTGTCCAGCGTCGTCACCAGCACGCCCACCACCAGCAGCAGCACGCCCCAGCCGGTGTCGCCGTTCCACAAGACCCAGATCGCGGCCGGCACGAGCACCGGCAGCGGCCCCAGCTGCGCAATGCACAGCATGAACATCACGGCCGTCAGCAGCCCGGCGAAGGGCACGCCGGCCAGCGCCAGGCCGATGCCGCCCAGCAGCGCCTGCGCCGCCGCCGTGCCGCCGACGCCGAGCGCGACGCCGCGGATGGCGCCGCCGGCGAGGTCGATCACGCCCTCGCCGCGCTCGCCGCCTAGCCGCCGTGCAAAGCGCCGCGCCAGTGAGGCCGCCTGCTCGCCGGTGGCGTACATCACCGTGGCGACGACCAGCGTGATCAGGAACTGCAGCAGCAGGAAGCCGACATTGCCCACCTGGCCCACGAACCAGCGCGTCAGCGAGCCGGCGTAGGGCGTGAGCCGCGGCCACAGGTCGCGCAGGCCCAGCAGCGTGGCCTGGTCCCAGGCGCTCTGGACGACGCCGCCCAGCATGGGCAGCTCGACGAGCCAGCGCGGCGGCTGCTCGGGCAGGTGGAAGTCGGCGGCCAGCCGCCCCCACTCGACCAGGCGGTCGGCGTTGTCGACGATGGTCACGATGGCCACAGCCAGCGGCACCACGAAGACCAGCAGCAGCAGCAGCGACATCGCCACCACGGCCAGGCCGCGGCGGCCCCACAGCACGCGCTGCACGCGCAGCATCAGCGGCCACGAGGCCACGACGACCATCGCCGCCCACAGCCCCGGGCCCAGGAAGGGCCGCAGTATCCACAGCGACACGCCCAGCAGCAGGCCGATGAACAGCACCGCGAAGGTGGTGCGGGCGAGGTCGGGGGTGTTCAAGCGCATGCGCGTCAGCGAGGGGCGGGCGGGCCGCGGCGGGCCGTCAGCGCTGCGGCGGGGTTTCGTAGGGCGCCACGCCCACGGCCTCGATGCGCCAGCTCGACGCGCCCATGTAGGAGTCGGTCTGCGCCTGGTTCAACGTGCCGGTGATCCACACCGCGTCCATCGAACGAAGGCCCTTGGCAGGCGACTTGGGCAGCACGTGAATGATCTGGTTGGCCGGCGGCGGCGGGCTGTGCACGCAGGCGCCGAAATAGGGCACGAGCAGGAACTCCTTGATGCCTTCCTTGCTGTCTTCCAGCGGCACCACGAACCCGGGAATGCGCACCTGCTGGCCCACCAGCGCGGTGTTCACCGGCGCCTGGTTCCAGACCTCGCGCATGCGCTTGAAAATCTGCGCGGCCTTGGGGTCACCGTCTTGCAGGCTGCCCAGGTCGACGCCCTTGAACTCCTTGAACGGATCCCAGTCGGGCGGCACCAGCGATTCCCAGGTGATGGTGCGAAAGGCCCCGGCGGCCGGTGCCGCGCCCTTGGCTGGCGCCGCACCCTTGGCCGGCGCCGACGCGGTGATCGACGGTTTCATCAGTGGCACGCCATCGTTGCGCGCCAGCGCGGGGGCGGCGGCGAGCACGGTGGCGGCGAGCACAGTGGCGAAGTGGAGCGTGGCGGGCATGTCGGCAGTCGGTCAGCGTGGGATGGGGGAAGCTGGAAAGCTGGGCCCGTGGCTCAGGTGCGTGGCGACAACCCGTCGGCCAGCGACAGCCGGTACGCGCGCCACCCGGGCACCAGGCTGGCAAGCATACCCGCCAGCACCACGGCGGCTAAGAGCCCCCACTGTTCGGCCGTGGGCGCGCTGGCGGCCAGCGTGATGCCGAAACGCTGCTGCACCCAAGGCCCGGCGCCCAGCACCGCCCCCGCCGCCGCCAGCACCCCCAACAGCGCGCCGCACAGCGTCACCAGCGCGCCTTCGGCAGCCAGCAGCGCCAGCACGTGGCGCGGCCCGGCGCCCACGGCACGCAGCACGGCCAATTCACGCCGGCGTTCGTTCAGCCCCGCCAGCACCACCGCCACCAGCGACGCCAGGCTGACCAGCGCCACCAGGCCCGAGATCGCCAGCAGCGCCTTTTCGCCCAGGCCGACGGCGGCCCACAGTTCGTCCAGCGCCACGCCGGGCAGCACGGCCAGCAGCGGCTCGGCCTCGTAGTCGTTGACGAAACGCTGCACGTTGAACACCGCCGCGCGGCTCTTCAGGCCCACCAGCGCGGCGGTGACCTGCTTGGGCTCGAGGTCGAACTTGCGCGCGAACTCGGGCGCGATCTTCAGCCCCGCGGCGGCCGGCAGCGGCGCGCCGCCGGCCCAGTCCAGATGCAGCGCCTCGACGGCCTGCAGGCTGACGTGCACCGTGCGGTCGACCGGCGTGCCGGTGGGCGCCAGGATGCCGACCACGGTGAAGGGCTTGTCGCCATGCGCGGCCCCCAGGTCGCCGGGCGCGGTCGCCAGGCCGTGGGCGAGCGTGATGCGCCGGCCCGGCGTGTAGCCCAGCGCCTGCGCGACCTCGGCGCCCAGCACGGCTTCGTACAGCCCGTCCAGCGTGCCGGCGAAGGCGCGGCCGCTGGCCATCACCAGCGGCTGGCGGTCGCCGTAGAGAAAGCGCTCGAAGTAGGCCGCCGTGCTGCCCAGCACCGGGTGGCCGCGGTGCGAGTCGCCCAGCGAGATCGGCACCGTCCAGGCCACGGCGCGGTGCGCGGCGATGGCGCGCACGCTGTCCATGCTGATGTTGTTGGTGGCGCCGCCAACGCGGAACACGGCGTACAGCATCAACTGCACCGGCCCCGTGCGCGCGCCCACCACGAGGTCGGTGCCGCTGACGGCCTGCGAGAAGCTGCTGCGGATGTCGGTGCGCAGCCGCTCCAGCCCCAGCAGCAGCGCGGTGGCCAGCGCGATCGACAGCACCACCAGCGCCAGCGTGCCGCGGCGGTTCCAGGCGCTGCGCGCGGCGATGTGCAGCAAGGCTCTCATGCCGCCGCCCGGTTGAGGAAGGGCAGCGACAGCCGTTCGTCAAAGGGCGCGGCCAGGCGTTCGTCGTGGCTGACGAAGACCAGCGTGCTGCCGGCGGCGTGGCAGGCGTCCATCAGCAGCGACATGAAGTCGTCTCGGCGCGCGGCGTCCAGCGCCGAGGTGGGCTCGTCGGCGATGACGAGTTCGGGCGTGCCTATGAGCGCTCGCGCCGCGGCCACGCGCTGCTGCTGGCCGACGCTGAGTGCGTCGGCGCGCCGGCGCCACAGCGGCGCCGGCAGGGCCACGCGCTCGAGCAGCCGTTGCGCCGCCAGCGCCGGGCTGCCGCCGCAGCGCGAGGCGCGCAGTGCCGAGAAGCGCGTGGGCAGCAGCACGTTGTCGAGCACGCTCAGGTAGGGCAGCAGGTTGAACTGCTGGAAGATGACGCCGACGTGGTCGACGCGCCGCGCGTCGCGGCGGCCCCCGGGCAGTGCCGCCCAGTCCTGGCCCAGCAGCTCGACGCGGCCCTCGCGCGCCACCAGCACGCCGGCCATCAGGCCCAGCAGCGTGCTCTTGCCGCAGCCGCTCTCGCCATGCACGAACACGCTGCGGCCGGTGGCCACCTGCAGCTCGGCGATGTCCAGGCAATCGGCCGCCGCGCCGGGCCAGGCGTAGCGCACGCGCTGCAGGCTGAGCACGGGTCAGCTCCGGGTGCGGGCGCCGGCGCGCAGGCGCGGGCCTTGTCGCGCGCGCCTCACCGCACCAGCGTCACGCGCGTGGCCGGGCGCACGAGCGTGGCCTTCATCTGGCCGCGCGGCAGGATGAGCTGCAGTTCGAGCCGCTTCATCTGCGGAAAGGCCTCGAACAGCGAGACCTCGACGAAGCCCGCGCTGGCCCCCGCGGTGCAGGCGAACTCGAAACGGCCCTCGAGGTCGGCATGGTCGCCCGCGGCGGGTGCGGCCGCGGCGGTGGGCAGGCCCAGCGCGGCCGAGCTGAGGGTGACCTTGGCCAGCTTGCAGCCGGCCTTGCCGTCGACGCGGAACAGCCGGTCGGCGGCCTGCAGCCGCGCCGCCACGGCATCGGCCTGCTGGCGCTCGACGTCGCTGCGCGGCGCGCGTTCGAAGCCCAGCAGGTTGTCCAGCGGCGTGTACAGGTACAGCGTCACCCGGCTGGGCTCCACCGCCACGTCGAGGCGGGCCACGCCGTGCTGGTGGGCCTGCGCGGCCGGTGCCGGCAATGCCGCGGCGGCCAGGCCGGCGGCGAGGATGAGGGTCGACAGCGCATTCATCGGTGATCCAGGGTCACGGCAGCCAAGTGCCGCCATTGTGCCGCGCACGAACCAGGCCCCGGCCGCAGCCGGGCCACCCGGCCGCGGGGCGCACGGCGGCCCATCGCGCCGGGCAGCGCACCCCCCGGCGCCGAGGCCACGGCGTAGCATGCAGCCACCATGCCCACCCATCTCGAAGGCCGGCTCGTCGTGGCCATCTCCTCGCGCGCGCTGTTCGACTTCGAGGAGGAGAACCGCGTCTTCGAGGCCGGCGACGACCGCGCCTACATGCAGCTGCAGCTGCAGCGCGTCGAGCAGCCGGCGCCGCCCGGCGTGGCCTTCTCGCTCGTCAACAAGCTGCTGGCCTTCAACGCCACGCCGCAGCACCGCCAGCGCGTCGAGGTGGTGATCCTGTCGCGCAACGACCCGGTCTCGGGCATGCGCGTGTTCCGCTCGGCGCAGCACTACGGGCTGGCCATCGAACGCGGCGTGTTCACGCGCGGCGAATCGCCCTGGCGCTACCTGCGCCCGCTGGCAGCCAACCTCTTTCTCAGCACCAACGAGGCCGACGTGCGCCAGGCGCTGGGGGCCGGCGTGCCGGCGGCGCGCGTCTACCCCGACAGCGCGCGCGCCAGTGCGGCCCACCCCGACGAGGTGCGCATCGCCTTCGACGGCGACGCCGTGCTGTTCAGCGACGAGGCCGAGCGCGTCTACCAGGCGCAGGGGCTGGACGCCTTCCAGACGCATGAGCGCGACCGTGCCGGCACGCCGCTGGCGCCCGGGCCGTTCAAGCCGCTGCTCGAGGCGCTGCACCGCCTGCAGCGCGAGCCGGCGGCCGGCATGCGGCTGCGCACCGCGCTGGTCACGGCGCGCAGTGCGCCGGCGCACGAGCGCGCCATCCGCACGCTGATGGCCTGGCAGATCGACGTCGACGAGGCGATGTTCCTCGGCGGCCTGCCCAAAGGCAGCTTCCTGCGCGAGTTCGAGCCCGACTTCTTCTTCGACGACCAGACCGGCCACATCGAGAACGCCTCGCCGCATGTGCCCGCAGGGCACGTGGCCTCGGGCGTGAGCAACGACGGCTGAGAGCGCGCGGCCGCTCCGGCCTGCTACAGCCGCGCCAGCACCCAGCCGGGGAACACCGCCACCGCCAGCGTGGCGGCCAGGCAGGCGCCGCTGGCCACGCCGGCCCAGCGCCGCGCGATGGTGCTCTCGCCGGAGGTGGGCAGCGCTGCCGCGTCGGGGCTCATGAACATGAACTGGACGACGCGCAGGTAGAAGTAGATGCCCAGGTAGCTGCCCACCAGGCCGAGCACGGCCCAGGTGGCGTGGCCGGCGGCGAACACGTTCTTGAAGATCAGGAACTTGGCCACGAAGCCCGGGAAGGGCGGGATGCCGGCCAGCGACAGCATGGCGATGCCGATCATCAGCGCGGCATAGGGCGAGCGGTGGAACAGGCCCTTGAGGTGGTCGAGCCGGTCGCGCTGCAGGTCGTCGTCGGCCGGCGGCAAGGCGGCGAAGGCCAGCAGGTTCAACACGCCGTAGGCCAGCAGGTAGAAGGTGACGGCCTGCAGGCGGCCCTCGGGCGCGCCCAGCAGCGCGAAGAACAGGTAGCCGGCGTGGGCGATCGAGCTGTAGGCCAGCATGCGCCGCAAGCTCTCCTGCTTCATCGCCGCCAGGTTGCCCCAGACGATGGACAGCAGCGGCAGCACCGCCACCAGTTCGAGCATCGGCGTGGCCAGCGTGGCGCTGCCGAACAGGCGCACCACGGCCAGCAGCGCCGCGGCCTTGACGATGACGGCCATGAAGCCGGTGACGGGCACGGTGGCGGCCTCGTAGGCGTCGGGCGCCCAACCGTGGAAGGGCACCACCGCGGCCTTGAGGAAGAACGACACCACCACCAGCACCGTGGCGGCCTGCGCCATCGTGCTGCCCGAGCCCAGCGCCTGCACGAAGGCGGTGATGGCCATCGAGCCGGTGGCGCCGTAGATCAGCGACACGCCCATCAGGAAGGTGGCCGATGCGGTGCCGCCGAGCACCAGGTACTTGAGCGCCGCCTCGGCGCTTTCAGGCCGTCGGTAGGCCAGCAACACCAGGGTGTAGACGGGCAGCGAAAGGATCTCCAGGCCCAGGAACAGCGTGAGGAAGCTGTCGGCCGACTGCATCAGGCAGGCGCCGTAAAGCGACGACAGCAGCAGCAGCGCGAACTCGCTGCCCAGGCCGGTCTCGCGGGCGTCGGCGGCGGGGCCGAAGTCGCCGCGCGACATCAGCAGCACCGGCAGCGCCAGCGCCAGCACCAGCGCCTTGGCCAGCAGCGTGGCCGGGTCGACCGAGAAGTGGCCGGCGAAGGGCGCCGCGCTGTAGCCCTGCACCGCCAGCACCAGCGCCACCAGCGAGGCCGCGCCGGTGCAGGCCAGCGCCAGCGGCAGCGCCGCGCGGCGGCCGCGGCCGGCGACGTCGAGCACGATGAGCAGCACCATGCCCAGCAGCACCAGGTGCTCGGGCAGCATGGCAATGAAGAAGCCGGGCGTGTTCATCGTATCCCCCCCGCCATCACCGGCGCCCTGGGCGTGGCCACCAGCTGCTGGTAGGCCTTGGCCGCACCTTCGGTCTTGCGCATCGGCTCGTCGGGGAACAAGCCCAGCGCGAACACGGCGACGACGAGCGCGGCCAGGATGGCCTTCTCGCGCCCGTCGAGGTCGGTGAGCACATGCCCGTGCTGACCGTCACCGGCGGGCGGCACCTTGACCGGCCCATAGAGGAAGTGAAGCGCAAAGCGCAGCATGTACAGCGCCCCCAGCACCACGCCCGAGACGGCCACCACCGCCAGCACCAGCGGCCACGCACCCTGGCCGGCCGCGTACACCGGCCAGGCCGCCTTGAAGGCGCCCAGCAGCACCAGGAACTCACCGGTGAAGCCGCTGGTCGTGGGCAGGCCCACGGAAGCCAGCGTCAGCACCATGAAGAACACCGAGTACACCGGCAGCAGCTTGGCCAGCCCGCCGTAGGCCGAGAGCTCGCGCGTGTGGCAGCGCTCGTAGATCATGCCCACCATCAGGAACAGGCCGGCGGCCACCAGGCCGTGGCTCACCATCTGGATCACCGCGCCCTGGATGCCGGTGATCTCGAGGCTCAGCAGGCCCAGCATGACGTAGCCCAGGTGGCTGATCGAGCTGTAGGCGATGATCTTCTTGATGTCGTCCTGCACCAGCGCCAGGCAGGCGCCGTAGACGATGCTGACCACCGCCAGCGTCATCAGGAAGGGCGTGAACAGCGCCGTGGCATCGGGGAACAGCGGGAAGCCCAGCTTCATGAAGCCGTAGGTGCCCATCTTCAGCAGCACGCCGGCCAGGATCACCGAGCCCGCGGTGGGCGCCTCGACGTGGGCGTCGGGCAGCCAGGTGTGCAGCGGCGCCATCGGCACCTTGATCGCGAAGCTGAGCGCGAAGGCCGCCAGCAGCCAGGTCTGCACGTCCAGCGGCAGCTGCGTCTTCACGAGGTCGGCGAAGGCGAAGGACAGCACGCCGGTGCTGCTCTGCAGCGACCACACCAGGTAGATCAGCGCCGCCAGCATCAGGATGCTGCCGAAGGCGGTGTAGAGGAAGAATTTGATGGTGGCGTAGATGCGCCGCTGTCCGCCCCAGATGCCGATCATCAGGAACATCGGGATCAGCATCGCCTCCCAGAAGACATAGAAGAGGAACAGGTCCTGCGCCAGGAAGGTGCCCATCATCGCGAACTGGATCGCGAAGACCATGGCGTAGAACAGCTTGACGTCCTTCTGGATGGCGCTGAAGGCGCCCGCCGTGACCAGGGGCCCCAGGAAGGCCGTGAGCATGACGAGAAGGATGTTGTAGCCATCGAGCCCGATCTGGTAGTGCACGCCCCAGCTGGCGATCCAGGGCAGGCGGGTCTCGAACTGCAGCCCGGCCACGGCAGGGTCGAAGCGGATGTAGAGCAGCGTGGTGGCCAGGAACTGCAGCGTCATCGTGCCCAGCGTGGCGCGGCGCACGAGTTCGTCCTGCCCCGCGGGCAGCATCAGCAGCAGCGCGATGCCCAGCACCGGCAGGAAGAGCACCAGGTTCAGCAGGCCGGCTTCAAACATGGCGCCAGCTCCACAGCAGCGCGGCGACGATGCCCGCCACCACCAGCGCCGCATACCACTGCAGCTGCCCCGTCTGCACGCGGCCCAGCAACCCGGCGCCGCGCTGGCCCAGGGCGGCCAGGCCGTCGAGCGTGCCGTCGAGCAGCTTGCGGTCGCCCAGGCGCAGGAAGATCACATCGGACAGCCACACCAGCGGCCGGTCGATCAGGCGTTCGTACAGCTCGTCGATGAAGTACTTGCCCGACAGCCAGCGGTGCACGCCCGCGAAACGCTCGCGCAGCGCGTCCACGCGCCCGGGCGGGCCGCCGTACAGGAAGGCCGCGCCGGCCAGGCCGGCCAGCGCCAGCACCACCGAGCCCACCAGCAGCGGCAATTCGAAGTGGTGCAGTTGTTCGTTCACGGGGGGCAGCGGCAGCAGGGGTTCGAGGAAGTGGGGCACGGCGATGAAGCCGCCGACGGCCGACAGGCTGGCCAGCAGCACCAGCACACCGGTCATCGACAGCGGGCTCTCGTGCACGTGGTGTTCGACCTCGTGGCTCATGCGCGATGGGCCCAGGAAGGTGAGCCAGAGCAGGCGGAACATGTAGAAGGCCGTCATCAGCGCCGTCAGCGACGCCACCGCCCACAGCAGCCAGTGGCCGCCCCGGGTGCTGGAAAAGACGAACCAGAGGATCTCGTCCTTGCTGAAGAAGCCGGCCAGCGGCGGCAGCCCGGCGATGGCCACCGTGGCCACCGCGAAGGTGATGAAGGTCAGCGGGATGTGCCTGGCCAGGCCGCCCATCTTGCGCACGTCCTGCTCGCCGCCCAGGGCGTGGATGACGCTGCCGGCGCCCAGGAACAGGCAGGCCTTGAAGAAGGCGTGCGTGACGACGTGGAAGATGGCCACGCCATACGCGCCCACGCCCAGCGCCAGGAACATGAAGCCCAGCTGCGAGACGGTGGAATAGGCCAGCACCTTCTTGATGTCGGTCTGCACCAGCGCGATGGTGGCGGCGAAGAAGGCGGTGGCCACGCCGACCACGGCGATCACGGCCGAGGCCTCGGGCGCCTGCATGTAGACGCCCGACATGCGCGCCACCAGGTAGACGCCGGCGGTGACCATGGTGGCAGCGTGGATCAGCGCCGACACCGGCGTCGGGCCGGCCATGGCGTCGGGCAGCCACACGTGCAGCGGGATCTGCGCCGACTTGCCGGTGGCGCCAATGAACAGCATCAGCCCCACCAGGCTGGCGGCGACCGGCGGCGCGGCGTTGCCGCTGAAGGCATAGACGGCGTTGATGCGGTCCATGTCCAGCGTGCCCAGCCCCTGGAAGAGCAGGAACATGCCGAGCAGGAAGCCTGCGTCGCCGATGCGGTTGACGACGAAGGCCTTCTTGCCGGCGCGCGAATTGGCCAGGTCGTCGAACCAGAAGCCGATGAGCAGGTAGCTGGCCAGGCCCACGCCCTCCCAGCCCACGAACAGCACCAGCAGCGAACGCCCCAGCACCAGCAGCAGCATGAAGAAGAGGAAGAGGTTCAGGTAGGCGAAGAAGCGCCCGAAGCTCTTGTCGTGGGCCATGTAGCCCACCGAGTAGATGTGGATGACGCTGCCCACGCCGGTGACCACCAGCGCCATCACGGCGGTGAGGCGGTCGAAGTAGAAGGCGATCTCGAAGGGCGTGTCGCCGATCAGCGCCCAGCGGTAGGCGACCTCGACGAGCGGCGCGAAGTTCACCGCCTGCTGCTGCAGCAGGACCTTGACGACGAGCGCGAAACTCAGCAGCGGCAGGCCGCAACCCACGGCGATGACGAAGGGCTTGCCGACGCGCTGGCCTCCCAGGCGGGTGGCCAGCACCCCGTTGAGCAGGAAGCCCAGCAGCGGCAGCAGCACGATGGCGGTGAGCATGGTCCGGTCAACCTTCCAGGCTGTCGTAGGCGTCGACGTGCAGCGTGCGCTTGTTGCGCACCAGCAGCAGCACGATGGGGATGGCCAGCGCGATCTCGGCCGTGGCCACCACGAACACCAGGAACACGAGCACGGCGCCCACGGTGCTGTTGGCCTGTTGCGCGAAGGTCACGAGGCTGAGGTTGACGCCGTTGAGCATGAGCTCCATGCACATCAGCATCACCAGCATGTTGCGGCGGACGATGACGCCCAGCAGCCCGAGGCTGAAGAGCAGCACGGCCAGGCCGAGCAGCAACTGCGACTTATCCATGAGGGGCCTTCCCGGCGGCACGCCGGCTGACGCGGATGACGGCCACCGCCGCCACCACCGCGGCCAGCAGCAGCACCGAGGTCAACTCGAAGTGCAGCCAGTACTCGTTGAGAAAGCTGGCCGCGAACTCGCTGATGCCGAACGACGCGCCGGCGGACGCCGCCGGCACCGACGGCAGGCCGCGCCAGATGCTGATGCCGATGGTGCCCACCAGCAGGCCGAAGCCCACCAGGCCGGGCAGCAGCAGCTTGGAGTACACGGTCGACGTGTTCTCGCGCACCTCGAGCAGCATGATCACGTAGACCATGAAGACCATCACCGCGCCGACGTAGATCAGCACCTGGAAGGCGGCGATGAAGTGCACGCCCAGCAGGCCGTAGATGCCGCCCAGGAAGACCATGGTGGAGATCAGCGCCA
>PNKD01000078.1 GCA_013822265.1 Leptothrix sp. (in: b-proteobacteria)
ATTGATCTGGCCGGCTCGCTACGCGGCCAGCAACCCGCTGAACAAGGGGTCGTGGCGGCTGCGGGGGCGGTAGGTGCCGACGCGGCGTGCGATCTCGGCGATGTGCTCGGGCGTGGTGCCGCAGCAGCCGCCGACGATGTTCAGGAAGCCCGCCCGCGCGAACTCTTCCATCAGCCCGCCGGTGACCGCCGGCGTCTCGTCGAAGCCGGTCTCGCTCATCGGGTTGGGCAGGCCGGCGTTGGGGTAGCAGCTGATGTAGGTATCGGCCGCCACCTTGCTCAGCTCCTCGATGTAGGGGCGCATCACGGCGGCGCCGAGGGCGCAGTTCAGGCCGACGGCCAGCGGCCGCGCATGGCGCACCGAGTGCCAGAACGCCGCCACCGTCTGGCCGCTGAGGATGCGCCCCGAGGCGTCGGTGACGGTGCCGCTGATGACCACGGGCAGACGCTCGCCGCTGTCTTCCATCAGCTCGTCGAGCGCGAAGATCGCGGCCTTGGCGTTGAGCGTGTCGAAGATGGTCTCGACCAGGAACAGGTCGCAGCCGCCCTCGAGCAGGCCCTCGGCCTGCTCACGGTAGGCGGCCCGCAGTTCGTCGAAGCTGGTGTTGCGCGCGCCCGGGTCGTTGACGTCGGGGCTGATGCTGGCGGTGCGCGGCGTCGGGCCCAGCGCCCCGGCCACGAAGCGCGGCTTGCCGGGCGCGGCGTGCTCGTCGGCCGCGATGCGTGCGATGCGCGCAGCGGCCACATTCATCTCGCGCGCGATGTGCGCCAGGCCGTAGTCTTCCTGGGCCACGCTGGTGGCGCCGAAGGTGTTGGTCTCGATGAGGTCGGCGCCGGCGGCCAGGTACTGGCCATGGATCTGGCGGATGACGTCCGGCCGCGTCAGCACGAGCAGGTCGTTGTTGCCCTTCAGGTCCTTGGCATGGTCCCTGAAACGCTCACCGCGGAAATCGGCCTCGCCCAGCCTGTGGCGCTGGATCATCGTGCCCATGGCACCGTCGATGATGGCGATGCGTTGCTGCAGCAACCCGGCCAGGTCGGCGCCGCGGGTGTAGGTGATGGCGGGGGTCTTCATCGGCCGATTGTAGAAAGTGCCGGACGACCCCGCGGCCGGCGCGCGGCACTCAGCTGGCGAGCACCTGGCGAAGACTTGGCCATCACGAGGCGATCGCACGGCCCGCCCCGTGCCCAAGCGTCAGAGCGCGCGCACCTTGTGGCGCCGCTTGCGCCGCGGCTTCGGGTTGAAGTCACCGTGGCTGTGCCGACGCCGCTGGTGCCGGCGCAGCCACAGGTCGAGCATCAGCGCCACCAGTGCCAGCGGCACCAGCACACCGCAGACCAGGCTCAGCACGGTGCCCGGGATCTCGCCGCTGAAATTGGAGACCGTCTGCACCTGCAGGCCCGCGGCGATGGACATCACCTGCTGCCCGGCCATCAGCACCAGCGCCCCCAGCGCGGCAGCGGCCGCCCGCCACAGGGCGCGCCGGGCACTGGCCTGGATCGACGGCGCCAGCGCCATCCACTGCGCCAGCGCCAGGCCGATGACCAGCAGCACCGCCGCGGCAGCCACCAGTTCGACACGCCAGAGCACACCGGGCCGGAAACCTGCCGCCCAGACCCAGCCGCCCTGCAGGCCCAGCGCGGCCACCGCGAGCAGCGCGCCGGCGGCCAGCAGCATGGTGTTGCCGTAGGCCTTGCCGGCGCCCGCGGCCGCGACCCACACCGCGGGCAGGCAGGCCACCAGGGCCACCGGCACCAGCACCGCCACGGCCAGCCAGCGGTAACCCACCGGAAAGGCAAACGGCTGGGCCTGCATGCCCAACTCCAGCGCGGATGTCAGCCCGAGGCCCAGCACGGCCGACGCCAGCAGCAACGCGCGCCACCCGTGGCGCAAGCTCGTGCTGCGCGCGGCCATGCGTGTCCAGCCCTGGCCGAGGTGCAAGGCCAGCGCGGCCACGAAGGCGCCCAGCGCCCACAACAGGACGGAGAAGTCGGAATCGGCATCAGGCATGGCGAGCAGGTGATGGTGGGGTCTTGGACCGGCCGCCGTACGGGCCGGCGCCCTTGATGATCATGCCTGTGGAGCGCGGTCAGGCCAGCGGCATCGCTGCAGTCGGGTCGAAAAGCGAGGCCCTGAACTCGGGCTGCGCGCCTTCGCCCAGTTCGTCACGCTCGGCCCACAAGGCCAGCGCCGTGGCGCTCATCGGCCGCGCGAAGAGAAAGCCCTGCAGTTCGTCGCAGCCCAGGGCCACCAGCACGTCGCGCTGCGCCTCGGTCTCCACGCCCTCCGCCACCACGCGCAGGCCCAGCGTGCGAGCCACGTCGACGACGGCCTTGGCGATCGACCGCGCGCGCTCGCTGCTGTCCAAGTCGGTGACGAAGGCACGATCGATCTTCAACTCGGCCGCCGGCAGGCGGCGCAGGCAGGCCAGGCTGGAGTAGCCGGTGCCGAAGTCGTCGATGCAGACATGCACACCGAGCTGGCGCAGGCGCTCGAAGACGGCGCGCGTCTGCACGGTGTCTTCCATCGCCACCGACTCGGTGATCTCGCAGGTCAGCCGCCCGGGCGGTATGCCGTGGCGGTGCAGCGTGGCCGCGATGTGGTCGACGAAATCGTCGCGTCGCATCTGGTGGTACGAGATGTTGACGGCCACGCGCATGCGCAGGCCCAGGCCGCGCCACGTGGCGGCCTGCTGGCAGGCTTGTTCGATGACCCAGCGGCCGATGCCGTCCATCAGCCCGTGGCGTTCGGCCAAGGGGATGAACACCGCCGGGCCGATGGTGCCGCGCTGCGGGTGTTCCCAGCGCAGCAGCGCCTCGGCGGCAGTGATCTGCAGGCTCCTGGCATCGACCTTGGGCTGGTAGACCAGCTGCAACTGGCCCAGTTCGGCGGCGCGGCGCAGGGCCTGAAGCAAGCTGGCGCGGTCGCGCGCGTCGACCGCCATGGCGGCGTCGTAGTAGGCGTGGCCGCCGCCGCCGAGCTGCTTGACGGAGCGCATGGCCACTGCCGCATTGCCCAGCAGGCGCGGCCTGGCCCCGTGCGCGGGGTACATCGCGATGCCCACCGAGGCCCCCAGCCGCAGGTTCAACGCCTCGGCGGCGAAGGGTCGCTGCAGCTCGCGCAGCAACTGCTCGGCCGCGTCGGCCGCCTCGTCGGCGGTCACCGCCAGCAGCAGTGCAAACTCGTCGCCGCCCAGGCGCGACAGCGCCAGCGGCACGCCGAGGGCCGTGCGCATGCGCGCGGCGGCTTCGGCCAGCACGGCATCGCCCACGGCGTGGCCGTAGGCCTCGTTGATCGAACGGAAGCCGTCCAGCCCGAGATGCAGCAGCGCCAGCGGCGCGTTGTCGCGCTCGCTGGCCATCACGGCGTCGTCGAGCGCTTGTTCGAATTCGGCCCGCGTCAGCAGGCCCGTCAGCGGGTCGTGGCCGCGCAGGTCTTCGAGCTGCGTGCTCGCCGCCGTCAGGCGCTGCGCCAGCAGCCTCTGGCTGCGCACCACCCGCCAGTGCTCGATCGCCAGCAGCACCAGCAGCACGGCGCAGGCGCTCAGCGCCCAGGCGAGCGGATCCCCGCGGGCGAAGGCCATGGTATCGGCGAGGTAGGAGCCCACTGCCGGCGTATCGGCCGCGCGGGCGTGGGCTTGAGGCCGCGGCGACCTGCGGGCGCGCCGCCTGCGGTCACCGTGCGGCAGGCTTCACGCTGATGGCGTCGGCGTTCTCGCCCCAGCGCCGCCGGCGTCAGGGCAGGCTGAGCTGGGTGAGCAGGAAATCGGCGCTGTCGCCATCGCCGCGGTGGTTCATCCGCCAGCGCACCGGCAGGTGGTGGCGCGCCGGGTCGAGCCAGACGTCGACGCGCGTGTCGTAGGGGCGCTGCGGCTCGCGGCGCAGGTGCACGGCGTCGGCCACGGCGCCGGCGGGCAGTTCGGTGGCGCCGCGGCCGACCACCTTGAAGGCCCACAACGCCGCATCACCGCGCACGCCGACGACGTAGAGCTGCACTTCGCGACCGGTCTGGCCCAGCGAGGGGTCGGCCTCGAGCACGGCCGCCAGCTGCAGCATCCAGCTCAGCCTGTCCTGCATGCCGGGCAGCAGTGCGTGCTCAATCGGCGGGCCGCTGAAGGTGACGCGCCCGCCACCGGGGCCGGCCTCGCGGCGGAAGCTCGCGGCACGCAGTTCGCGGCCGCGGCGCGACTCGACATGGCGCTCGGGCGCCACGCCGTCGGCATCGAGCACGCCGACGCTGGCCCAGCCCGCGGCGCCGAAACCCAGCGACAGCGTGTAGCGCCCCGCCGCCGGTTGCCAGCGCAGTTCGGCCTGCAGGCCGGCGCGGCCCGGCGGGCCGGCCGCCTCGCGCAGCATGGTGTACTGCAGCGTGGCCGGCGGCGGCAGGCGGGTGGCGTAACGGGGCACTGCCGCCCCGCCTGGCACCGGCGGCAGGGTTTCGCCCGCATCTGCCGCGGCCACCGGCGCGGCGACCTCGGCGGGCATCGCGGCCGGCTCGCTGGCGGCGGGTGCACCGTGCCGCGGCAGCGCCGGGCCCGCGGCAACCTGCCGGGCCGCGCGCGACGTGGCGCGAGCGGCTGCCGGCGCCGGCTGGGCCAGCGACGGCATCTGCAATTGCCGCACCTGCAGGGCCGGCGTGCTACTAGCCTGACGACCCGGCCCGGGCTGGCCCGCCAGCCGGGCCAACAACCCCGCGTGCAGCAGCAGCACGGCCAGCAAGACCACCAGCGCTGCCAGCCACCGCACCCGGCGCGGCACGGCGCGGCGCGCTGGGCGCTCGGGCCGGGGCAAGGCGGGGGGCGGGCGCGTCACCCCACAATACTGCCACCCCATCCCTCCCGGCGCCTGCGCAGCAGGGCCCTGGCCCTCGATGAAACTCGCCACCTTCAAGGACGGCTCGCGCGACGGCATGCTGGCCGTCGTCTCGCGCGACATGACGACCGCGCACTACGCCACCGGCATCGCCACCACGCTGCAGCAGGTGCTGGACGACTGGAACTTCCGCAGCCCGCCGCTGGAAGACCTCTACGCCACGCTCAACGGCGGCAAGGCACGCCATGCCTTTCCCTTCGACCCCCAGCTGTGCATGGCGCCCCTGCCGCGCGCCTACGCCTGGTTGGACGGTTCGGCCTACCTCAATCACGTCGAACTCGTGCGCAAGGCGCGCGGCGCCGAGGTACCCGCCAGCTTCTACGAAGACCCGCTGATGTACCAGGGCGGCAGCGACGACCTGCTGGGCGCCACCGACGACGCACGCTTCGCCAGCGAAGACTGGGGCATCGACTTCGAAGCCGAGGTCGCGGTGATCACTGGCGACGTCGACATCGGCACCGATGCCGAAGGCGCCATCGACAGCGTGCGCCTGCTGATGCTGGCCAACGACTGGAGCCTGCGCCACCTGATCCCCACCGAGCTGGCCAAGGGCTTCGGTTTCGTGCAGGGCAAGCCGGCCACCGCCTTCAGCCCGGTGGCCGTGACGCCCGAGGAACTGGGCCCGGCCTGGCAGGGCGGCCGCGTTCACCTGGCACTGGAAAGCCGCTGGAACGACCGTCGCGTCGGCCTGTGCGATGCCGGACCGGAGATGAACTTCCACTTCGGCCAGCTCATCGCGCACGCCGCCAAGACGCGGCGGCTGCGCGCCGGCAGCATCGTCGGCAGCGGCACCGTCAGCAACAAGGACTGGGCCAAGGGCTACGCCTGCGTGGCCGAGAAACGCGCCATCGAGACCATCGAGGGCGGCGCACCGGTGACCGGGTTCATGCGTTTCGGCGACACCATCCGCATCGAGATGCGGGGCGCAGACGGCGCCAGCGTGTTCGGCGCCATCGAGCAGCGCGTGGCGGCCCTGGCTCCCTGAGGTATGCACGAGCTGCCCGGCTGGCTCAAGCACGCCACGGTGTGGCTGCTGCTGGCCGTCGGCGTCTTCCTCGGCGTGCAGGCCTGGCAGCACGAGGCGCAGCGCACGCAGATCGCGGTCATGGGCGGCGTGGTCGAGATCCGCCGCGGCGCCGACGGCCATTACCGCTGGCCTGGCGAGGTCGCCGGGCAGGCCGTCGACTTTCTCGTCGACACCGGCGCCACGGGCACCGCGATACCCACCGCACTGGCGCGCCAGCTCGGCCTGCCGGTGGTGGGCCGCGTGCGGTCGAGCACCGCCGGCGGCCTGGTCGAGGCCGACGTGGTGGTCGGCGATGTCGGCCTGCACGGCGGCCTGCGCGCCGAACGCCTGCGCATGACGGCCTTGCCCGACCTGCACGCACCGCTGCTGGGCATGGACGTACTGGGCACGTTGCGCTGGCAGCAGCAGCAGGGCGTGCTGCGTTTCGAGATGCCCGGCGCACCGCGCTGAAGCGGCTGCCAGGCCGCGGCCGATGGCGCGGCGCGGCGCGGCGCGGCCTGCAGTCTGTCGGTGCCGTGGCACCGCTCGTCGCAATGCCGAGCAGGCCTGCAGCAGGGTGGCTACATTCGCGCCGCGGCGTGAGAATCGCGCCCCTGCCCTGCCCTGCCCTGCCCGGCCAGCCCTGCCCGCACGCGCACACAGAAGAGACACCACGCCATGGACGCATCGTTGACGGCCGTGCCGGCATCCCCCGGCGCCGGGGCGCCCCCCGCGGCCGGCCTGGCACCCATCGCCACGGCGCAGCGCATCGAGTCGCTCGACGTCGTGCGCGGCTTCGCGCTGCTCGGCATCTTCCTGATGAACATCGAGTGGTTCAACCGCGCCTTCGCGACAATCGACGAAGGCATGCCGCGCGAACTGAGTGGCCTCGACTGGCTGGCCAGCTGGTTCATCGCCTACTTCGTGCAGGGCAAGTTCTGGACCATCTTCTCGCTGCTGTTCGGCATGGGCTTCGCGGTGATGATGGTGCGCGCCGAGCAGGCCGGGCGCGAGTTCAAGCCCGTCTACCTGCGCCGCGTGCTGGCGCTGGCCGTGTTCGGCGCCGCGCACTACATCTTCCTCTGGGAAGGCGACATCCTCTTCTCGTACGCCGTCGCGGCACTGATGCTGATGGTCGTGCTCTACGGCCAGCCCAAGCCGCTGCTGCTGGCCGTCGCCGCCGTCGCCGCGCTCGGCTTCATCCCCGACATGACGGGCTTCTTCGCCATCGCCGCCGGCATCGCCGTGGCGGGGCTGCTGGCGCTGTACCTGCGCAACGAGAAGCGCGTGACGCTGCGCGGCCGCAGCCTGCCGGTGTTCAGCCTGGTGCTGCTGGCGCTGGGTGCGCTGCTGTGCCTGGCTGCGGTGGTCTTCTGGCTGCTGCCCGACGGGCCCACCGAACCGCGCGGGCCGCTGTCGGTCTTCGGGCCCCTGGCGCTGGTGGCCGGCTGGCTGTCCTGGAAGTACTTCGATCCGGCCGGGCGGCGCAGCCTGCGCCTGGGTGCCGGCAGCTACCTCTTCTTGGGCCTGGCGATGACGCTGGGGGGGTCGCAGCAGCACTTCACGCCCGACCCGCTGGCGGCCTTTGCACCCGCTGCACGGAGCGCCGCTCTGGCGCCGGCGGCCAGCCAGCCCGGCGCCGCGATGCCGGCCGGCCTGCCGGCGTCGGCGGCCGCCTCGCCGGCCAGCACGGCAAGCGCTGAAGCGAAGAAACCCAAGAAGACCAAGGCCGAACGCTACCTCGAGCGCGAGGCCGAACGCGCGAAGCGGCTGGCCGAAGTCCGCGACGACAAGGCCACCGAGCTGCGCATCCTCACCGCGGGTCGCTACGGCGAAGCCGTCGTCTACCGGGCCGCCAAGTTCCCGGAGAAGGTGGCGGGCGATTTCGGCTTCTCGATCCTGCTCATCGGCATGTTCCTGCTCGGCATCGGCTTCGTGCGTTCGGGGGTCATGGACCACGCGTGCGACCACCTGCCGCTGTTCCGCAGGCTGGCGCTTTGGGGCCTGCCCATCGGCATCGGCCTGGGCCTGGCCGGCAGCCTGATCGCGATGTCCCACACCCCCGGCGACCGCACCGACGGCTGGGGCATCGTGCGCGGGCTCATGATGGTGGGCAGCCTGCCGGCCTGCCTGGGCTACGTGGGCCTGGTGGTGCTGATGCTGCACAGCCGCTCGGGCGTGTCGCGCATCCGCGTGCTGGCGCCCGTGGGCCGCATGGCGCTGACCAACTACCTGATGCAGTCGCTGATCTGCGCCGTGTACTTTCACGGTTATGCGCTCGGCCACTGGGGCATGCCACGCGCCCAGCAAGTGGTGTTCGTGCTGGTGGTGTTCGCGGCACAGGTGGCGTTCAGCCACTGGTGGCTGTCGAAGTTCCGCTACGGCCCGCTGGAGTGGTTCTGGCGCGGTTTCACCTACCGGCAGGTGCCGCCGCTTCGGATATGAATTCCGCGGCCGCTCAGCGCGGCTGCGGTTGGGCCGGCAACAGCTCGAAACGCTGCGCCACCACGGCCTCTATGCGGGCGCGGGAGTACAGCAGCGGGAAGTACTCGCCGCGCAGCCACAGCGGCGCCAGGTCGCGGTAGAAGGGGCTGGCCGGGTCGCCCGACTGCCCCGGTGCGTTGACAGCACGCGAGTTGTCCCAGGCGCCGACGTCCAACACCATGCGGAACGAGGGCCCGGCCACCTGGCGGAAGTTGCCCGGGTCGTAGCTGGACAGGTTCACGGTGTCGCTGCCGCCGCCCTTGGGCCACGGGCCGACGTTGAGCCGCGCCTGGTTGGCCGCATCGGTGGCGTTGGCCAGCGGGTGCGTGAACAGGCTGTGGTGCAGCCGCCCCCATTGCCAGCGTGCCGGGTCGGCGCCGCCGAGCTGCAGCATGTCGTCCCAGGCCGCGGCCAGGCTGCGCTCGAGCACGGCATCGCGGCGCGCGGTGGCGTCGGCGCCCCAGCGCGGCGCGGGCTGCTCCAGCGTGGCCAGCATCAGGCGGGTGTCGGTGCTGCGTATCAGCGCCGCGGCCGCGGCGGGCAGCGCAGCCTGGCGGAAGGCCGCGCCGAGGTGGCGTGACCACCAGACCTCGAACAGCGCCGCGCCGGCCGAATCGGCGCTGGCCTGCAGGTTCCAGCCCACCAGCAGCCGCGCCGCGGCCACGGCACGCGGGTCGGTGGCCTTCAGCGCGCGCAGCAGGGCCTGCAGCCGGCGCGCCGGCACCGGCAGCACGTCGTTCTGCAGCCGCATCGAGTCTTCCAGGCTCACCTTGGGCAGGCCGGCCAGCACCTCGGCAAGCCGCTGCTGGCGCGATGCCGGCGACCACTCGAAGCCGAGCTTCTTCTCGCGGTAGGGGTAGCCGGGTGGCAGGTTGAGCTCGTTGGCGCTGGCAATCCAGCCGGCCTCGGGATCGAGCACGAACGGCAGCTGCGTGCCGGGCCAGAAACCCGCCCACTCGTAGCGGCCGTCGCCGGGCACCGGCAGCAGGCCGTCCCAGTTCGGCCGCTTCGGCGCCAGGCCGCCGGTGACCCAGGCGATGTGGCCGCCGACGTCGGCATAGACCTGGTTCTCGGCCGGCGCGCCCCAGGTCGACATCGCCGCCCTGAAGGCCTTGAAGTCCTTGGCGTGCAGGTAGCGCAGGCTGCCGAGATAGGGCGCCATGCCGGGCTCGAACCAGGCCGAGCGCACGGCGTAGGCGCGCCGCGCGGCGGTGTCGACATGGGTCACCGGCCCGTGGCGCGAGAACAGCAGTTCGACCCGGCGCGGCGGCTGGCCACGCACTTCCACGGTCTCGATCAGCTTGCGCATCGGCTCCCAGCGGCCGTGGTAGCGGTAGGCCATGGCGCCCGTCTCGGGCATCTCGTAGACGTAGAGGTCTTCCTGGTCGATGGCGAAGATGGTCAGCCCGAAGGCGATGTGGCCGTTGTGGCCTATCGAGACGCCCGGCAGGCTGGGCTCGCCGCCGCCGATGACGTCCAGCCCCGGTGCGCTGAGGTGGACGATGTAACGCAGCGAGGGCGCGGCGTGCAGCCGGTGCGGGTCGCTGGCGAGGATAGGGCGGCCGGTGGCCGAACGCGCAGGCGCCACGACCCACGCGTTGCTGCCTTCCATGGGCGCCGCCTCGCCGTCGGCCAGCGCCACGGCGGGCGCGGTCTCGAGCGATGAACGCCAGCCCTCGCGGCCGCCGACCACCAGGCCCTGCGTGGCCAGGCCGAGGACACGCAGGGCCTCGGGCGCGATGCAGGGGTCCAGCCCCTCGGGCACCCGCGTCTGCCAAGGCGGTGACAGCGCCGAGCGCACCTCGTCGGCCTTCAGCTCGCTGCGGCAGGCCACCGCGGCGCGCCAGATCTCCGAGGCCGCGTTGCGCGTCAGGCCATGGCTGCGGATGCGCACCACGTCGTCGGGCTGCCACTTCTCGGGCCGGTAGCCGAAGTGGCTGAACTCGAACGGCAGCCGCGCCGGATCGCTGCCGACGAGGTCGATGTAGGCGTTGATGCCGGCGACGAACCGCGTGGCGATGCGCTGCGCCCGCGGGCCGTAGGCGCGCCACTCGCGCGCCATGTCGCCGCGGTAGAGAAACAGCCTTGCCGCGCGGTCCTGCTCGACGACGTTGGCGCCGAAGATCGACGCCAGGCGGCCCAGCCCGCGGCGGCGCCAGAGGTCGATCTGGAACAGGCGGTCGCGCGCGGCGTTGAAGCCCTGCAGGAAGTACACGTCGTCTTCGCTGCGCGCATAGAGGTGCGGCACGCCCCAGGGGTCAACCAGGATCTGCGCCGGCTCAGCCAGGCCGGCCACGCGCCAGGTCACCGACGGCGCCGGGGACGATGCGGCGGGTTGCGACCATGCCGGCGCGGCCGCAAGCCAGGCCAGCAGCAGCCAGCCTGCCAGTTTGGTTCGCAATCCCATCCGCCTCCTCGTTGCCGCGCGAGCCGGGCCTTCGGCGCATAGGCCATTCTGACGTCTGAAATGAGGGCGCCGGCGCGGCGGCGAACGGCCTGTCACGCGCCGCGCCGCTTTCGTGGCATCGTGGCGCCATGGCCGGACTGTTCAAGACAATGTGCGTGGCGCTTTGCGCCTGGGTGGCTCTCGGCGCCTTGGCCGCACCGGCGAGTGCTGCGGCTGCGGCGCCGTCCTGTCCGCCGCCCCTGTCCCAGCAGGCGAGCACGGCCGGCACGGCCGAGCGCGACCGCGGGCTGCTGTGGCGCGCCACGCGCGACGGCCGCACCAGCTGGCTCTACGGCACGCTGCACGTGGGCAAGCCGGCCTGGCGCCGCTTCGGGCCGCAGCTCGGCGCCGCGCTGCGCGCCAGCGACGTGCTGGCGCTGGAGATCGACCCCAGTGACCCCGCGTTGCTGGCCGCGCTGGCCGAACTGCAGCCGGCCGCGATGCTGCCCGAAGCGCTGCAGCACCGGCTCGACCAGGCCTACGAGCGCGCCTGCGTCTCGCGCGACTCGATGGCCACGCTGCACCCGGTGCTGCAGGCCACCACACTGACGCTGCTGGAGGCGCGCTGGCTGGGCATGGACCCGACCTACGCCATGGAGCAGTTGCTCGTGGCGCAGGTGCGCGGCAACGGCCGCCGCGTGGTGTCGCTGGAGACGGCGGCGGTGCAGATGGCGGTGCTGGTGCCGGCCGACCCGGTGGAGGCGCTGTCGGTGGTCGAGCAGAGCCTCGCGCAGCTGGAAGACAAGAGTGCGCGGCGCGTCATCGAGCGCATGGCCCAGGCCTGGGAGCGTGGCGACCTCGCGGCGCTGGAAGACTACGCCAGCTGGTGCGAGTGCGCCGCCACCGAAGAAGACCGCGCCTTCATGCGCAAGCTGAACGACGAGCGCAACGGCCCGCTGGCCGACGGCATCGAGGCCCAGCACCGCCAGGGCCGGCGCGTCTTCGCCGCCGTCGGTGCGCTGCACATGACGGGCGCCCTGTCGCTGCCGCGGCTGCTGGCGCAGCGCGGGTTCAAGGTCGAGCGCGTGCCCCTGAGGCGCTGACGGGCGCGCCGGCCTGTCAGCCAACACGCGGCCCGGCAGGCCCACAATGCCGCGGCGAACAAGAACTCGCCGAGGAGACGCCGATGAGCTCAGCCGACGACCTGTCCCGCATGGTGCCGGGCTTCGATTTCCTGCAATCCTTCATCAAGGGCGCCAGCGCCAGCCTGCCCGGCGTGCAGGGTTTCGGCCAGTGGGTGGCCCCGACGCTCGACCCCGAAGAGCTGGACAAGCGCATCCAGGAGCTGAAGACGGTGCAGTTCTGGCTCGAGCAGAACGCGCGCCTGCTGGGCGCCACCATCCAGGCGCTGGAAGTGCAGCGCATGACGCTGGCGACGCTGCAGACCCTGAACCTGCCGCTGGCCGAACTGCGCGACGCGCTGCAGGCGCGGCCGGCGGCAGCCGCCGCACCCGCACCCGCACCCGCACCAGCACCAACACCCGCACCATCACCAGCGCCCGCACCAGCGTCAGAGGCCGCCGCGCCCGGCGCCATCGACCCGATGAAGTGGTGGGGCGCCTTGACGCAGCAGTTCACCGAGATCGCCACCAAGGCGGTGCAGGATGGCGGCGCCGAGGCTGCGCGACACAGGGCCGGCATCGCGGCGGCCCAGGCGCAGGCGGCCGCGCCCGCGCGCCAGGCGGCAGCCAAGTCCACGCCCAGGAAGTCGGGCAAGGCGCCGGCCGCCGCGGCGCGCAAGCGCACGGCCTGAACGCGGCCCGCAACGCCGCCTCTGCCATGCCCGCGTTCCTGGTCGGCCACGCCGCCCACCCCGACTGGCGTGCCGCGTTGGCGCTGGCCGGCACACAGATCGAGGCCCGCCAGGCCGCGCTCGAGCACAGCGGCGCCGGCCCGCTGACGCTGGGCTTTGCCTATTTCAGCGACCACTTCGCGCCCCACGCCCAGGCCTTGCTGGCCGAGTTGCGCCGGCGCTGGCCCGGGCTGGCCTGGGTGGGCAGCGTCGGCGTGGGCGTGTGCGCCGGCGGTGTCGAGTACATCGACGAACCGGCCCTGGCGCTGATGCTGGCGCCCTTGCCCAAGGGGCGTTTCGAGGTCTTCTCGGGCGCGCGCAAGCTGCAGCACATCGACCCCTACACGGCGCTGGTGCACGCCGACCCGGCCACACCCGACCTGCAGGACCTCATCACCGAGATGAGCGACCGCACCGAGAGCGGCTACCTCTTCGGCGGCCTGGCCAGCTCGCGCGCGGCCAGCGTGCACCTGGCCGACGGCGTGTGGCAAGGCGGGCTGTCGGGCGTGGCCTTCACGCGCGAGGTGGCGCTGCTGTCGCGCGTGACGCAGGGCTCGCAGCCGGTGGGGCCGACACGCGAGGTCACCGGCTGCGACCGCAACATCGTGACCGAGCTCGACGGCGAGCCGGCGCTGGACTGCCTGCTGCGCGACCTCGGCCTGCCCGCGCTGGACGACCCGCGCGCGGCGCTGCCGCGGCTGCGCGCCACATTGGTGGGGCTGACCGACGCCGCCGACACCGCCCTCGTGCGGCCGGGGCAGTTCGGCACCGACACCCGCGTGCGCCACCTCGTCGGCCTCGACCCCTCGCGCCACGCCGTGGCGGTGGCCGACCTGCTGCAGCCGGGCATGCGGCTGGCCTTCTGCCAGCGTGACGTGCAGGCGGCGCGGCGCGACCTGGTGCGCATCTGCAGCGAGATCCGCGACGAGCTCGAGACCGCGGCCGAAGCCGCAGGGGCCGGCGGCGCACCCGGCCCGGCCGAAGCGGCGCGGCGCATCCAGGGCGCCCTCTACGTCAGCTGCACCGGCCGCGGCGGGCCGCACTTCGGCGGGCCGTCGGCCGAGCTGAAGATCATCCAGCGCGCGCTGGGCGACGTGCCCCTGGTCGGCTTCTTCGCCGCCGGCGAGATCGCGCGCCACCACCTCTATGGCTATACGGGGGTGTTGACGGTCTTCGTCAGCGCGACCTGAAGGCCCCGGCTCGCCGCGCACCGGGGTCCGCCGCTCCCGAGTCAAGACCGTTCTGACCGGCCCCCACCCGGCGTGCGGCGTAAAGTCACGACGGGCCGTCCGCGCCCCGACCTCCCGAGGAGACTGCGCCCGATGAACGCCCCCGCCGTGTCACCCGCGATTGCCGCTGCCGAGCGCGCCGCCCGCCAGCAGGCCGTGGTGGCGGCGCTGTCGCCGCTGCTGCCCGCGCACGCCCTGCTCTGGCAGACCGAGGACACCGTGCCCTATGAATGCGATGGCCTCACCGCCTACCGCCAGCTGCCGCTGGTGGTGGCGCTGCCCGAGACCGAGGGCCAGGTCGCCGCGGTGCTCGAGGCCTGCCATGCGCTGCAGGTGCCGGTGGTGGCGCGCGGCGCCGGCACCGGCCTGTCGGGCGGCGCCATGCCGCACGCCATGGGCGTGACGCTGTCGCTGGCCAAGTTCAACAAGATCGTGATGATCGACCGCAGCTCGCGCACCGCCACCGTGCAGTGCGGCGTGCGCAACCTGGCGATCAGCGAGGCCGCCGCACCGCTGGGCCTGTACTACGCGCCCGACCCCTCGAGCCAGATCGCCTGCACCATCGGCGGCAACGTGGCCGAGAACAGCGGCGGCGTGCACTGCCTGAAGTACGGCCTGACGCTGCACAACGTGATGCGCGTGCGCGGCTACACCGTCGAGGGCGAGGCGGTCGAGTTCGGCAGCGAGGCGCTCGACACGCCGGGGCTGGACCTGCTGCCGCTGATCGTCGGCAGCGAGGGCATGTTGACCGTGATCACCGAGGTCACCGTCAAGCTCGTGCCCAAGCCGCAGCTGGCGCGCTGCATCATGGCCAGCTTCGACGACATCCGCCGCGCCGGCGACGCGGTGGCGGCGATCATCGCCGCCGGCATCATCCCGGCCGGTCTGGAGATGATGGACAAGCCCATGACCGCGGCGGTCGAAGACTTCGTGCACGCCGGCTACGACCTCGACGCCGTGGCCATCCTGCTGTGCGAAAGCGACGGCACGCCCGAAGAGGTGGCCGAAGAGATCGAGCGCATGCTGCACGTGCTCAGCGGCTGCGGCGCGACGCGGCTCGAGGTGAGCAAGGACGAAGCGCAGCGGCTGAAGTTCTGGAGCGGGCGCAAGAACGCCTTCCCGGCGTCGGGCCGCATCAGCCCCGACTACATGTGCATGGACAGCACCATCCCGCGCAAGCGCCTGGCCGACATCCTGCTGGCCATCGCCGAGATGGAGGTGAAGTACGGCCTGAAGTGCTGCAACGTCTTCCATGCCGGCGACGGCAACCTGCACCCGCTGATCCTCTTCGACGCCAACGACCCCGACCAGATGCACCGTTGCGAGCTCTTCGGCGCCGACATCCTGGAGACCAGCGTCGCCATGGGCGGCACCGTCACCGGCGAACACGGCGTGGGCGTGGAAAAGCTCAACAGCATGTGCGTGCAGTTCAGCCCCGAAGAGCGCGAGCAGATGTTCGCGCTCAAGCGCGCCTTCGACGCCGCCCAGACGCTGAACCCCGGCAAGCTGATCCCGACGCTGCAGCGCTGTGCCGAGTACGGAAAGATGCACGTCAAGAAGGGCCTGCTGCCCTTTCCCGAACTCGAACGATTCTGAATGGACGACCTGCATGGATGACGCTCTGGCGCGCCTGGTGGACCAGGTGCAGGCGGCACGCGCCGACAAGCGCGTGCTCGACATCCGCGGCGGCGGCACCAAGACTTTCTATGGCGGGCCGCTGCGGGGCGAGCCGCTGGACATGCGGCCGCTGGCGGGCGTCGCCAGCTACGAGCCCAGCGAGCTGGTGATCACGGCGCGCGGCGGCACGCCGCTGGCCGAGCTCGAGGCCACGCTGGCCGCCCAGGGGCAGTGCCTGCCCTTCGAGCCGCCGCGCTTCGGCGCCGGCGATGGCGTGGGCGGGACGGTGGGCGGCATGGTGGCCGCCGGCCTGGCCGGCCCGGCGCGCGCCTCGGTGGGCGGCGTACGCGACTACGTGCTGGGCGCCAAGCTGCTGAACGGGCGCGCCGAGCTGCTGGCCTTCGGCGGCACGGTGATGAAGAACGTGGCGGGCTACGACGTCTCGCGCGCGCTGGCGGGCTCGCTGGGCGTGCTGGGCGCGATCTGCGAGCTGTCGCTGAAGGTCTTGCCCCTGCCCGCGGCGACGCTGACGCTGCGGCTGGAAGCCGAGCAGGGCGCGGCCATACGCCGCCTCAACGAATGGGGCGGCCAGCCGCTGCCGCTGAACGCCAGCGCCTGGTGGGACGGCATGCTGGTGCTGCGCCTGTCGGGCGCCGCGGCGGCCGTGCGCGCCGCGCACGAGAAGATCGGCGGCGAGGTCATCGCGGCCGACGTCGCCGCCGCCTTCTGGGGCGGCCTGCGCGACCACCGCGACGAGTTTTTCGTCGGCGCCACCAAAGCCGTCGAGAGCGGCGCGACGCTGTGGCGGCTGTCGCTGCCGCCGACCACGGCGCCGCTCAAGCTCTCTGGCGAACAACTGCTGGAATGGGGCGGCGCACAGCGCTGGATCTGCACCAGCGCGCCGGCCAGCGTGCTGCGCGAGGCGGCGACGGCCGCCGGCGGCCATGCCGTGCTGTTTCGCGGCCAGGACAAGAGCGCCGGCGCCTTTGCGCCGCTGCCACCCGCGCAGGCCCGGCTGCAGCGCGAACTGCAGCGCGCGTTCGACCCCGACGGCGTCTTCAACCCCACCCGGCTGCTGCCCGCGGCCTGAACGGACTCGATGCCCGCCACTTCGCCCCCGGCCAACGACATCGTCGACGACATGGCCGCGTACTACGCGCGGCGCGCGGCCTACTACGAGCGCGTCTACTTCAAGCCCGAGCGGCAAGCCGACCTGCGCGCGATGGAGCAGGCGATGGGTTGCGAGTTCGCCGGCCGCGACGTGCTCGAGATCGCCTGCGGCACCGGCTGGTGGACGCCGCACGGCGCGCGACGCGGCGTCGTGGCTGGCCACCGACCTCAACCCCGAGACGATGGCCGTCGCGCGCGGCAAGACCTTGCCGGCCTGCGTGCGCTTTGCCACCGTCGATGCCTACACGCTGGCCGCGGCCGCGGCCGCCGGGCCCTTCACGGCCGCCTTGGCCGGCTGCTGGTGGAGCCACGTGCCGCTGCAGCGCCTGCCCGGCTGGCTGGCGCTGCTGCACACGCGCCTGGCGCCGGGCGCGCGCGTGGTGTTCCTCGACAACAGCTTCGTGCAGACCGGCAGCACGCCGATCTCGCGCACCGACGCCGCCGGCAACACCTACCAGCAGCGCACGCTGGACGACGGCAGCGTGCACGAGGTGTTGAAGAACTTTCCGACGCCCGAGCAGGCGCAGGCCATGCTGGGGCCGCGCGCCCGCGACGTGCGCTGGCGCGACTTCAACCACTACTGGTGGCTGTCCTATGTGCTGGACTGAGGCGGCGGCAAGCCGCCGCGACGCATGGACGCGCTGAGGGGCCTGGCGCTGCTGCTGCTGTGCCAGTCGGCCGGTGAGGTCACCGCGCGCGGTTTCGACCTGCCGCTGCCCGGCCCGGTGCTGGGCATGCTGCTGATGCTGGCGCTGCTGGCCTGGCCGGCCCTGCGCACGCCCGTCGGCGCGGCCGCCGATGCCGTGCTCAGCCACTTGTCGCTGCTGTTCGTGCCGGTGGGCGTGGGCGTCGTCACGCACCTGGCGCTGCTGGGCGAGTACGGCGGCCGGCTGACGCTGGTGCTGCTGCTGTCGACGCTGGTCGGCCTGGCCGTGACGGCGCTGACGCTGCGTGCGCTGCTGCCCGCCGCGGCCGCCGACGCAGGCCACGGCGCCTCCGCGCCCTGAGAGCCACCGCCACCATGCACAGCGTCGTCGAACTCTGGGTCTACCTCTCGGCCACGCCCTTGTTCGGGCTCACGGCGACGATCTCGACCTACGTGCTGGCGCAGGCCGTCTACCAGCACCTGGGCCAGCCGCCCTGGGCCAACCCGGTGCTGTGGACGGTGCTGGCGCTGGCGCTGCTGCTGACCGTGACGGCCACGCCCTACCCGACCTACTTCGCCGGCGCGCAGTTCATCCACTTCCTGCTCGGCCCCGCCGTGGTGGCGCTGGCCTGGCCGCTGTGGCAGCGCCGCGAAGAGCTGCGCCGGCGCTGGGCCGCGGTGCTGGCCGCCGGGCTGGTGGGCGGTGCGGCGGCCGCCGGCAGCGCGGTGCTCGCCGGCTGGGCGCTGGGCCTGCCGGCCACCGTGCTGGCCTCGCTGGCGCCCAAGTCGGTGACCGCGCCGGTGGCCATGGGCATCGCGCAGCAGCTCGGCGGCATTCCGGCGCTGGCCGCGGTGTTCGCGGTGCTCACCGGCCTGCTGGGCGCCTTGCTGGCCAAGCCGCTGTTCGACCTGCTGCGCATCCGCCAGCCCGAGGTGCGCGGCTACGCGCTGGGCACCGCCTCGCACGGCATAGGCGCGGCACGCGCGATGCAGGTGCACCCCGCCGCCGGCGCCTACGCGGCACTGGCGCTGGGCCTGCAGGTGCTGCTGGCGTCGTTGCTGATGCCCTTGATCTCCCTGCTGCTCGGCGGCCTGCCGGCGCTGCGACCCTGAACGAGAACCCACCGCCATCCCATGCAAACCAAGCTCGCGCCCGAGTTCAAGGGCACCCGCCAGGGCGAAGCCGCCGAGGCCATCCTGCGCAAGTGCGTGCACTGCGGTTTCTGCACCGCCACCTGCCCCACCTACCAGCTGCTGGGCGACGAGCTCGACGGCCCGCGCGGCCGCATCTACCTGATGAAGCAGGTGCTGGAAGGCGCGCCCGTCACGCGCGCGACGCAGCTGCACCTCGACCGCTGCCTCAGCTGCAGGAACTGCGAGACCACCTGCCCCAGCGGCGTGCAGTACGGCCACCTCGTCGACATCGGGCGCGAGATCGTCGAGGCCCGCGTCGAGCGCCCCGCTGGCGAGAAGGCCGTGCGCTGGCTGCTCAAGGAAGGCCTGACCTCGCCGCTGTTCGGCCCCGCGATGGCGCTGGGCAAGCTGGTGCGCCCGCTGCTGCCGGCGGCGCTGAAGCACAAGGTGCCCGCGGCCAGCGGCCCGCGCGCGCAGCAGTGGCCCACGCGCGAGCACCAGCGCAAGGTGCTGATGCTGCTGGGCTGCGTGCAGCCGGCGATGATGCCCAACGTCAACAGCGCCACCGCGCGCGTGCTCGACGCCGCCGGCATTCAGACGCTGGTGGCCGACGGCGCCGGCTGCTGCGGCGCGCTGCGCACGCACCTCAACGACATCGAAGGCGGCCTGGCCGACATGCGGCGCAACATCGACGCCTGGTGGCCGCTGGTCGACGGCCTGAC
>PNKD01000079.1 GCA_013822265.1 Leptothrix sp. (in: b-proteobacteria)
TCGAGCGCTCCCGGAGAAAGCGCGGCCGTCGCGGCGTCGCCGCGCTTCGTGCAAGAGGCCGTGGTGGCGCATGCCGTCTACGTACCCGAGGCGCGTCATCCGGTCGAGGTCACCGCGTCGGATGAGTCGCATCTGATCCAGTGGCTCAGCCGCCGGCTCGGCGCGCCGCTGAAGGCGCCTTCACTGGAGCGGTTCGGCTACCGACTGCTTGGGGGGCGGCTGCTGCCGGGCGAGGGCGTCCCGCGAGCCCAGTTCATGTACGAGAACCCACAGGGTGGCCGCGTCACCCTGTACGTGGCGGTCTTCGAACCCGGGCAGGCGCCCGATTCCACGTCGTTCCGCTCAGTGCGGCGCGGCGACGAGGAGTCGTTCTACTGGATCGAGGATCGATTCGGATACGCGCTGAACGCCAAGGCGAGCGGCCGTGACCTGCAGGCGCTGGCCCGCGAGGTCTACGCCCAACTTCAGCGCTGACGCTCAGGCCTTCGCTTTCAGGCCGTCACTTTCAGGCCGTCCCTGCCCCCGGACTTTTTCGACTCTCAACCCTGGAGACCCATGATGAATCGTCCTCTCATTGCCTTGACCTTGGCACTCGCTGCGACGCTGCCCGCGCACGCCGCCGATCCGGCGCCCAACGGCATCACCATGCCTGACGGCTACAAGGACTGGCGGCTGTTGAGCACCCACATGCGCAGCGACAACAACACCCTCCGTGCGGTGCTGGGCAACGACATTGCCATCAAGGCCGCGCGCGAAGGCAAGACCAACCCCTGGCCCGAGGGCGCGGTGCTGGCCAAGATGGTCTGGAAGGCGAAGAAACACGAGAAGTGGGAAGCGGCCTCGGAACCGGGCGATTTCGTGCATGCCGAGTTCATGACCAAGAACACGGCCCGGTTTGCCTCGACCGGAGGTTGGGGTTATGCGCGCTGGCTGGGTCAGGACCAGAAGCCCTACGGCAAGGACGCCGGCTTCGCACAGGAGTGCGTGGCCTGCCACACGCCGGTGAAGGACAACGACTGGGTCTTCACGCGCCCCGTGAAACTGCCATGACGCACGCGCGATGACACTGAAGGCCGGTGCGCGGCGCGGGCCCGCCCGGCAGCTTTGCGGCGCCGGGATCAGGACAGCGGAGGTCGCTTCGGCGAGCAACGCGGGTGAGCGCCGCCCAGGCCGTGCAAGGCCAGGCCGGGTGCGCCTCGGCCGTGTCGGGGCACCGCGCCTCGCGTGAGGCCGTCAGGCCGCTGCCACTGGCCTGCTGCCCTCAACCCGCCGCCCCGCAGTTGACCATCCAGCGCACGCCGTAGCGGTCGGTGAAGCTGCCGAAGTAGGCGCCCCAGAACATGTCCTGCATCGCCATCTCGACCACGCCGCCGGCCGACAGGCCGTTGAACAGGCGGTCGGCCTCGGTGCGCGTGTCGGGTTCGAGGTTGATGTGCACCTGGTTGCCCGGCTTGACGGCGAAGCCCATCGACTCGGGCGCGTCGGTGCCCATCAGCACATGGCCGCCCAGCGTCGGCAGTTCGACGTGCATGACCAGTTGGCGGTCGGCCTCGGCCAGCGGCGGCTGGCCCTCGCAGGGCGGCATCTCGCCGAAGCGGTGCATGGGGCCGTTGAACTCGGTGCCGAACACGCTGCGGTAAAAGAGGAGGGCCTCTTCGGTGCAGCGCGGGAAGTTGAGGTAGGTGCTGACGCGAGCCATGGTCGCCTCCGGGTTGAACACGCGTGCCGCCGGGCACACGCTGCCGATGATGACGCCGGCGGCGTCAGCCACAACGGGGCCTCGCTCGGGGACTTCCCTGGGAGCCCCCAGCTTGCCGGCAAGGGCTTGAACCGCCGCCGATGCGGGCTGGCGGAGGCCTCGCCATGGGCCCGTCAGAACGGGCTCGTGTTGTCGGCGCTACCGACGCGGCCGGGCCGCAGGCCGGCTGGAACGCGGCGGTGCCGCGAGGTCTCAGCGTGGGCCGCACCGCAGCCAGCGCCGCTCGCCGGCGTCGAACGCCCACTGCACGGCCACTGCCAGCAGCGCCGCCGGCAGCGCGCCGGCCAGCATCAGCATGTGATCGTTGACGGCCAGCCCGGCGACGATGCGTTCACCCAGCCCGCCCGCACCGACGAAGGCCGCCACGGTGGCGGTGCCGACGTTGAGCACGGCCGCCGTCTTCACGCCGGCCAGCAGCGTGGGCAGCGCCAGCGGCAGCTGCACCCGGCGCAGCACCTGGCGCGCGTTCAGGCCCAGCGCCAGCCCGGCCAGCGACAGCCCCGCCGGCACGCCGGCCAGCCCGGCATGCGTGTTGCGCACGATGGGCAGCAGCGCGTAGACGAAGAGCGCCAGCAGCGCCGGCACGAAACCTATGACACCCAGCACCGCGATCAGCAGCGCCAGCAGCGCCAGCGAGGGCACCGTCTGCAGCACGCCCACGGTGCCCAGCAGCACGCCGGCCAGGCGAGGCCGCCGCCACGCCGCCACGCCCAGTGGCACCGCCACCACCACCGCCAGGCCTACCGAGCCGAACACCAGCGCCAGGTGCTGCAGCAGCAGGCGGCCGAGGTCGGGGGCGAAGAGGCGGTCGGCAAAGCCGGCGCGGCCCGGCGTGGGGACAGACGCGGAGACGGACGCGGAAACTGGCGCGGAAACCGGCACAGAGGCAGGCGATGACGCCTTGGCCGCCGCCGCCGCGCCAACCCGCGACGGCGCGTCCAACCAACGCCGTGCCACCTCGGCGAAGCTCAGCCCGTCGATCTCGACCTGGGCGTTCAGCCCGATCATGGCCGCCTCGTCCAGGCGGCCGGCCAGGGCCTGCAGTGGCGCGGCGTTGACCGCGGCGCGCATCAGCAGCACGGCGTCGTAACGCGGGAAGAAGCCGCGCTCGTCGGCCAGCACACGCACGGCGCGGCGGCCGAGCTGCGCGTCGGTGCTGTAGACATCGACGAGGTCAACCTGCGCGGCTTCCAGCGCCGCGTAGGCCAGCCCGTGGTCGAGCGCCGCGCCCGGCACCAGCCGCAGCCCGTAGGCCGCGCGCAGCGCCGGCCAGCCGTCGGCGCGCTGCTGGAATTCGTGCGACAGGCCGAGCCGCAGCGAGCCCGGCGCCAGCTTCGCGAGATCACCGATGGTCTGCAGCCCCAGCCGCTGCGCCACGCCTTCGCTCACCGCCAGCGCGTAGGTGTTGTTGAAGCCCAGCGGCACCGCCGCCTTCAGGCCGCGCAGTGCCAGCCAGGCGTTGAGCTGTTCGAGCGTGGGGTTGGCGTCGGCGGCGTCGCTGCGCTTGAGCAGTTCGCGCACGATGGTGCCGGTGTATTCGGGGTAGACGTCCACGGCGCCGCTGGCCAGCGCCTGTTCCAGGATGCCGGTGTTGCCCAGCCCGGGCTTGTGCACGGCGGCCACGCCGGCGCGCTGCAGCGTCTGCTGCACCAGTTCACCGAGCACATAGCTTTCGGTGAAGCGTTTGCTGCCCACCACCAGCGGCGGCGCCGCCGCCTGGGCCAGGGTGGCCAGCCAGGCCAGCAGGCTGGCGATGAAGAGTCGCTTCATGGGCGGATTCTGCTTTGCGGCGTGGCGGGCGACGGGGACAGGCCGGCGCCGAAACTGCGCGCCGCGCAGGCCGTCCACTCGACCCCCCCCGATCCTGTCCTCGGGGCCGCGGTATGGCGAGACGGCTTCACCGCCGGCGGCCTGGGGGGCGCTGCCGTGGGTCACCGCTGCCGCCGTGCTGCTGATGGGGGCGCTGCCTCTACGCGCCAGCAGCGCAGGAAGCCCGGCTGACGGGTCGGCGGCTGTAGTCAGGCTGCTCAGACCGCCGTCCACAGCGCCGGCAGGCCGGGCAACGAACGCAGCACGCGCGACAGCGCGCCGTTGCGCACCAGCGCGCCGGCGGTCTCGATGTCGGGCGCCAGGTAGCGGTCTTCCATCATCGACGGGCAGGTACGGCGCAGCAGGGCATGCGCCTGCTCCAGTACCGGTGAGCTGTGCAGCGGACGCAGGAAGTCGATGCCCTGCGCCGCCGCCAGCAGCTCGACGCCCAGGATGTGAGCAACGTTGGCGATCATGGGCTGCAGCCGGCGCGCCGCAAAGGTGGCCATCGAGACGTGGTCCTCCTGGTTGGCGCTGGTGGGCAGGCTGTCGACGCTGGCCGGGTGGGCCAGGCTCTTGTTCTCGCTGGCCAGGCTGGCCGCGGTGACGTGGGCGATCATGAAACCGCTGTTGAGCCCGGCGTTGGCGGTGAGGAAAGGCGGCAGCCGCGAGACGCTGCTGTCGATCAGCATCGCGATGCGGCGCTCGGCGATGGCACCGACCTCGGCGATGGCGCAGGCCATCGCGTCGGCCGCCAGCGCCACCGGCTCGGCGTGGAAGTTGCCGCCGCTGATCATCATGCCGTCGTCGTGGAAGACGAGCGGGTTGTCGGTGACGGCATTGGCCTCGCGCAGCAGCACCAGCGCGGCGTGGCGCATCTGGTCGAGGCAGGCGCCCACGACCTGCGGCTGGCAGCGCAGGCAATACGGATCCTGCACGCGGTCGTCGCCGTCAAGGTGGCTCTTGCGGATGGCGCTGCCGGCGAGCAGTTGGCGGTAGTACTGCGCCACGTCGATCTGCCCGGGCTGGCCGCGCAGCGCGTGGATGCGCGGGTCGAAGGGGCCGTCGCTGCCGCGCGCGGCGTCGACGGTGAGCGCGCCCACCACCAGCGCGGCCTCGAGCACGGGCTCGAAGGCGAACAGCGCGTGCAGCGCCAGCGCGGTGCTGGCCTGCGTGCCGTTGATCAGCGCCAGGCCTTCCTTGGCCTGCAGCGCCAGCGGCGTGATGCCGTGGCGCTGCAGCACGGCCGCCGCGGGCTGCCGCTGGCCGTCGAGCATGAACTCGCCCTCGCCCATCAGCGCCAGCGTCATGTGCGCCAGCGGCGCGAGGTCGCCGCTGGCACCCACGCTGCCCTGGCTGGGCACGCAGGGCACCAGGCCGGCGTTGTGCACGGCCAGCAGGGTGTCTATGACCACCGGCCGCACGCCGCTGTGGCCACGCGCCAGGCTGGCCGCCTTGGTGGCCAGCATCAGCCGCAGCACGGGCGCGGCCATCGGCTCGCCGACGCCGACGCAGTGGCTGCGTATCAGGTTGAGCTGCAGCGTGGCGAGGTCGGCCTCGCTGATGCGCGTGCTGGCCAGCTTGCCGAAGCCGGTGTTGACGCCGTAGACGGCGGCCTCGCCCTCGGCGGCGCGGCGCACGACGGCGGCGCCGGCCAGGATGGCGGGCAGCGCCGCCGGGTCCATCACCAGCGGCTGCGGCGGCGACGAACCCGCGCCGTGGATGGCCTGCAGTTCGTCGAGCGTGAGTTGTCCGGGTCGCAGCAGCATCAGGCCCCTTCGCGGGTGATCATGGGCAGCTTCAGGCCGTGTTCGCGGGCGCAGGCCACGGCGATGTCGTAGCCGGCGTCGGCATGGCGCATCACGCCGGTGGCGGGGTCGTTCCAGAGCACACGCTCGATGCGCGCCGCCGCGTCGTCGGTGCCGTCGCAGACGATGACCACGCCGCTGTGCTGGCTGTAGCCCATGCCGACGCCGCCACCGTGGTGCAGGCTGACCCAGGTGGCGCCGCCGGCGGTGTTGAGCAGCGCGTTGAGCAGCGGCCAGTCGCTCACGGCATCGCTGCCGTCCTGCATGGCCTCGGTCTCGCGGTTGGGGCTGGCGACGCTGCCGCTGTCGAGGTGGTCGCGGCCGATGACGATGGGCGCCAAGAGTTCGCCGCTCTTGACCATTCGATTGAAGGCCAGCCCGGCGCGCTGGCGCTCGCCCAGGCCTATCCAGCAGATGCGCGCCGGCAGGCCCTGGAAGGCGATGCGCTCGCCGGCCAGGTCGAGCCAGCGGTGCAGGTGCGCGTCCTCGGGAAACAGCTCCTTCATCTTCGCGTCGGTCCTGCGGATGTCTTCGGGGTCGCCGCTCAGCGCCACCCAGCGGAACGGCCCCTTGCCGCGGCAGAACAGCGGCCGCACGTAGGCCGGCACGAAGCCGGGGAAGTCGAAGGCGTTCTCGACGCCGGCGTCCAGCGCCACCTGGCGGATGTTGTTGCCGTAGTCCACGGTCGGCACGCCCATCGCCTGGAAGGCCAGCATGGCCCGCACGTGCACGGCGCAGCTGCGCGCCGCGGCCTCGCGCAGCGCCTTGTGCAAGGCCGGCTCGGCCTGCGCGGCACGCCAGCGCTCGACGCTCCAGCCCGCCGGCAGGTAGCCGTTGACGAGGTCGTGCGCGCTGGTCTGGTCGGTGACGAGGTCGGGGCGCACCCCTCGCTTCACCAGCTCGGGCAGAACTTCGGCCGCGTTGCCCAGCAGCGCGATGCTCACCGCCCGCTTCCGGGCGGTGTATTTCGCGATGCGCGCCAGCGCGTCGTCGAGCTCGGCCGCCTGCTCGTCGACGTAGCGGCTGCGCAGCCTGAAGTCGATGCGGCTCTGCTGGCACTCGATGTTGAGCGAACAGGCGCCGGCGAAGCTGGCGGCCAGCGGCTGCGCGCCGCCCATGCCGCCGAGGCCGGCGGTGAGGATCCAGCGCCCGGCCAGATCGCCCTCGTAGTGCTGCCGGCCCGCCTCGACGAAGGTCTCGTAGGTGCCCTGCACGATGCCCTGGCTGCCGATGTAGATCCAGCTGCCGGCCGTCATCTGGCCGAACATCATCAGGCCCTTGCGGTCGAGCTCGTCGAAATGTTCCCAGGTGGCCCACTTCGGCACCAGGTTGCTGTTGGCGATGAGCACGCGCGGCGCGTCGGCGTGGGTGCGGAACACACCCACCGGCTTGCCGCTCTGCACCAGCAGCGTCTCGTCGGGCCGCAACTCGCGCAGGCTCTCGAGGATGGCCTCGAAGCAGCTCCAGTTGCGTGCCGCCTTGCCAATGCCGCCATAAACCACCAGCGCGTCGGGGTTCTCGGCCACCTCGGGGTCGAGGTTGTTCTGCAGCATGCGGTATGCGGCCTCGATCAGCCAGTTCGCGCAGCTGATCTCGCTGCCGCGCGGCGCGCGCACGGGGCGCGGGCCGGCAGCTTCGCGGGCGGCGGAATGGACGGCATGCTGGACGGCGGACAGGTCGGTCATGGCGGGGCTCCGTGAGGTGGCGTCGGTCCAGGTCGATCTGGACTCTACTTGTCTAGACAAGTCTATGCAAGTAGCATCGCAGCCATGCCGACAAACGCCGCATCGACCTCCGCCGGCGCGCCCTATGCCCGCGTCAAGCAGCACCTGCTGGCCGGCTTGGCGGCCGGGCGCTGGGCGCCGGGGGCGCTGATGCCCAGCGAGGCCGAACTGGTGGCCCGCTTCGGCGTCAGCCGCATGACGGTGAGCCGCGCGCTGCGCGAGCTGCAGGCCGAGGGCCTGGTGCAGCGCACCCAGGGCGTGGGCACCTTTGCCGCGCCGCTGCACCGCGTCAGCAGCACGCTGACGCTGCACGACCTGCACGACGCGATCGTCGCGCGCGGCCACCGCCACGAGGCCCAGGTGCACCTGCAACGGGCCGAGTCGGCAGCGCCGGCACTGGCCGCCCAACTCGGCATCGCGCCGGGGGCCGAGGTCTTCCACACCCTGATCGTGCACTTCGAGAACGGCGTCGCGCTGCAGAGCGAAGACCGCTACGTCAGCCCCGCCGCGGCACCGGGCTACCTGGGCGCCGACTTCACGCGGCTGACGCCCACGCAGTACCTCTTCGAGCACACCGCGCTGTGGCGCGCCCAGTACACCGTGGAGGCCACGCGCGCCACGCCGCAGGAGGCGCGGCTGCTGGCCGTCGCCGACGACGCGCCCTGCCTGGTGGTGGTGCGCCGCACCTTCACGCGGCAACTGCCCATCACCATCGCCCGCCTCGTGCACCCCGGGGCGCTGTACAGCCTGCAGGGGGAGTTCCGGCCGTGAACGGTGACACCGACGCCGGGCCCGGCGGCCTGCACCTCGTCTCGCTGGTCGAGCGGCCGGCCGTGCCGTGGAAGAACGGCGGCGGCCTCACGCACGAGCTGCTGTGCTGGCCGACACCCGAGGCCTGGCAGCTGCGCATCAGCGTCGCCGCGGTGGCGCGCAGCGGGCCCTTCAGCGCCTGGGCCGGCGTGGCGCGCCACTTCGCCGTGCTGCAGGGCGCCGGCGTGGTGCTGCAGATGGCGCCGGGCGACGAGGGCCTGACGCTCACGCCCGACAGCCCGCCGCTGGCCTTCGACGGCAGCCTCGCGCCGGGCTGCACACTGATCGACGGCCCGACGCTTGATCTGAACCTGATGGCCCGTGGCGGGCGCGCCGAGCTGGCGCGCGCGCGCCCGGGCGTGCTGTGGCCCTGCGGCATGCCGCTGCGCGCCGTCTTCACACTGCACGGCGCCACGCTGCACGGCGCCGCCAGCTCGCCGCAGCGCCTGCCTGCCGGCACGCTGGCCTGGGTCGTCGGCGCACCCTGCGGCGCCTGGCAGCTCACCGACGCCGCGCCGCACGGCGCCGACTGGTGGCTGTCCTTCAACCCTCACGCCCTATGACGATCACCCTCTGGCGGCACGCCCGCCTGGCCAGCTTCGTCGGCCCGCAGCCCTGGGGCTGGGTCGACGACGGCGCGCTGCTGGTGCAGGGCGACACGCTGAGCTGGGTGGGCGCCGAGGCCGACCTGCCGACGGCGCTGCACGCCGACGCCGAGGTCGACCTGCAAGGCGCGCTGGTCACGCCCGGCCTCATCGACGCCCACACCCACCTCGTCTACGGCGGCGACCGCGCGGCCGAGTTCGAGCAGCGCCTTCAGGGCACCCGCTACGAGGCCATCGCGCGCGCCGGCGGCGGCATCCGCAGCACGGTGGCGGCGACGCGTGCGGCCAGCGGCGCGCAGCTGTTCGACAGCGCCGCGGCGCGCGCCCGCTGCCTGATGGCCGAGGGCGTGACCACGGTCGAGATCAAGTCGGGCTACGGCCTCAGTGCCGAAGACGAGGCGCGCTGCCTGGCCGTGGCGCGCCGTCTGGGGCGCGAACTGCCGCTGACGGTACGCACCACCTCGCTGGCCGCGCACGCCCTGCCCGACGAGTACGCCGGCCGGCCCGACGACTACATCGCCGACGCGATCACTTGGCTGGCACAGCAGCACGCCGCGGGCCTCGTCGACGCGGTCGACGCCTTCTGCGACACCATAGGCTTCACCCCGGCGCAAACCGGGCGCATCTTCGATGCCGCGCGCCGCCTGGGCCTGCCGGTGAAGCTGCACGCCGAGCAGCTGAGCGACCAGGGCGGCGCCGCGCTCGCCGCGCGCTGCGGTGCGCTGAGTTGCGACCATCTCGAGCACCTCTCGCCCGCCGGCATCGCGGCGATGCGCGCCGCCGGCACGGTGGCCACGCTGCTGCCCGGCGCGTATTACTTCCTGCGCGACACGCAACTGCCGCCAGTGCAGGCACTGCGCGACGCCGGCGTGCCCATCGCCGTGGCCACCGACCACAACCCCGGCAGCGCGCCCTGCCTGAGCCTGCTGCTGATGCTGAACATGGCCTGCACGCTCTTCCGGCTGACGCCCGAGGAAGCGTGGCGCGGCGTCACCGTCAACGCCGCGCGCGCGCTGGGCCTGGCCGACCGCGGCACGCTGGCCGCCGGGCAGCGCGCCGACTTCGTGGCCTGGCATGCCGAGCACCCGCGCGAGATGGCCTACCGCTTCGGCCACAACCCCTGCCACCGCGTGATCTGCGGCGGCGTGGAAAGGACCCCCGCATGAACCACGACGTCTACCACCTGCACAAGGGCACGCGGCCGTTGCTCATCAGCTTCCCCCATGTCGGCACGCAGATCCCGCCGCAGCAGCGCGCGCGCTACACCGAGCGCGCGCTGCTGGTCGAAGACACCGACTGGTTCCTCGACCGCCTGTTCGCCTTTGCCGAGCCGCTGGGCGCCAGCCTGCTGGTGCCGCACCACAGCCGCTACCTCATCGATCTCAACCGCCCCAGCGACAACCAGCCGATGTACCCGGGCCAGAACAACACCGAGCTGTGCCCGACGCGCCACTTCAGCGGCCAGCCCCTGTACCGCGAAGGCCAGGCGCCCGACGAGGCCGAGGTCAAGCGCCGCGTCTTCGCGTACTGGCAGCCCTACCACGACGCACTGCAGGCCGAGCTGGCGCGCCTGAAGGCACGCCACGGCCACGCCGTGCTCTTCGACGCCCACAGCATCAAGAGCGAGCTGCCCTGGCTGTTCGAGGGCACGCTGGCGCACATGAACATCGGCACCGCCGGCGGCGCCAGTTGCGCGCCGGCGCTGCGCGAGCGTGTGCAGGCGGTGTTCGCGGCGCAGGCCGACTACACGCAGGTGCTGGACGGCCGCTTCAAGGGCGGCCACATCACGCGCACCTACGGCCAGCCGGCCACCGGCGTGCACGCGGTGCAGCTGGAGATGTGCTGGCGCGCCTACATGCTGGAGACGCCGCCCTACGCCTGGCACGAGGAGCGCGCCGCCGCCGTGCGGCCGCTGCTGCAGGCGCTGGTGCAGGCGATGCTCGAGTGGCGGCCCGCGGCATGAACGACCCAGCGGCGTCGCGGCCCGCCGGCGGCTTGTACTGGGCCCCGCGTGCCTGGGTGGCGGGCGAGTGGGCTGACGACGTGCTGCTGCGCGCCGATGCCGCCGGCCGCTGGGCCGAGGTGCGGCCCGGCACGCCGGCACCGGCGGCGGCCGAGCGCCTGCCCGCACCGGCGCTGCCGGCGCTGGTCAACGCCCACAGCCACGCCTTCCAGCGCGCCTTCGTCGGCCTGGCCGAGCGCCGCGACGCCGCCCACGACGACTTCTGGAGCTGGCGCGAGCGCATGTACGGCGTGGCGCTGCGCATCACGCCCGAACAGCTGCGCGTGGTGGCCGAGCACCTGTACGCCGAACTGCTGGCCGGCGGCTACACGCACACCTGCGAGTTCCACTACCTGCACCACGCACCCGACGGCGCGCCCTACGCCGACGCGCCGGCCATGAGCCGCGCGCTGGCCGAAGCCGCGGTCGCCACCGGCATGCGGCTGACGCTGCTGCCGGTGCTGTACGAACGTGCCGGCTTCACCCAGCCGGCGCTGCGCGCTGACCAGCGCCGCTTTGCCACCACGGTCGACAGCGTGCTGAAGCTGCGCGACGCCGTGCGCGCCTGGCACCTGCCGCACGTCGACGCCGGCGTCGCCGTGCACTCGCTGCGCGCGGCGCGGCCCGGGTCGCTGCGCGAACTGGCCGCCGCGCTGCGCGGCGACACCGGCCGCATCCACATCCACGTCGCCGAGCAGACGGCCGAGGTCGACGATTGCCTGGCCGCCACCGGCGCGCGCCCCATCGAGTGGCTGTGCGGCGAGCTGCCGCTGGACGCGCGCTGGCAGCTCGTGCACGCCACCCACGCCACGCCGGCGGAGATCGCCGCCGTGGCGCGCTGCGGCGCCGGCGTCGTGCTCTGCCCGGGCACCGAGGCCAACCTCGGCGACGGCCTGGCCGACCTGCCCGGCTGGCTGGCCGCCGGGGTGGCGCCGGGGCTGGGTTCGGACAGCCAGGTCACCCGCAGCTGGCCCGAAGAGCTGCGCTGGCTCGAGTACGGCCAGCGCCTGCTGCACCGCCGGCGCAACGTGGCGGCCGCGCCGGGCCTGCAGCCGGCCACCGCGGCGCGGCTGTTCGAGGCCGTGCTGCGCGGCGGCGCCGCCGCCGCCGGCACCGGCTGGGCACACGGCCTGGCCGTGGGCGCGCCGGCCGACCTGCTGCTGCTGAACCCGCAAGACGACGCGCTGTGCGGCCTGCCCGCCCCGCACCTGATCGACGGCGTGGTGTTCGCCGCGCCGCAGCAGCCGTTTGCGCGCGCGCTGGTGGCCGGGCGCTGGGCGCCGGCGCGCGACGCGGCGGCGGGCAAGCTGTTTCAGCGGGTGATGCAGGACCTCTGCAGGGCCTGAAACCGTGGTCGATCACCGATCGCCTCGCGGCGGCGGTGCGCCGGCCTCGGGTACATTGCCACGGTGACGACCCGCGCCGCACCCGCCGCTGACGAAAGCGCCGAAGCCGAGCGGCTGGCCACGCTGCATCGCTACGGCGTGCTGGATACCGGCAACCTCGAAGAGATCGACGAGATCATCGAGCTGGCGGCCGCCGTGTGCGACGTGCCCATGGCCCTGGTCAGCCTCATCGACCGCGATCGCCAGTGGTTCAAGTCGCGCGCCGGCATCGATGTCGCCGAGAGCGAACGTGCCATCGCGTTCTGCGACCACACCATCCGCCAGCCCGGCGCCGTGCTCGTTGTGCCCGATGCCCATGCCGACACGCGTTTCGCCGACAACCCGCTCGTCACGGGCCCGCCGCACATCCGCTTCTACGCCGGCGCGCCGCTGGTCACGCCCGAAGGCTACGCGCTGGGCACGCTGGCGGTGATCGACCGCCGGCCGCGCGAGCTCAGCCCGGCGCAGCATCGCGCGCTCGTCACGCTGTCGCGGCAGGTGATGTCGCAGCTGGAGCTGCGGCGCCAGACGCGCGAGCTCCAGGCCGCGCTGGCGCAACGCGACGCCGACCTGGGCGCGCTGCGCACGCTGCAGGACAGGCTGGCCGAACGTGAACAACGGCTGGCCCACGTGGCCGCCCACGTGCCTGGCGTCGTCTACCAGTTCTGCCTGCGGCCCGACGGCAGCGCCTACTTCGCCTATGCCAGCGAGGGTCTGCGCGACGTCTTCCGCGTGGCGCCGCAAGACGTGCGCGAAGACGCCACGCCGGTGTTCGAGCGCATCCACCCCGACGACCTGGCGCGCGTGGCCGCCAGCATCCAGGAATCGGCCGCCGCGCTGAGCCCGTGGGAGTGCGAGTACCGCGTGCGCTTCGGACCCGGCGACGTGCACTGGGTGCTGGGCCGGTCCTTGCCCGAGCGCATGGCCGACGGCAGCACGCACTGGCACGGCCTCATCAGCGACATCACCGCCCGCAAAGCGGCCGAGCAGATGCAGCGTGAACGCGAAACCGTGCTGCTGTCGGCCCAGCGGCTGGCCAAGCTGGGCAGCTGGCGCTGGAACAGCGCGACACGGCACAGCGAGTGGTCCGCCGAGACCTGCCGCTTGTTCGGCATCGGCGCGGCCCACCACACCATTGCCGACGTCGACTTCATGGCCTTCGTGCACCCCGACGACCGGGACCGCGTGATGCGCACGCACGAAGACGCGCTGGCGGGGCTGCAGCCCTACGACGTCGAGTACCGCGCCATCACGCCCGCCGGCGAGGTGCACACGCTGCACGCACGCGCCGAGCTCATGGACGAGGGCCAGGGCGAGGGCGGTGCCATGACCATGGTGGGCACGCTGCTCGACGTGAGCGAGCGCGTGGCCGCCGAGGCCGAACTCACGCGCCACCGCGACCACCTGGAAAAGCTGGTCGAAGAGCGCACCAAGGAGCTCATCGCCGCGCGCGACGCTGCCGAACAGGCCAGCCGCGCCAAGGGCGAGTTCCTGTCGCGCATGAGCCACGAGCTGCGCACGCCGATGAACGCCATTCTCGGCTTCTCGCAGCTGCTCGAACTCGACCGCGGCCTGGACAAGCGCGCTGCCGGCTACGTGCGCGAAATCCTTCGCGCCGGACACCACCTGCTGGCGCTGATCAACGAGGTGCTGGACCTGGCCAGCATAGAGAGCGGCCGCCTCAGCCTGTCGCCGGAGGCCCTGCCGTTGGCCGAGCTGGTGCAGGAGGCCCATACGCTGGTGGCGCCTTTGGCGCAGCAGCGCGGCGTCACGCTCGGCGTCGGGGCGCTGCACGGTCTGGTGGTGCGCGCGGACCGGCTGCGCCTCAAGCAGGTGCTGCTGAACCTGCTGTCCAACGCCGTCAAGTACAACCGCCCCGGCGGCAGCGTGCGGGTGCAGGCACAGCAGACGGACATGTTCACCGTGCGCATCAGCGTGCAGGACTCGGGTATCGGCATCGCCGCGCAGCACCTGTCGCAGCTGTTCCAACCCTTCAGCCGCATCGGCGGCCACAACGCCGAGGGCACCGGCATCGGCCTGAGCATCAGCGCGCGCCTGGTGGGGTTGATGGGCGGGCAGATCGGCGTCAGCAGCCAGCCCGGCGTAGGCAGCGAGTTCTGGGTCGACCTGCCCCGCGGCCACCTCGCCGAGGCGCAGCCGCCCTGGCCGGGCGGCGAGATCGGCGCGCCCCAGCCGCGCGTCGGGTGCAACGCCCGCGTGCTCTACATCGAGGACAACCCGGCCAACCAGAAGCTGGTGGAGATGATCGTGCAGCGCCACACCGGGGTGGAGCTGCAGGTGGCGCCCTCGGGCGGTCTCGGGCTGGACCTCGCACGCGCCAGCCCCCCCGACCTGCTGCTGCTGGACATCCACCTGCCCGACATCGACGGCTTCGAGGTGCTGGCCCGGCTGCGCGCCGACCCGACCACGCGCGGCCTGCGCGTGGTGGCCGTGACGGCGCAGGCCATGCCCGAAGACGTCAAGCGCGTGCTGGCTGCGGGCTTCGACGACTACCTGGCCAAGCCGCTGGACCTGGCGCAGTTCGACACCTTGTTCGAACGGTTGCTGGCGCCCCGCGATGACGCACCATGAAGCCCGCTGCGCGGCCGCTGACGCTCGGCCATCCGGCCCCGCCCCGGTAACCCTGGAGAGGACCCCGATGCCCTCGCGACCGCAACGGCCTTGGTGGGCCTGCCCGGGCCTGGTGCCGGCCCTGGTCATGGTTGCGCTGGCGGGCCCGGCGGGTGCGGCCACGCCTGGCCCGCTCGACATGCTGTGGCATCGCATCGAGCCGGGCGATACGCTGGTCGGCCTGCACCAGCGGCTGATGGAGCCCACGGCCGACTGGCGCGTGGTGCAGCGGCTGAACCGCATCGCCGACCCGCGCCGGCTGCAGCCGGGCTCCCTGTTGCGCATCCCGCTGGCCATGCTGCGCGCGGCGCCCGTCAGTGCCGAGGTGCTGCACAGCCACGGCGAGGTCTTCGTCGAACGCCCCGGTGCCGCCCGCGCACCGCTGGCTGCCGCGGCGCAGCTGAGCGCCGGCGACATCGTCACCACCGGGCCTCAATCGTCGGCCTCGGTGCGTTTTCTCGACGGATCGCGCGCCTTGCTGGGCCCCGGCGGGCGTCTTCGCATCACGCGGCACGTGCAGCTGCAGGGCAGCGGCACGGTCGACACGACGCTGCAACTGGACGGCGGCGCCCTCGAGACCCGCGTCGTGCCGACACAGCCGGCGCCGCGCTTCGAGCTGCGCACGCCGGTCGCCAACCTGGGCGTGCGCGGCACGGAGTTCAGGGCGCGGCTCGACGGCAGCCGGCTGTTGGCCGAGGTGCTGCAGGGCGGCGTGGCCGTCGGTGCCACGGCGCTGGGGTCCGGCTTCGGCACCGTGGCCACGGCCGCCGGCGTGGCCGCGCCGCGTGCCCTGCCCGGCACGCCCGACCTGTCGGCCACACCCGCGCTGGTGCAGCGGCTGCCGCTGCAGTTCGGCTTCGACCCCGTGGCCGGGGCGGTGCGCTACCGGGTCCAGGTCTTCGACGCCGCCGGCGACGACGTGCTGCTGCTCGACAGCCTCTTCGACAGCCCGCAGGCCGCCTGGCCCGACACGCCGCCCGACGGGCGCTACGAGTTGCGCGCGCGCGCCGCCGATGCCGGCGGCCTCGAGGGCCGCGCCGCCACGCGCGCCTTCACGCTGAAGGCACGGCCCGAGCCGCCGTTCCAGCTCAGCCCGCGCGCCGGCGCGAAGCTGCTCGAAGCCGCGGTGGCCTTTGCCTGGTCCGGCCACCCCGAGGCGGCGCGCTACCGGCTGCAAGTGGCGGCGGCGCCCGACTTCAGCTCGCCGCAAGTCGATCGCAGCGACATCGCCGGCACCGAATTCGGCACCACGCTGCCGCTGGGCACCTGGTACTGGCGACTGGCGACGGTGCGCGCCAGCGGCGACACCGGCCCCTGGGGCGACGCCGCGTCGTTCGAACGCGCCGACCCACCGCCGCCGCCGCCCGCGCCGCCCGTCGAGCCCCCAGCGGCCAACGACGCCGGCCTGGTGATGCGCTGGGCCGCGTCGCCGCTGCCCGGCGCGCGCTACCAGGTGCAGGTGGCGCGCGACGCCGGCTTCTCGCAGGTCTTGCGTGACGAGACCGTCGGCACCACCGAGTGGCTGTTGCCCAGCCCCGAGCCCGGCGTCTACCACCTGCGCGTGCGCACCGTGGCGCCTGACGGACGTGCCGGCGGTTTTGGTGCCGCCCAACGGGTCGAAGTGGCCGCCACACATTGGTGGTTATGGCTGCTGCCGCTGCTGCTGCTGCCGTGACGGCGGCCTGGCGCGTGCCTGCCGCCGCGGCGACCGCCGCGTCGATGGCGGTCGGCATGGGAGTGCTGCTGACGCCGCTCAACGCCAACCTGTCGCGGCCTGGGCTCGACGTGCAGGCGCGGCTGCTGGCACCCGACAAGGCGCCCGAGGGTGTGCTGGTGGTCGACATCGACGACCGCTCTCTGGCCGCGCTGAAGCCGCAGTTCGGACCCTGGCCCTTCAGGCGCGACGTCTATGCCCTGGCCATCGACCAGCTGCGCGAGCTTGGCGCCACGGCCATCGCCTTCGACCTGCTGCTGGCCGACGCCCAGCCCGGCGACGAAGCCCTGGCACGCGCCATCGCGCGGCCCGGCGCGCCGGTCGTGCTGGCGGCGGCCGGGCTGCTGCACGCCAGCGACGACACGTTGCACGTCGCGCGGGACGACACCGCCGTGCCCGCCAGCCAGGTCGCCGCAGCCCAACGCTGGCCCACCATCACGCTGCCCACACCCTCGGTCTGGCCGCGGGCGGGCCGCGCGCCGCCGCTGGGCATCATCACCACACCGCTGGACACCGATGGCCTGCTGCGTGCGCTGCCCCTGTGGCACACCGCGGGCGAAGTGGCCTGGCCGCTGCTGCCGCTGGCCGTGCACAGGCAACTGGCCGGCAAAGGCACGGGCTCGACAGCGACCACGCTCAGGCCGGCCTTTGCCGCGGCGCCGGCGGCGCCCCCTGTCGTGAGCTTTGCCGCGCTGATGGCCGCCGCCGGTGCCGCCGGGCCGGCGGCCGACGCGCTGCGCGGGCAGATCGAGGGCCGAGTCGTCTTCATCGGCAGCAGCGCACTGCTGGCCGATGCGGTGATGACGGTGCAGGGCCAGGCCTCGGGTACCTCGACCCTGGCGCAGGCCTACACCGCGCTGCGCGACGGGCGCGCGCTGCGCGCACCGGCGCTGTGGGTCGACGGCCTGCTGCTGCTGCTGGCACTGCTGCCCGGCGCGGGGATGGCCTGGCGCGGCAGGCCGTCGCCGCGGCACGACGCCGCGCACACGGCGCTGGCGCTGCTGGCCATGGCGGCGGTGGCCGGCGCGATGCTGTGGCAGCGGCAACAGCTCACCTCGTGGGCCGCGCCGGTGGCCGCGGCCGGCACGGGGCTGGCGCTGGCGCTGCTGCTGTACCAGCGCCAGCAGGCGGCGGCGCAGCGACGGCTGGCGCTGCAGCTGGCCGTGGCCGCAGAGACGGCACGCGCCAAGGGCGAGTTCCTGGCCAACGTGAGCCACGAGATCCGCACCCCGCTCAACGCCCTGCTGGGCGTGGCCGAACTGCTGGCCGCCAGCCCGCTGAATTCGAGCCAGCAACACCAGGTACACCTGTTCCAGGACGCCGGGCGCTCGCTGCACGAGCTGATCAACGACCTGCTCGACCTGTCGAAGATCGAGGCCGGCAAGCTCGAACTCGATCGGCAGCCGTTCTCCCTGCGCACGGTGTTGCTGCGCGTCACCGAGCTGATGCGCCCGCGGGCACAGGGCAAGGGCCTGCAGCTGCTGCTGCAAATCGACGAGGCCCTGCCCGAAGGCGTCACCGGCGATGGCCTGCGGCTGGAGCAGGCGCTGAACAACCTGGTGGGCAACGCGATCAAGTTCACCAGCCAGGGCGAGGTGCGCGTGCGCGCGGCGCCCGACGCGGCGCGCGCGGGGTTCGTCGCCATCGACGTCATCGACACCGGCATCGGCATCGCGCCGAGCAAGCTCGACACCATCTTCGAGCCCTTCACGCAGGCCGACGGTGGCGTCACACGCATGTACGGCGGCACCGGCCTGGGGCTGTCGATCACGCGGCGCGTAGCCGAGCTGATGGGGGGTGCGGTGACGGTTTCCAGCACGCCCGGCCTGGGCAGCGTGTTCAGCCTCGTCGTGCCGCTGCCCGCGGCCAAGCTGGCGCCGGCAGCGGCGGTGCCGGCGGTCGCGCCGCCGGCACCGGTGCCGGCGCAGCTTCGCGCCGTGCTGCTGGCCGAGGACAACGAAGTCAACGTCTATCTGTTCCAGGCCATGGTCGACGGACAGCCCGTGCAGGTCGAGGTCGCGGCCAACGGCCTCGCGGCGCTGGACCTGCTGCGCCAGCGTGCCTACGACGTGGCGTTCCTCGACGTGCAGATGCCGGGCCTGGACGGCCTGAGCGTGACGCGTGCCTTGCGTCAGATCGAAGCCGCAGGTGGCCGGCCGCGCACACCCGTGGTGGCGCTGACCGCGAACGCCTTCACCGCCGACGTTCAGGCCAGCCTGGCCGCCGGCTGCGACCGCCATTTGGCCAAGCCCTACACCCGGGCCCAGTTGCTGCAGGCCATCGGCGAGTTGGCCGTCACCGCGGGCAGCGCCCCCGTGCCTGGACATCCGGTGGCCGAGACGGCGGCCGCGGCCACCCCGGCGGCCGAGCGCGGCGACAGAACACCCTTCGACCGCGACGACGCGGTGCGCCGGCTCGGCGGCGACCAGGCGCTTTACCAGCGCGTGGCCGACCACGCGCTCGTGTTCATGCAAGGCTGGGTGCCGGCCTGGGAGCGCGCCCGCGGCGATGCCGACGTGGCGCAGGCCCTGCGGCTGGTGCGCGACCTGCATGCCGTGGCCGCCACCCTGGGCGCGACCGAGCTGGCCGGCCATGTCATCGCGCTCGAAGACCCGCTGCGCCGCGGCGCCGACGTCGAGCCGGCCCTGGCGGCCGTGCGCAGCGCGCTGGCGTCGGCCATCGTGGCGCTTTCGCGGCGCCCCGGCCAGCGCTGAGAGCGTGAGAGTCTTTCGTTCATGCCCGCTCATCACACCAAAAAGCACCTGCTCGTCGTTGCAAATGCTCGCCATAGCCCGAGCTATGG
>PNKD01000080.1 GCA_013822265.1 Leptothrix sp. (in: b-proteobacteria)
GTGGTTGCATGTTCGATGCAATGGTCGCCCATGCGGCACCTGCATCGGGCTGAGAACCCGCGGCACTCGGCGCAGGCAGCGGACTATGCAAATGCAAATGCGGTGCTGACTCGATGATTCGGATCCTCAATCACTACGTGCATCGGTCTGCCGTGCGGGGCATGGTGTTCGACTTCGGGCTCGTGGTCGCAGTCGCCTTGATGGCCGTCGGTCTGCAGGCCGGCGGCATTCATCTCGCCCTGCCACTTGCAGGCACGCACGTGGTGTCGTTTGCGGCTTGTCTATTCGTCATCACCAGCGCTTCGGGGCTGTATGAATCGACTGCGTCTGCAAACACGCCGGCCAGGTCCATTGCTCGTGCGCTGGCGGTGCTGCTCGTCGCGCTGCCCTTGACCTACGCGATCTTCGGGCTGCTGCCTCACGAGCTGTCGAACCGCCACTCGGTGCAGTTCTCGATGATGGCCGGCGTTTCGGCATTGGTCGTGCGACGGGCCTACCTTTCACACTCCTCCGCGGCGGTGGCCGGGAAGACCCGCATACTCATCTTCGGCGCCGGGCCGGCTGCGCTCGAAGTCGGCAAGACTCTCAAAGCGGCCGATCCGAACGCACTGATCGTCGGCTATGTCACCGGCCCGAACGAACGCGAGCCTGCCGTGCTGGCGAGGGAGATCCTTGTGCTCGAAGGTACGCTGCCCGACTTGGCCAGCAGTCTGGCGGTGGACGAGATCGTCGTGGCACTGACCGAACGGCGTGCAGGAAGCATGCCCCTTCGGCAACTTCTCGACTGCAAGGTCTCGGGTACGAAGGTCTATGACTTGAACACGCACTTCGAGAAGACGCTGGGGCAGATCCGCGTCGACTACCTCAGCGCCAGCTGGCTGATCTTCGGTGATGGGTTCAACCAGGGCGCTTGGCGAACGGGCGTCAAACGCGTGTTCGACATCCTCAGTGCCACCGTGTTGTGCGCGCTGTCGGCGCCGATCATGGCCGTGACGGCGCTGCTCGTGAAGCTGGAGAGCCCCGGCCCTGCCCTCTATCGCCAAGAGCGCGTGGGTCAGAATGGCCAGACTTTCAACATTGCCAAGTTCCGCAGCATGCGCACCGATGCTGAGCAGGACGGCAAGCCGGTCTGGGCATCGGCGAACGACAACCGCGTCACTCGCGTCGGGCAGATCATCCGTAGGCTGCGCATCGACGAACTGCCGCAGCTGTTCAATGTGCTTCGGGGAGACATGAGCCTGGTCGGCCCGCGGCCCGAGCGCCCTTACTTCGTCGAACAGCTGACGCAGGAGATACCGTTCTACGCGCTGCGCCACAGTGTCAAGCCAGGAGTAACCGGCTGGGCACAGGTTCGCTATCCCTATGGCGCCACGGTGGAAGATTCCCAGGAGAAGCTGCAGTTCGACCTGTACTACGTGAAGAACCACACCCTGTTCCTCGACCTCGTTGTGCTGATGGAAACCGTGGGTGTCGTGCTCACAGGCAAGGGCGCACGCTGACCGCTCCTTGTGCACGACGTGCCTGGGGGCCATGCGTGGTGCAAACTGATGCAAACGGCGCGCCGTCATGAGCAGCACCGGGGGTGAGGTCGCCCTCTACGGCTATGCCTTGGCGCTGGTCGTCCATGGTGGGTTTCTGGCCTATCTGCTGGCGTCGGACAGGTCGGTCTTCGTCGAACAGAAGTCAGGGCGTCGTTTCATTGCTGCCTTGCTTTGCACCGAAGGCTGGTCCGCGTTTGCACTGGCAAGCGCTCTATGGGCACTGCCCTTGCTGCAAGTGGGCGCAGACCTGTTTGACCTCGCACGCTACGGGCTGTGGTTCGCCTTCCTGCTGTCCCTGTTGCGGCCTCCGTCCGGAGGCGTCGCCTCAGATGCAGCCAAGCTGCTGCGGCGCGTGTCGGGCGCGATGTTGGCCTTGGCCGTCGTCTTGGTGATCGGTCAGTTCTCAGGTGGAGAAGCCAACGCGGCAACGAGGCCACAGACCGCCACCGCCCTGGCCTTGGCCATCTGCGGGCTGCTGCTGGTCGAACAACTGTTCCGGAACATCGGCGAGGACTCACGTTGGGGTGCCAAACCCGTGTGTCTTGGACTTGGCTTTGCGTTCGCTTTCGACATCTATCTCTATGCGGAAGCCATGCTCTTCGGTCGCTTCGACGAGGTGGCGTTCGACGTTCGCGGCGCCGCCCACACGCTGGCGATCCCCTTCCTGTTCATCGCCTCGCGCCGCAGCGTCAACTGGATCAAACGTCTGCAGGTATCCCGCACTGCCGCCTTTTACTCGGCCACCCTGGTCCTGTCGGGTACGTACCTGCTGTTCATGTCGGCCATTGGCTACTACGTGCGCTTTTTCGGCGGCAGCTGGGGGCGAGCGCTGCAACTCGGCCTGCTGGCAGCCGCCTTGGCCCTGCTCGGCGTCCTTCTGTTCTCCAGTTCGATGCGCTCTTGGCTCAAGGTTTTCGTCGGGAAGCACTTTTTCAGCTACCGCTACGACTACCGCGAGGAGTGGCTTCGTTTCACAGCCATGCTCTCGACGAACCGCTCGCCACAGGAGATGGGCGGGATGATTGTCAGGGCCCTGGCGAAGATGGTCGAGAGCCCCGGCGGCAGCCTCTGGACGCGCGCGGGCAACGACGCCGACTTCGGACAGCTCGCCGCCTGGAACATGCCGCCTCAGACGAGTCCCGAGCCAGTTGACTCGTCGCTATGCAGCTTCCTGCACACCAACGGCTGGGTCATCGATCTCGACGAGTTCCGTTCTTCGCCGCGGCGCTATGGCGCCTTGGTGGTGCCGACTTGGCTGCTCGGCACGACCAAGGGGTGGCTGGTCGTTCCGCTTCTGGCCGGTGACGAGTTGCTGGGCTTCGTCGTGTTGGCGCGCCCGCTCACGAGGTTGAAGGTCAATTGGGAGGTGCTGGATCTGTTGAAGACCGCGGGCCGGCAGGCCGCCGGCTACCTCGCGCAGATGCAGGCCACGGACGCCTTGCTGGAGGCGCGCAAGTTCGAGGCCTTCAACCGCATGTCTGCGTTTGTCGTGCACGACCTGAAGAACATCGTGGCCCAGCTCTCCCTGATGTTGAAGAATGCGGAACGCCTGCACGACAACCGCGAGTTCCAGCAAGACATGCTGTTGACGGTGGCTAGCTCGCTTGAGAAGATGAGACGCCTCATGCTGCAGCTTCGCGAAGGCGCCACACCGCCCGGCGGTAGCCACGGCGTGGAGTTGTCGCCGATCGTCAGTCGACTGCAGAAGTCAGCGCAGGCGCAGGGCCGCACGCTGAGGGCAGAGGTTTCGGAACGTCTGTCCACTCGCGGACATGACGAAAGGCTGGAGCGAGTTCTGGGGCACCTGGTTCAGAACGCGCTCGACGCCACGCCGGTTGAAGGCGACGTTTGGATCCAGGTGCTGCGTTTCAGTGGCCAGGTCAAGGTCATGGTTGGCGACACCGGTGCCGGCATGTCAGAGGAATTCGTGCGCGACAAGCTTTTTCGGCCCTTCAGCACCACCAAGACCAGCGGCATGGGGATCGGCACCTATGAGGGCCTGCAGTACATCCGCGAACTTGGCGGCAGCATCAGCGTCGACAGCGCGCCAGGCCGCGGCACCGTGATGAGTGTGCTCCTGCCGCTGTTCGAGGACCGGCATCAGTCCGCGTTGCTTCATCCCACCCCCAAGTGAGCGGCAACGAGTCCCCGCTGCTGATCGTCGAGGACGATCTCGCCCTGCAGAAGCAGATCAAGTGGTCGCTAGACCGCTTTGAGTCGGTGACCGCCAGCGACCGCGAGAGCGCGCTGCTGCAGTTCCGGCGCCACCAGCCGACCGTCGTGACGATGGATCTCGGCTTGCCGCCCGACCCCGACTCGGTCTCGGAGGGCTTCAGGCTGCTCGAGCAGATGCTGGCCATCGACCCGGCGACCAAGGTCATCGTGCTCACCGGCCAGAACGACCAGGCGAACGCACTGCGAGCCGTGGCGCTTGGCGCCTACGACTTCCTGGCCAAACCCTTCGAGCCCGAGGTGCTTACGCTGACGGTCGACCGTGCCTTCCGCATGGCAGAGTTGCAGAGCGAAAACCGCCGACTTCAGGCATTGCACCAGCCCGATGCGCTGTCAGGCCTGATCACGCGAGACGCGGAGATGCTGCGAATCTCGCGCATGATCGAGCGCGTCGCATCGAGCGACGCCACGGTGTTGCTGCTGGGCGAAAGCGGCACGGGAAAGGAAGTGCTTGCCCAGGGCCTGCACGCGGCCAGCAAGCGCAGCGGCCGCTTCGTGGCCATCAACTGCGCGGCGATACCGGAGAACCTGCTGGAGAGCGAGCTTTTCGGCTACGAGAAGGGCGCGTTCACCGGCGCCGGGAAGACGACGCCGGGCAAGTTCGAGACCGCCCACAACGGCACGTTGATGCTGGACGAGATCGGCGACCTTCCGCACTCGCTGCAGGCCAAGTTGCTTCGGTTTCTTCAAGAGCGCACCATCGAGCGCCTTGGTGGACGCAACGAGATCGCGGTCGATGTGCGCGTCGTCTGCGCCACGCACCAGAACCTCAAGGCGCTGATCAGCGAAGGCCGCTTCCGCGAAGACCTCTACTATCGCCTGGCCGAGATCGTCGTCAACATTCCACCGTTGCGTATGCGCAATGGCGATGCCGCGTTGCTGTCGCATGCTTTTCTGCGTCGTTTCGCGCAAGAGCAGCGTCGCGGCAACCTCAGTTTCAGTGACGAGGCGCTCAGAGCCATCGAACGGCATCCGTGGCCCGGCAACGTTCGTGAACTGCTCAACGCGATCAAGCGTGCGTCCATCATGGCGGAAGGGGACCGCCTGAACTGCGAAGACCTGGGCCTGCCCATGCCTGTAACCGACGGGGAAAGCACCACCTCCGATCTCGATCTTCGCTCAATCCGCGAGTCTGCCGAAAGGCAGGCCATCGTGGCCGCGCTCGCACGCAGCAACAGCAACATCGTCAAGGCATCGGAGATGCTGGGTGTCAGCCGGCCGACCCTGTACGACCTGATGCGCAGGCTGTCCATCAAGTGAAGCGCTGGAGGCCCGGTCGCGGCGCTCCTGCACTGCGCCAGGCTGGTTGTACATTGGCCCCGGAATCAATCTGCGCCGCCCGCCCGACGGGAACGGTCGGCAGGTCGCGGCCAAGGCTTGCCCGGAACGCCGGGCATGTGTACCGAACAGCAAGTCGAACCACTCAGGAGACCATCGAAATGAGCAGACAGCGATTCCTTGCAGCGTACGCCGTCGCGGGTGCACTGTCTTTGGCCGCCTGCGGTGGCGCCTCCGAGGCCGAACTGCTGGGCTTGGCAAAGGCCTCGCTGGAAAAGCAGGACGTCAAGGCCGCGGTCATCCAGCTGAAGAACGCCTTGCAGAAGAACCCGCAATCGGCTGATGCCCGATTGATGCTCGGCCGTGCGCTCCTGAAGTCCGGCGATCCCGCGGGCGCCCTCGTTGAATTGCGCAAGGCGCAGGAGCTTCAGGCCAAGGACGACGATGTCTTGCCGGACATGGCACAGGCCATGCTGATGGTTGGCGAGGAAGTCAAGTTGATCGCGCAGTACGCCGAGACCGAACTCAAGGACAACGCGGCGCGCGCCGACTTCAAGACCTCGCTGGCCACCGCCTATGCCGTGCAAGGCAATCCGGAGAAGGCTCTGCACAGCGCCGAGCTGGCGCTTCAGGCACTTCCGGGCCATGCGCCAGCGCTGATCGTGCTTGCCCGCCTGCGCGCGGTCGAGAACGATCTGGACGGTGCCCTCAGCCTGCTCGACAAGGTGCTCGCCGCAGACCCCGCCAATGAACGCGCCGGCGTGATCAAGGGTGACCTGCTGCTTCAGGTCAAACGCGACCCCGACGGCGCGCTGGCGGTCTATCGCCAAGTCCTCACCGCCCACCCGGCGTCGGTCGCCGCCCGCACCGCCGTCACCAACATCCTTCTGCTCCAGAAGAAGCAACCCGAGGCCAAGGCCGAATTCGAGCTGCTGAAGAAGGCCTCGCCCCACCACCCCGAGACGCTGCACCTCGAAGCCCAGTTCGCCTTCGCCGACAAGGACTACAAGCGCACGCGCGAGATCGCCGACCAGATCCTGAAGGCCTTCCCGAACAACGTGCGCGTGCTGGAACTGGCCGGCGCCGCCGAGTTCCGCCTGCGCAACTACCTGCCCGCCGAGGCCATGCTGGCCAAGGCGCTGAAGTTGGCGCCGCAGCAAGGCCTGACCCGCCTGCTGCTGGCGCAGACCTACTTGCGCACGGGCGAGCCCGCCAAGACGCTGGACGTGCTCAAGCCCGTGATCGAGACCGGCAAGGCCGACGGCACCGTGCTTTCGCTGGCCGGCGAGGCCTACCTGCAGCTCGGCGACGCCCGACGCTCGGAAGAAGCCTTCGCGATGGCGCTCAAGGCGTCGCCGCAGGACAGCCGTGTGCGCACTTCGGCGGCACTGGCGCAGATCGCCCGCGGCAACGCGGGCGGCGCCATCAGTGAGCTCGAAGCCGTGGCCGCCGGCGACGGTGGGCCGCGCGCCGACCTGGCCCTCGTGAGCGCGCGCTTGCGCCAGAACGACCTCAACGGTGCGCTCAAGGCCATCGACGGCCTCGAGAAGAAGATGCCCGACCAGGCGCTGCCGCTGCAGCTGCGCGGTCGTGTGCTGACGCTGAAAAACGACCTGCCCGGCGCTGTCAAGAGCTTCGAGGCAGCGATGGCCAAGGAACCCGCTTACTTCCCTCCGGTGGCCAGCCTGGCGGCGCTGGATCTGGTGGCGAAGAAGCCCGAAGAAGCGCGCAAGCGCTTCAACGCCTACATCCAGGCCCAGCCCAAGAGCTGGCAGGCCCGCCTGGCGATGGCCGAGCTCGATGCCCGCACCGGCGCGCCGCCAGCCACGGTGACGGCGGGGCTGCGCGAAGCCGTGAAGATCGGCCCGGCCGAGCCTCGACCGCACCTGTTGCTGGTCAACCACCTCATCGGCACCGGCGACGCAAAGGCAGCGCTGCAGGCCGCGCAGGACGCCGCCGCCGCGCTGCCCAACAACTACGAGATCATGGACGCGCAGGGCCGCGCCGAAGTCGCCGCCGGCGACAACCAGCGCGCAGTGTCGACCTTCAAGAAGCTGGCCAGCCTGCAGCCGCGCAACCCGCTTCCCGAACTTCGACTGGCCGACGCCTACGTTGCCACGAAAGACCTGGAAGCCGCCGGCAACGCGCTGCGCCGCGCTGCGCAACTGCAGCCCGGCAACGTCAACGTGCAACGCGCCCAGGCACGGCTGGCGATGCTGGACAAGCGCCCCGACGACGCGCTGAAAATCGCCCGCGATGTGCAGCAGAAGCTGCCCAAGGACGCACTGGGTCACAACATGGAGGCCGAAGTCGAGGCCAGCCGCCAGAACTGGGCCGCCGCGCAGGCCGCCTACCGCGCCTCGCTGCAGCGCGCCAAGACTTCGGAAACGACGGCCAAGCTGCACACCGTGCTGATGGCCGCTGGCAAGGCCGCCGAGGCCGAGCGCCTGTCTGCCGAGTGGACGAAAGCCAATCCCAAGGACGCCGCCTTCCTCTACTACCTGGGTGACCTGGCGCTGGCGCAGAAGAAGCTGGACGAGGCCGAGGCGCGCTATCGCGCCGTGCTCGAGGTGCAGCCCGAGAACGCGCTGGCGATGAACAACGTGGCCTGGCTGCTGGCCTCGCAGCGCAAACCCGGCGCCGTGGCGCTGGCCGAGAAGGCCGATGCCCTGCTGCCCAACCGCGCACCCATCCTCGACACGCTGGCCCTTGCACTGGAAGCCGACAACCAACTGCCCAAGGCCGTCGAGGCCCAGAAGCGCGCAGTGGCACTCGCGCCCAAGGACCCCGGCATGAGCATGCGGCTGGCCAAGCTCTACATCAAGGCCGGCGACAAGACGCTGGCCCGCAACGAGCTCGAGGCCCTCAGCCGCCTGGGCGACAAGTTCACCGGCCAGGCTGAAGTGGCCACGCTGCTGAAGTCGCTTTGAACCTGATGCCCGCCGTGCCGCCGCGGCGCCGCGTGGTGCTGCGCGCCGCGGCGGCCGCTTTGGCCGGCACCGGCTGGGTCCAGTGGGCCGGCGCGGCGGGTCTGCCCGACATCGTCGCCGCGGCCAAACCGTCGCTGCTGCCGGTGGGCACTTTCAAGGCCACCGACAGCCCGCGCTTCGGCTTCAGGGGCACCGGCTTCGTGGTCGGCGACGCCCGTGGCGAAGGCACCCTGGTGGCCACCAACTTCCACGTGCTGCCGGACGGCGCCGATACCACCGATGGCCCACGCATGGCCGTGCTGCAAGTGCGCGGCAGGGGCGAAGCCCAGGTACGCGCGGCGCGGGTGGTGGCCACCGACCGGGTGCGCGACCTGGCGCTGCTGCGCATCGAAGGTGCCCCGCTGCCCGCCATGACGCTGGCCGATGCCGGCACCGCACGCGAGGGCCAGGCCGTCGCGTTGATGGGCTTTCCCATCGGTGGCGTGCTCGGGTATGCGGTGGTCACTCACCGCGGCATCGTGGCCAGCCTGACCACCGGCGCCCTGCCCGCCCCCACGGCTGGCCAGCTGGACGCCCGCTCGATCAGCCGGCTGCGCCAGGGCAACTTCGAACTGCTGCAGCTCGACGCCACGGCCTACCCCGGCAACAGCGGCGGCCCGGTGCTCGACGCCGACACCGGCCGCGTGCTGGGCGTGGTCAGCATGGTGCTGGTCAAGGGCAGCCGCGAGAGCGCGCTGAGCAGCCCCACGGGCATCACCTACGCGGTGCCGGTGGCCTACCTGCGCGAATTGCTCGCCGAGCTCTAGGCCCTGTTCTAGACCTTGTAGTACGCGCGGTACCAGGCGACGAAGCGCCCGATGCCGGTGGCGATGTCGGTGGCGGGCGTGAAGCCCACCCAGTCGCGCAGCGCGTCGACGTTGGCATACGTGGCCGGCACGTCGCCATCCTGCAGCGGCAGCAGGTTCTTCTGCGCCTTCATGCCCAGCGCATCCTCGATGCAACCGATGTAGTCGAGCAGTTGCACCGGGTTGTGGTTGCCGATGTTGAACACGCGGTAGGCCGCGTTGCTGGTGCCGGGGTCGGGCGTGTCGGACACATAGGCCGGGTTGGGCTCGGCCGTGCGGTCCATGACGCGGATCACGCCTTCGACGATGTCGTCGACGAAGGTGAAGTCGCGCCGCATGTTGCCGTGGTTGAAGACGTCGATGGGCCGGCCTTCGAGGATGGCCTTGGTGAACAGGAACAGCGCCATGTCCGGTCGGCCCCAGGGTCCGTAGACGGTGAAGAAGCGCAGCCCCGTCGTCGGCAGCCCGAAGAGGTGGCTGTAGGTGTGCGCCATCAGCTCGTTGGCCTTTTTCGTCGCCGCGTACATGCTCACCGGGTGGTCGACGCTGTCGTGCTCGGAGAACGGCATCCGCGTGTTGCCGCCGTAGACGCTGGAACTCGACGCGTACACCAGGTGCTGCACCTTCGAGTGGCGGCAGCCCTCGAGGATGTTCATGAAACCGACGACGTTGCTGTCGATGTAGGCGTGCGGGTTCTGCAGCGAATAGCGCACGCCGGCCTGCGCCGCGAGGTGGATGACGCGGTCGAAGCGCTCGGCGGCAAAGAGCTGCTCCATGCCGGCCCGGTCGCCGATGTCGAGCTTGACGAAGCGAAAGCGCTGGTGCGGCGTCAGGCGCGCCAGCCGCGCCTCTTTCAGGCTGACCTCGTAGTAGTCGTTGAGGTTGTCCAGGCCCACCACCTCGTCGCCACGCGCCAGCAGGCGCAGCGCGGTGGTCATGCCGATGAAACCGGCAACGCCGGTGAGCAGGATTTTCATGGGGTGCGGGCGGGACTCTGTGTCAGCCCGAAATTCTGTCACGCCAGGTTTCGCGGGCCGGCACGGCCAGCGCCAAGCCAAGCCAACATCACACGGCAGCGGCCACTTTGCTCACGCGCCGCGCCGGCACCGGTGCCGGCGCCAGAATGGCGGCCTGCCCAAGCCACGGCCGGCCCGGCCCCACCGCCATGCAACACGCCTTCATCTGCGACGCCATCCGCACGCCTTTCGGCCGCTACGCCGGCGCCCTGTCCAGCGTGCGCGCCGACGATCTCGGCGCCGTGCCGCTGCGCGCACTGATGGCGCGCAACCCGGGCGTCGACTGGGGCGCGGTCGGCGACGTGATCTTCGGCTGCGCCAACCAGGCCGGCGAGGACAACCGCAACGTCGCGCGCATGAGCAGCCTGCTCGCCGGCCTGCCGGTCGAGGTGCCCGGCGCCACCGTCAACCGCCTGTGCGGCTCGGGGCTGGACGCGCTGGGCAGCGCCGCGCGCGCCATCCGCACCGGCGAGGCCGGGCTGATGATCGCCGGCGGCGTCGAGAGCATGAGCCGCGCGCCCTTCGTGATGCCCAAGGCCGACAGCGCCTTCAGCCGTGCCAACGCCGTGCACGACACCACCTTGGGTTGGCGCTTCGTCAACAAGCTGATGAAGCTGGCTTACGGTGTCGATTCGATGCCCGAGACGGCCGAGAACGTGGCCGCCGAGCACGGCATCGAGCGCGCCGCGCAAGACCGCATGGCGCTGGCCAGCCAGCTCAAGGCCGTGGCGGCGCAGCGCGCCGGCCACCTGGCGCGCGAGATCACGCCGGTAAGCGTGGCGCAGAAGAAGGGCGATGCGCTCGTCGTCGACCAGGACGAACATCCGCGCGAAACCAGCCTGGAAGCCCTGTCGCGGCTGAAGGGCGTGGTGCGCCCCGACGGCACGGTCACGGCCGGCAACGCCAGCGGCGTCAACGACGGCGCCTGCGCGCTGCTGCTGGCCGACGAGGCCCATGCGGCGCGCCACGGCCTGGCGCCGCGCGCGCGTGTGCTGGGCATGGCCACCGCCGGTGTCGCGCCGCGGGTGATGGGCGTAGGCCCCGCGCCGGCGACGCAGAAGCTGCTGGCGCTCACCGGCCTGACGCTGGCGCAGATGGACGTCATCGAGCTCAACGAGGCTTTTGCCGCGCAGGGGCTGGCCGTGTTGCGGCTGCTGGGGCTGGCCGACGACGACGAGCGCGTCAACGCCTGGGGCGGGGCCATCGCGCTGGGGCACCCGCTGGGTGCTTCGGGGGCGCGGCTGGCGACCACGGCGGTGAACCGGCTGCACGCCACGGGGGGCCGCTACGCGCTGTGCACGATGTGCGTAGGCGTGGGCCAGGGCATCGCGGTGGTGCTGGAACGCGCCTGACCGTTTCGGCCCCGACCGGCGTCGCCGAACCCACTCAGGGCCCGTGAATGAACCCGGCGCGCCCGAGCGGGCGCTCCAGGCGGTGTCGATCTCGGCGCTGTGCACAGCCGCAGCTCGGCACGACGCCTGTGGGCGCCGCCTCAGCCAGGCCGATCGGCGGTCGTCGTCTTGATCGTTCCTGCAGCCATGCTCTGCATCGGCAAAGGCGCCGGAAGTGCCTGCGGCCGTTGCACGCCGTAGCCTTGCGCGAAGTCCACACCCAGTGACCTCAGCTCGCCGATCACCTCGGCAGACTCGGCGTACTCGCCGACGGTCTGCAAGCCCATGATGTGGCCGACGCGGTTGATGGTGTCCGCCATCGCGCGGTCTATCGGGTCGTTGACGATGTTGCGCACGAAGCTGCCATCGATCTTGAGATAGTCCACCGGCAGTGTCTTGAGATAGGCCAGCGAGCTGGTGCCGATGCCGAAGTCGTCCAGCGCAAAGCAAAAGCCCAGCGCCTTCAGCTCGCGCATGAACTGCGTGGCATGGCGCATGTTGTTGATGGCCGCGGTCTCGGTGATCTCAAAGCAGATCGTTCCGGCCGGCATCTGGTGCAGCTTGGCCTGCTCGCGAATGAACTCCAGGATGCCGTCGGAGTTGAGCGTCGTACCCGAGAGGTTGATGGCGCATGTCAACGGCGCTCCCATCTGGGCCAGCAGGTCGCGGTAGCGGGAGAAGACCGTTTTGACGACCCAGCGGTCGATCGCCGGCATGATGTTGTAGCGCTCTGCTGCGGGCAGGAAGCTGCCCGGCGGGACCACCTTGCCGTCCTCGTCGATCAGGCGCAGCAGGATCTCGATATGCTGGCCTTCGGCACTGTTCTGCCCGAGCGACAGGTAGGGTTGGTAGTAGAGCACCAGACGCTCGTCTTCGAGCGCCTGGGTCAGACGCGCGGCCCAGCCCATGTCGGTTCGCCGCTGCGTCACATCGGCGTCGCTGCTCTGGAACACGCAGACCCGGTTACGCCCCAGTTCCTTGGCCGTGTAGCACGCCGCATCGGCGGCGCTGAACACCTCTTCGCGGCTGCCCGTGCCAGCACACATCGCCACCAGGCCGATGCTGACGCCGACCATGAACGGCTTGCTCTCCCAATGGAGCCGGTGGTCGCGCACGGCGGCCAGCAACTCGGCCGCGATCAGCTGGGCGCGGTCGAGCGAGCAACCCTCGAGCAGCACACCGAACTCGTCGCCCCCCAGGCGGGCCAGTGTGTCGGAGGCTCGCAGCCTGGATTGCAGCACGCTGCCCAACTGTTTGAGCATGGCATCGCCGGCCGCATGTCCGCAGGTATCGTTGATGACCTTGAACTGGTCAAGATCGAGGCAGCACAGTACGTGGTGGGTCGCGGAGTTGCGGGCGCTCAGCAGCGCGGCCTCGACACGCGACTCGAACTCGCGGCGGTTGACCAGGCCGGTCAATGAGTCGTGCGTGGCCGCCCAGGTGATGCGTTGCGCCATGCGGCGGGTTGCGGTGACATCCCGGAACACCATGACGCCGCCGATCACCGCCCCATGCCGGTCGAGCAGCGGGGCAGCCGAGTCCTCGATCGCCATCGACGAACCGTCACGCCGCACGAGCGCCACTTCACCGCCTCTGAACGGGCAGGCCTGGTTGTCGTGCAGCGCCTTCGCCACGCGAGCCGGCAGGCCTTGCATGGTGCGCTCGTCGATCAAGCTGCAGACCTCGGACAGCGGTTTGCCGCGCGCCTCGGCCAGGCTCCACTGGGTCAGGCGTTCGGCCACCGGATTCAGGTAGTCGACGATCTCGTGGATGTCGGTCGTGATCACCGCGTCGCCGATCGACTGCAGCGTGATGCGCGCGCGCTCCTTCTCGTCGAAGACGGCATTGGCCAGATGTTCTTCCCGCGCCTGCTGGCGACGCATCAAGACGAGCAGCCCGCCCCCCAGGGCGACGCCGGCGAGCGCACTCAATCCCGTCTCCAGCAGCAGGGTCTGCAGCGAACGCCGCACTTCGACCTGGCCGACCCGTGCCCCGGAGTCGAAGAGTTGTGCCGTGCGCGTGATCGTGGGTTGGGCGAGGCGGTGGGACGATTCGGCGACGATCTCGCCCTGGTCGGTGACGATCCTTGCGTGTTCGTCCTCCAGCTCGACGGGCAGCCTGACCAGCAGTTCTTCCAGGCGGTGCTCTTCGAACCGCCACATCTCGGGCGAGGCACCGATCGCCTGGTTGACCACTTCGGCCTTGACGTCCGCCTTGGCCTGCAGCGAAGAGCCGAGCGCGACATAGCGCACGCCGAAGTGGCCGGCGGGCAGCGCGATGGCCAGGACGGCGGCCACCGCCAGAATCAGAACCCCGAGCAGTCGGGACGATGGCGTGGCGTCCGGGATCATTTGCAGAGGCCGGATGCGGCGGGGCACTTCACCCAGTGGCCGGTTTGCTGCAGGATCTGCCGCCCCGCGGTCGACTGGACGAAGGTGACGAAGGCCTGCGCTTCGGCTGGGGTCTTGGGGCCGGTGACGATCATCAGTCGCTTGGCCAGCGGGTAGCTGCCGTCGGCGATGGTCTGGGCGCTCGGTGCGACGCCGTCCAGCGCCAGCGGCTTGAGCGCGCGCTTCTCGGACATCAACAACGCCAGCGTCGATGGGCCCAGGGCGCCGGGGATCTTTTCAATCGCGTCGGCAGCTTCCTGATCGGTGACCGAGAAAGCCATGCCCTTGCGCCGTTCGGCGGCCGACTTGGCATCGCGCATCGCAGGGGACATGGCCTTGATGGTTTCGCTGTCCGAGTCACCGATCGGGCGCAGTACAAGGCGAAGTTTCGATCCATCAGGCCATTCGTCCGCCTTGCCGGCATAAAAGTCGACCAGGTTCTGCGTCGTGATGCCGGTCGCCTTGCTTGCCGCCGCAGTGGCAAACACGAACGCTGTGCGGCCGTACTCGATCGCCATGGCACCGGCCTTGGATTCCGCCTCACTCAGGGGCCGTGAGCTGACCCCGATCTGGATGGCTCCTGCCAGCACCGCCTTGATGCCGCCGCCACTGCCCATGCTCGGCAAAACCGTGATCCTGGCGTCCGGCCGGGTCTTGGCATAGGCCCGCGCCAGCAGCTGCATGGTGCCGAGCGCGGCGCCAGTGCCCCCGATCTTGATCTCCTGCGCCTGCACGGCCGTGGCGGCCGTCAAGGCGACGAGCACGGATGACATGCGCGCCCAACGCCATGTCGAACAGGGCTGATCGCGTTTTGATACCGGCATGCCGCACCCATCTGGCTTGTTTGACTTGAAGCGCCACAGCGGGGCGTGCGGGTACGCTTTGCTGTGCATTCCTTGATCGTTATCGGCGTGCGCCACCGCGCCTTGAGTGGCGCGGTGGCAGCCTCCTGTGGCGATTGACCGCGACGCAGTTGCCTGCTCGTGCTTGACACCGTCGAAGTCGACAAGAGCTCTGGCCCAGCCCTGCCAACCGACAAGGCGCTGCAGGCTGCGGCGTGCAGGAATCCCATGGCTTTGCATTCATGTACCGGCCAGAGAGTGCCCGCCCCGGGCGGCCGCAATACCATGGGCACCCAACACCCCTCCCCCCCGGGGGGGCGCCCAGGCCGCAACTTCAGCAACCATGCCCCCCATCAGTGACACCGAGCGGGACTCGCAAGGCGGGCTCTTCGCCGCCCCCCGGCTGATCGCGCCCAAGGCCCCCTCCCGCCTCGACCGCGCAACGCGGGTGCATCTGGTCGACGGCGACGCCGAGCAGGCCGCAGTCATGGCCCTGGCACTGGCCGAGGGCGGCTACGAGGTACGGGTTTTCAGCCGCCTGGCTGACTTGCGCGCCGCACTCGGCGGGGACGAGAACCCCGACGCCATCGTCATGGAAATGAGCTTCCCCGAGGGCGACCAGGCCGGGGCCGCGCTGGTGGCGGAGCTCCAGGCCGGGCCGGCACACTGCCCACCGGTGGTGTTCACCACGGTGCGCGACGATCTCGACGCCCGTGTGGCCGCGCATCGGGCAGGCGCCAGGCGTTACCTGCTCAAGCCGGTGGCGCCGGACACGCTCATCGACCTGCTGGACGCCCTCACCGGCCGCCTGCCGCAGCAGCCCTGGCGGGTGCTGCTGGTGGACGACGACCCGGCGCTGCTGGAGGCCCAGTCCGCCGTGCTGCGCGCCGCCGGCATGACCGTGCAGACCCTGGAGCGGCCGCGCGACACCCTGCTCGCCCTGGACGCCTTCCGCCCCGACGTGTTGGTGCTGGACCTCTACATGCCCGAGATCAGCGGCCCCGAGTTGTCGGCCGTCGTGCGCCAACGCGACGACTACCTGAGCCTGCCCATTCTGTTTCTCTCCTCCGAGACCGACACCAGCCGGCAGCTGCTGGCCTTGAGTCACGACGGCGACGACTTCCTGGTCAAGCCGATGCTGGCCGAACACCTGGTTGCCGCCGTCATCGCCCGGGCGCGGCGGGCGCGGCAGAACGCCGCCGTGCAGCACCGCCTGCAGGTCACCCTGTACGAGCGCGAGCGCGAGCACCTGGCGCTGGATCACCACGCCATCGTCAGCATCGCCGACAGGGCCGGCACCATCACCTATGCCAACGACAACTTCTGTCGCATCAGCGGCTACAGCCGTGGTGAGCTGCTGCGCCAGAACCAACGCCTGCTCAAGTCCGGCGAGCACCCGCCGGCGTTCTATGCGGACATGTGGCGCACGATCTCCGCCGGTCGCGTCTGGCAGGGCGAGGTCTGCAACCGCCGCAAGGACGGCTCGCTGTATTGGGTGGCATCCACCATCACGCCCGTTCTGGACGAAGACGGCAGCCCGTGCCAGTACGTGTCGATGCGCACCGACATCACGCGCGTCAAGGCCGCCGAGGCGGCGCAGCGCGCGCAAAACGCCATGCGGCAGGTGCTGGGCCAGGCGGCGGCCGAGCTGCTGGCCGCCAGCGCCGACACGCTGGATGCCGCCATCGACCGCAGCCTGCAAATGGCCGGCGAGCACCTGGGTGCGGACCGCGCCTACCTGTTTCAGCTCTGCGGCGACGGCACGCGCATGTGCAACAGCCACGAGTGGCGCGCGCCGCGCGTTGCGCCAAAGAAGGACCAACTGCAGGACCTGCCGGTCGCGATGTTCGCCTGGTGGTGGGCGCAGATGAAGCACGGCGAATCGGTCCAGATCCCGGACGTGGCCGCCATGCCGCCGGAGAGCGCGGCGGAACGGGCCTCGCTCGAAAGCCAGGACATTCGCGCGCTGTGCGCCTTCCCCTTCCGGCAGGCGCACAAGACAGTGGGCTTCATCGGCTTCGACCAGGTCGGCAGGGTGCGCGACTGGGACGCCCAGTCGATCGAGCTGCTCGGTCTGCTGGCCGGCCTGGTGGGCAGTGCGCTGCTGCGTGCGGCGGGCGAACGGGCCCTGACGCAAGGCGCCCACCGGCTCAACGCCACGCTGGAAGCCACGACCGACGGCATCCTGGCGGTGGGCGCCGAAGGGCAGGTGCTGTTCATGAACCAGCAGTTCCGCCGGATGTGGAACTTGCCCGAAGCGTTGGCGCCGGAGGGCGTGACCGATGAACAGCTGCTGGCCCAAGTGCTGACGCAACTGGTCGACCCTCAGGGATTCCTGCGCAAGGTGCAGGCTCTGTACCGCTCGCAGGAGGATTCCAACGAACTGATCGAACTGACCGACGCTCGCGTCTTCGAGCGCCACTCCAGGCCCTTGCGGGCCGAGGGGCATGCGTCCGGCCGTGTGTGGAGCTTTCACGATGTCACTGAACGGCGGCGTGCCGAGCAGGCCGCCGAGGCCGCCAAGGAACGCCTGCGCCGCGGCCAGCTCTACGCCAACATCGGCACCTGGGAGTGGAACATCGTCACCGGTGCGCTGTTCTGGACCGAGCGCATCGCGCCGCTGTTCGGCTACCCTACGGGGGAGCTGGAGACCTCCTACGACAACTTCCTCACCGCCGTGCATCCGGACGACCGCCAGGCGGTGATCGACGCGGCGGGCGCCTGCGTCGAGCGCGACGCGCCCTACGAGATCGAGCACCGCGTGGTGCGGCCGGACGGCACCGTGCGCTGGCTGCTGGAGCGCGGTGCGGTGCAGCGCGACGCCGCCGGCAAGCCCTTGAAGATGATCGGCGTGGTGCAGGACATCGACGACCGCAAGCGGGCCGAGCTGGCCCTGGCCGAGCGCGAGCGGCAACTGCTGGAGGCGCAGCGCCTGGCATCGATCGGCACCTGGACGGCCGACCTGGCAAGCGGCCGGCTGGTTTGGTCCGACGAGACCTACCGCATCTTCGGCCACCAGCCGGGCAGCTTCGCCCCCAGCGTGCAGGCCTTCCACGCCGCCGTGCACCCGGACGACCGCGAGCTGGTGCGCGCGAGCGAACAGCGGGCCGAAGTGACCGGCCACCTCGACGTCGTGCACCGCACCGTGCGGCCCGACGGCTCGGTGCGTCACGTGCACGAGCTGGCGCAGATGCAGCTGGACGACGCGGGCAAGCCGCTGCGCTTGACCGGCACCGTGCAGGACATGACCGAGCGCATGGTGTTCGAGCAGGCCCTGGTCGCCGCGCGCGAGGCTGCCGACCGCGCCAACCAGGCCAAGTCCGAGTTCCTGTCCAGCATGAGCCACGAGCTGCGCACGCCGATGAACGCCATCCTCGGCTTCGGCCAGCTGATGGAAGCCGACGACAACCTGCCGGCCGAGCACCGCGACAACGTGAAGGAGGTGCTCAAGGCCGGCCGGCACCTGCTCGGGCTCATCAGCGAAGTGCTGGATCTGGCCAAGGTGGAGTCCGGCCACATCGACCTCTCGCTCGAGCCGGTGAGACTCGTCCCGGTCGTCGACGAGTGCATCGCGCTGCTCACGCCGCTGGCGGCCCTGCGCGGCATCGCGCTGGGCCATGAGGGGCTGGCAGGCGCGGTGGTGCGTGCCGATCGCCTGCGGCTCAAGCAGGGCTTGCTCAACCTGCTGTCCAACGCCATCAAGTACAACCGCGATGGTGGGACGGTGCATCTGGACGTGAAACCCGCCGGGCTCGACAGCCTGCGCATCCGGGTCACCGACAGCGGCCCTGGCATCCCGGCCGGGCGGCTGGCCGAACTGTTCCAGCCCTTCAACCGCCTCGGTGCAGAGGGGGGCGAGATCGAGGGCACCGGCATCGGCCTGACCATCACGCGGCGCATCGTCGAATTGATGGGCGGCACGGTGGGCGTGGCAAGCGAGTTCGGCGTGGGCAGTTGTTTCTGGATCGAGCTGCCGCTGGAGACGCGGGCTGCCGCGCCGGCTGCCGCGGCCGGACCCGCCCCCGCGCATGACGCATCGGCCCGGCCTGCCGGCGCAGACCACCATACCGTGCTCTACATCGAGGACAACCCTGCCAACCTCAAGCTGGTGGCGCAGATCCTCGCTCACGCGCCGAACATCCACCTGCTCACGGCCCACACGCCGTCGCTGGGCATCGAGCTGGCGCTGGCGCACCGGCCCGCACTGGTCCTGCTGGACATCAACATGCCGGGCATGGACGGCTATCAGGTGCTGCAGGTGCTCCAGGCCGAGGCGAGCCTGCAACACACGCCGGTGATCGCCATCACCGCCAACGCCATGCCGCGCGACATCGAGCACGGCCGGGCGGCGGGGTTCAGCGACTACCTGACCAAGCCGCTGGATGTGGGGCGGTTTCTGGCCAGCGTCG
>PNKD01000081.1 GCA_013822265.1 Leptothrix sp. (in: b-proteobacteria)
CATCCCGCGCATGAGCAGCTCAATCCGCTGGAGCCCCAGCACCACCGTCGCCGCGATCATCAGCGACGGCGGCTCGCCGCCGCGCTACCTGCTGGTCGAAGAGCACACCCCCGAGGGGCTTAGGCTCAACAACCCGGCGGGCCACCTCGACCCGGGTGAGTCGCCCCAGCAGGGCGTGGTGCGCGAGGCGCTGGAGGAGACCGCGCGCCACTTCACGCCGCAGGCGCTGGTGGGCGTGTACCTGTCGCGCTTCCGGCGACCGGCGGCCAACGAAGGCCGGGGCGAAGACGTGACCTACCTGCGCTTCGCCTACTGCGGCACGGTCGGCGACGAGCTGCCCGACCGCGCGCTTGACGACGGCATCGTGCGCACGTTGTGGCTGAGCCTGGACGAACTGCGGGCCAGCCGCGAGCGCCACCGCAGCGCGCTGGTGCTGCAGTGCATCGAGGACCATCTGGCCGGGCGGCGCTACCCGCTGGATATCGTCAGCGCCGACGCCAGCGTGGCAACGCCCGAGATCAAGCGCTGACTTCGGCCAGCCAGTGCAGCAGCAGCGCGTTGACGCGCTCGGGCTGCTCCAGCCTCAGCATGTGGCCGGCGCCGGGCACGATCTCCAGCCGCGCCCGCGGTGCCAGCGCCGCGATCACGCGAGTGCAGCCGGTGGAAGGCAAACAGCACGTTGGCGCGCAGCACCTCGGCCGTGCGGCCCGCGGCGATGGCCGCGATGGCCTGCATGCGCAGCTTGACGAGTTCGGGCGTGTCGGGCCGCGCCGTGCTGCCCGGCAGGAGCCTTTTTGGTGTGATGAGCGGGCATGAACGAAAGACTCACACGCTCACAGGCCAGGCCGGGCAGCCGCAGGATGGACAGCATGGCGTGCGAGTCTGCCAGACGGCCTAGAGACGGCCCCGCGCGCGCGGCGACGGCGTCCGTCGGACAATGCGCAGGTCGTTTCAATCCGCCGGCCTGCCCATGAGCTCCATCGCCCCCTTCCACCTCGCCTTCCCGGTGGCCGACCTGGCGCGCACGCGCGACTTCTATGGCCGCGTGCTGGGTTGCCCCGAGGGCCGCAGCAGCGACGAGTGGATCGACTTCGACCTCTTCGGCCACCAGATCGTGGCCCACCTCGCGCCTGCCAGGGCCGACGGCCCGCACCACAACGAGGTCGACGGCCACGACGTGCCGGTGCCGCACTTCGGCGTCGTGCTCGACTGGGACGCCTTCCAGGGCTTCGCCGAGCGCCTGCGCGGCCACGGCGTGACGTTCGTGATCGAACCCTACGTCCGCTTCGCCGGCCTGGTGGGCGAGCAGGCGACGATGTTCTTCAAGGATCCGTCGGGCAACGCGCTCGAATTCAAGGCCTTCAAGGACCGCGGCCAGCTGTTCGCGAAGTGAAGGCAGCGCGGTGACCGAGCTGCTCTTCATCCGCCACGGCGAGACCGACTGGAACCGCCAGCAGCGCTTCCAGGGCCACATCGACGTGCCGCTGAACGACACCGGCCGTGACCAGGCGGCGCGGCTGGCGGCGCGGCTGGCCGCCGAGCAGCACGACCTGCTGTTCAGCAGCGACCTGCAGCGCGCGCGCCAGACGGCCGCGCCGCTGGCCGCCGCCTGGGGCCGCGACGACGGCGTGCTGCCGGGCTTTCGCGAGCAGGGCTTCGGCCTGCTCGAAGGCCTGGACGCGCCCACCATCCAGGCCGAGCAACCGGCGCTGTGGCGCGGCTGGCTGCAGCAGGACGCCGACTTCGCCGCGCCCGGCGGCGAGAGCCAGCGCCAGTTCCACGCCCGCGTGCTGGCCGCCGTGCGCGAGCTGGTAGACCGGCACGCCGGCCGGCGCGTCGTGGTGGTCACGCACGGTGGCGTGCTCGACATGCTGTGGCGCAGCGCGCACGGCCTGCCGCTGGCCGGGCTGAGGCAATGCCACATCCCCAACACCGGCATCAACCGCCTGCGCTGGGTCGATGGCGTGTTGTGCATCGAGAGTTGGGGCGACGACAGTCATCTCGCCGACGCCGGCGCCGGCTGAAGCGCCGGCGCGCCGAAGCGGCCCCGAAGACGGCCGCGCTCAGCGCAAGGGCCGCGCCACCACCATCACCCAGTAGTCACGCAGGCGGCTGCCCGGCACATGGCGGCCGACCACCGCGACGTGGTCGTAGCGCGCGCCCATCAGCGTGCGGCAGTGCGAAGGGCTCGCCAGCCACAGCCGCAGCGTGTCGGCAGCGCCGCGGTGGCCGCCGGCGATGTTCTCGGCCACGCCGCCCCAGACATAGCCGTGGCGCCAGACGCGGCCGCCCACCGAGCTGCCGTCCTGGCCGACATGGCTGAGCGCGGGGCGCCCGGCGACGTCGAGCAGGTGGTCCAGGGCGGCGCGCTCCATCGCCGCGTGCCACTGCAGCGGCGGCGCCGGCGGCATCACCTCGTTGCCGCACACCGCCCCGGCGGCGCGCTGGGCGTTGAGCAGCGCCAGCACCGCGGCGGGCTCCGTCAGATCGACCGGTCGCGCCTCGTCGGGTGCCGCCTCACCCGCGGCCCAGGCCAGGGGCACCGCGGCCGCGAGCGCGCAGGCCTGCGCCCACTGCGTGCCGCCGGCACGCAGGCCCGGCCACGCAGGCCAGCGGGACGCACGAAGATGTTTCATGATGTATCGGTGGAGCATAGCGGGGCTCTGCCGCACGCGCCACCCTCTGGTCGCGGCCCCCGTCGCGCGCCGGCGCGCTCAGCGCCAGTGCAGCGCCGACAGGTCGTTGGCCAGCATCGGCATGTCCTTCCACAGCCCCTGCAGGCGTGCGTCGGCCACCGTGAGCCAGGTCGGCTGGTAGAGGTAGACCGAGACCACGTCGCGCGCCACCAGGCGCTGGGCCTCGGCCAGCAGGCGGTGGCGCTCGTCGGTGGCGGCGGTGGACTGGATGCGCGCCCACAACGCGTTGAACTCGGCCGACTCGTAGCCCCAGTAGTAGTTGGGCCGCGCGAAGTTGCCGAAGTCCAGCGGCTCGACGTGGCTGACGATGCTCAGGTCGTAGGCCTTCTGGCCGTAGACGCCCGACAGCCACTGCGCCCACTCGACGTTCTCGATCTTCGCCGTGATGCCCACCTGCGCCAGCTGCGCCGCGATGACCTCGCCGCCCTGTCGCGCGTAAGGCATGGGCGGCAGCTTCATCGTCAGCGTCAGCGGCAGAGCGAAGCCGAGATCCTTGCCGGCCTGCTGCAGCAGCGCGCGCGCCTTGGCCGGGTCGAAGGGGTTGAGCCCGGTGGTGTCGACGTAGCCCGGCGCGCCGGGCACGTAATAGCTGCCTATGGGCACGCCGTAGCCGTCGGCGGCGCCGGCGATGACGGCCTGGCGGTCGATGGCCGCGGCGATGGCGCGGCGCACGCGCACGTCGTCCAGCGGCGTGCGCTTGTGGTTGAGCGCCAGGATGGTCTTGGCACGGCTGCCGCCCACCAGCACCTGGTACCTGGCATTGCCCTCGAAAGCCTTGAGGCTGCGCGCCGCGGCGACGCGCGGGAAGGCGTCGATGTCGCCCGACAGCAGCGCCGCCACCTGGGCCGCCGGGTCGCTGATGAAGCGCATCGTCACGCGCTGCAGCTTCACGGCCGCAGCGTCGCGGTGGCCGTCCCAGCGCGCCAGCGTCACGGCCGAGCCGCGTGCCCAGTTCTGCAGCCGGTACGGGCCGGTGCCCACCGGTTTCGTCGCGTTGGTGGCCGCGCTGCCGGGCTCGACGATCGCCGCCGTGGCCTGCCCAAGCTGGAACGGCAGGTCGGGGTTGCCCTGCTTCAGCACCAGCACCACGGTGTGGCTGTCGGGCGTGTCCAGGCGCTCGACGGCGGCGAAGGTGGCGCGGTCCTTGTTGGTGCTGCCCGCCGCGGCGGCGCGTTCGAAGCTGAACCTCACCGCCGCCGCGTCGAAGGCCGCGCCGTTGTGGAACTTCACGCCGCGGCGCAGCTTGAAGGTCCAGCCGCGCCCGTCGGGCGAGGCGGCCCAGCTCTCGGCCAGCAGCGGGCGCACGGCGCCATCGCTGCCCACCTTGGTCAGCGTCTCGTAGACGTTGTAGAGCGTGATCTCGGCGATGGCCGACGCGGCGCCGGCGGTCGGGTCCAGGCCCGGCGGCTCCAGCGTCATGCCGATGACGGCGCTGTCCTTGCGCGGCTGCGCGGCTGCCGGCGCGGCGGCCAGCGCCGCCGCCAGCAGCAGCGCCCACAACGGCACCAGCCACGGCGCGCGGCGCAGCACCGCGGCGCAACGCCTGCGCAGCATCACGCCAGGTGTTGCCGGAAGAACGCCAGCGTGCGGTCCCAGGCCAGCTTGGCGGCGGCGGCGTCGAAACGCGGCGTGGTGTCGTTGTTGAAGCCGTGCTGGGTGTTGGCGTAGACGTGCGCCTCGTAGCGCTTGCCCGCGGTCTTCAGCGCCGCCTCGTAGGCCGGCCAACCGGCGTTGATGCGCTCGTCGTTGCTGGCGTAGTGGATGAGCAGCGGCGCGCCGATCTTGGCCACGTCGGCCGCCGGCGGCTGGCCGCCGTAGAAGGGCACGGCCGCGGCCAGATCGGGCAGCTGGGTGGCCAGGTAGTTGGCCATGCCGCCGCCGTAGCAAAAACCCACCACGCCGACCTTGCCGTTGCTCTCGGGCAGCGTGCGCAAGGCCTGCGCCGCGGCGACGAAATCAGCCTTGGCCTTGGTCTGGTCGACCTTGGCGAAGGCGGCGCGTGCGTCGTCCTCGTTGCCCGGGTAGCCGCCATAGCTGGCCAGCGCATCGGGCGCGAAGGCCAGGAAACCATCGACCGCGAGGCGGCGCGTGATGTCCTCGATGTGCGGGTTGAGGCCGCGGTTCTCGTGCACCACCAGCACCGCGGGCCGCTTGCCCGCCTGCGCCATCGGCCGCGCCAGCAGGCCCTGCACCGTGCCGTGGCCCTGGGGCGAATCGAAACTGGCGCGGCGCGTGGCGATGCGCGCGTCGTCGGGCTTGACCACCTGGGCGGCAGCGAACTGCGGGCTCAGCGCCGCCAGCAGCGCCGCAGCGGCCGCCGGGCTGCCGGCGATGCGGCCTGCCTGATCGAGGAAACCACGGCGGCTGAGGTCGCCGTGCACGTAACGGTCGAAGAGCTGCAGCACTTCGGGCTGGAAGTCTTGGGCGGTCAGGCGGGTCATGGGGTCTCCTGGTTCGGTCGATCGGGCAGGGGCGGCGGCGGCAGATGCGGCGCGCATGCTAAGCGCTGCGCTTTTGGCTTGCACCGGCAGGGGCACCGGGCGCCAGGTGCACTGCCGGCGCCCCTCAGCGTGTCCGCGTCACCTTGTTGAGATGGCGCGGCGCATCGGGGTCGAGCCCGCGCGCGCGGGCCAGCGCCTCGACCATGCCGTAGAAACTCTGCACCACCGCGATGGGGTCGAGGTCGACATGCCCGGCCGGCGACAGCGGCAGCTCGGCGCCCGGCGTGCCGGGCGGCGCGGCCAGCAGCACACGTGCGCCGCGGGCGCGCATCTGTTGGGCCAGCAGCAGCAGGCCGGGCTGCGCCGGGCCGCGCGGTGCCAGCACCAGCATCGGGAATCCGGCCGCCACCAGCGCCATCGGGCCGTGCTGCACCTCGGCGCCCGAGAAGGCCTCGGCCTGGATGCCGCAAACCTCCTTGAACTTCAGCGCGGCCTCCAGCGCGACGGGCAGGCCCATGCCGCGGGCGATGACGTAGAGGCGGTCGGCGCCTTGCAGGGCCTCGACCGCCGCGCTCCAGTCCTGCGCCCGCGCCTGCACCAGCGCCTCGGGCAGGGCGGCCAGGGCGGCGCTGAAGTCGGCGTCCTGCTGCCACGCCGCGGCCATGCTGGCGCCGGCCGCGAGCTGTGCGATGTAGCTCTTGGTCGCGGCGACGCTGAGCTCGGGCCCGGCGTGCAGGCCGATGCAGCGCTGCGCCGACCGCGCCAGCGGCGACGCGGTGTCGTTGACGAAGGCCACCGTGCGCGCGCCGTGCCCGCCCAGGTAGGACAGCGGCGCCACGAGGTCGGGGCTCTGGCCCGACTGCGAGAAGGCCAGCGCCACCAGGCCCTCGCAGGCCAGCCGGCTGTGGTACAGCGTGACCAGCGACATCGGCAGCGAGGTCACCAGCCGCCCCAGCCGCGCCATCACGAGGTAGGCCAGGTAGAGCGCAGCATGGTCGGAGCTGCCGCGCGCCACGGTCAGCAGCGACAACGGCGGGCGTTGGCGCAGCTCGGCGCCCAGCGCGGCAAAGGCTTCGGCCTCGGCCGCCAGCAGCCGCGCCACGGCGGCCGGGGCTTCGTCGGCCTCAGCCCGCATCCGCGAGGTCAATCGCCTCTCCTTCGACGAAGACCTGCTGCAGCTGCAGCGTGTCGGCGCGCAGCACCAGCACGTCGGCGCTGGCGCCCACGGCCAGCACACCGCGGTCGGCCAGCCCGAGGTAACGCGCCGCGTGGCCGCTGCATCGCGCCGAGGCCTCGGCCAGCGGCAGCCCGATGGCCACCAGGTTGCGCAGCGCCTGGTCCATGGTCAGCGTGCTGCCGGCCAGCGTGCCATCGGCCAGGCGCACGCCGCCCAGGCACTTGGTCACCGTCTGGCGGCCCAGGCGGTAGTCGCCGTCGGGCATGCCGGCGGCGGCGGTGGCGTCGGTGACGCAGAACAGCCCCGGGATGGCGCGCAGCGCGGCGCGGATCGCCCCCGGGTGCACGTGCAGCAGGTCGGGGATGAGCTCGGCGTGCTGCGCATGGGCCATCGCCGCGCCTACCGCGCCGGGCGCGCGGTGGTGCAGCGCGCTCATGGCGTTGAAGAGGTGGGTGTAGCCGCTGGCACCCTGCGCCATCGCGGCGACGGCCTGCTCGTAGCTGGCACCGGTGTGGCCGATCTGCACGCGCATGCCCAGGCCCACCAGCGCCGGGATCAGCGCCAGCATGCCACTCACTTCGGGCGCCAGGGTGACGAGCCGGATGGGCGCGATGGCGTGCAGCGCCGCGATCTCGTGCAACGCCGGCGGCCGCGCGAAGGCCGGCTGCGCGCCCAGCTTGTCGGGGCTGATGTAGGGGCCCTCGAGGTGCACGCCCAGCAGCCGTGCGGCGCCGCGCTGGCGCCGCGCGATGGCCGGCGCCAGCGCGTGCAGCGCGGCCTCGATGTCGGCCAGCGGCGCCGTCATCGTCGTGGCCAGCAGCGCGGTGCTGCCGTGGCGCGCGTGGCGGCGCGCGATCGTCGCGGCCGCGCTGCCGGCGTCCATGGTGTCGGCGCCGCCGCCGCCGTGCACGTGCAGATCGATGAAGCCGGGCAGCAGCAGCGGCGTGTTCACGTCGGCACGCGCCGCGGCTTCTTCCACCGGCGTGCCGGCCAGGTGTGCGATGCGGCCGTTGCGGTGGCCCAGCGTGCCGCGCACGAAACCCGTGGGGGTGAGGATGTGGCCGCTGAGGGTCATGGGCTGGTCGGTCTTGGTAGGGGTGCCGGCGCCGGCATGTCGCGGTCGACGGGGCAGGCCGCCGTCAACCCACTTCCGCGGCGGCCACGGCGGCAGCCAGCGCGGCACGCACCAGGTGCAGCGCACCTTCGGCGCTGTCGCCTTCGGCCGGCACCACGCGCTCGCGCAGCGACGCCGGCCACAGCGCGGCCAGGCGCACGCCGACGCTGCCGCTGGCCACCACCGGCAGCGCCGGCTGGCCCTGCTGCAGCGCGTCGACCAGGCGGCGCAGCTCGTCGGCGGCGGCTTGCAGCAGCGCCATCGCGGTGGCGTCGCCGCGCTCGGCCTCGGCGAAGACCAGCGGCGCGAGGTGCGCGTACTGCGGCGCGCCGGCCTGCGCGCACCAGGCCAGCAGGGCCGACCCGGTGCTGCCGACCTGGTCGAACAGCGCCTGCGACAAGGCCGTCGGCGCCTCGCGCGTGTCGAGCACGGCCATCGCGTGCTGCATCGCGCGCAGGCCCAGCCAGGCGCCGCTGCCTTCGTCGCCCACCGGGAAACCCCAGCCGCCGGCCTGCGCCGTGCGGCCATCGGCATAACAGGCCGCGGCCACGCTGCCGGTGCCGGCCGCCACCACCAGGCCCGCGCCACCGCCGTGGGCACCCAGCAGCTGCGTGACGCCGTCGTTGTCGAGTACGCACAAGGCAAAGCCGGGGTCGGTGCCCAGGAAGGTTTCGCGCTGCGCGGCCACACCGGCGCCGGCCAGCCCGAGCCCGAGCGCGATATGCGCCGGCGCCGCCGGCGCCAGGCCGGCGGCGGCAAAGGCCGCGTCCAGCGCCTGCAGCACATGGCGCCAGGCCTGCATCACCCCCTGACCCAGGCCGGAGGGGCCGGCCTCGCCCTGGCCCAGCAGCGTGCCGGCGCGGTCTTGCAGGCGCGCGCGCGTGCCGGTGCCGCCGCCGTCGATGCCGGCCACGTAGCGCACGGCGTGCAACGAGGCGCCCGTGCCGGGCGCGGGCTGGGCGCTCAAAACGGGATGTCGTCGTCCATGTCGTCGAAGCCGGTGCTCGACTTCGGCGGCGCCGGCCGCGGCGCCGGCGCACTGCGGGCGGGCGCGGCGCTGCGCGGCGCCGGGGCACGCGATTCGCCCATGTCGTCGCCACCACCACCGCCACCGCCGCCGCCTTCACGCCCCCCCAGCAGCTGCATCTCGTTGGCGACGATCTCGGTGGTGTACTTCTCGACGCCGTCCTTGTCGGTGTACTTGCGGGTCTTGAGGCGGCCCTCGATGTAGACCGGGCGGCCCTTCTTCAGGTACTCGCCGGCGATCTCGGCCAGGCGGTCGAACAGCGCCACGCGGTGCCACTCGGTCTCTTCCTGGCGTTCGCCGCTGGTCTTGTCCTTCCACTGCCGGCTGGTGGCCACGGTGATGTTGCAGATCGCCGAGCCGCTGGGCATGTAGCGCACCTCGGGGTCTTTGCCGAGGTTGCCGACGATGATGACTTTGTTGACTGAGGCCATGGGCTGCTCCGGCTGGCGGGTGGGATGCGGGGTGGCTTCATTATCGCGCCGCGGTCCGTCGCGGTGATCCCGCACAGGGGTTCGCGCCAAGGTGGGCCCCCGGCCGCGGGACGAGCCGGCAGCCCCCTGGCTTACGATCGACGCCGCCATGTCCGCCGTGCTGTCCACCCCCCCATCCGCCCCCGCCACCTCGCCGGCAGGTGTGTTGCACGAGGTCTTCGGCTACGCCGCCTTCCGCGGCGCGCAGCAGGAGATCGTCGACCACGTGGTGGCCGGCGGTGACGCCCTGGTGCTGATGCCCACCGGCGGCGGCAAGAGCCTTTGCTACCAGGTGCCGGCCATCGTGCGCCATCGCGCGGGGCAGGGCGTGGCCGTGGTCGTCAGCCCGCTGATCGCGCTGATGCACGATCAGGTCGGCGCGCTCGACGAGCTCGGCGTGCCCGCGGCCTTCCTGAACTCGTCGCTCGATGGCGACGAGGCGCGGCGTGTCGAGCGCGACATGCTGTCGGGCAAGCTGACGCTGGTCTACGCGGCGCCCGAGCGCATCCTCACGCCGCGTTTCATGGCCATGCTGGCCTCGCTGCACGAACGTGGGCAACTGAGCCTGTTCGCCATCGACGAGGCGCACTGCGTCAGCCAGTGGGGCCACGATTTCCGCGAGGAGTACCTGGGCCTCAGCGCCCTGCACGAGACCTTTCCGGGGGTGCCGCGGCTGGCGCTCACCGCCACCGCCGACGACCACACGCGCGCCGACATCGTCCAGCGCCTGCAACTCGAGCAAGCGCGGCTCTTCGTTGCCAGCTTCGACCGCCCCAACATCCGCTACACCATCGTCGAGAAGGACGAGCCGCGCAAGCAGCTGCTGCGCTTCATCCGCGACGAGCATGAGGGCGAGGCCGGTATCGTCTATTGCCAGAGCCGCAAGCGCGTCGAAGAGACCGCCGCCTGGCTGGACGCCGAGGGCATCACTGCACTGCCCTACCACGCCGGGCTGGACGCCGACGTGCGGCGCCGCCATCAAGACCGTTTCCTGCGCGAGGACGCGGTGGTGATGGTGGCCACCATCGCCTTCGGCATGGGCATAGACAAGCCCGACGTGCGCTTCGTCGCCCACCTCGACCTGCCCAAGAACATCGAGAGCTACTACCAGGAGACCGGCCGCGCCGGCCGCGACGGCCTGCCCGCCGACGCCTGGATGACCTACGGCCTGGCGGACGTGGTCAACCAACGGCGCATGATCGACGACAGCGACGCCGGCGACGAATTCAAGCGCCTGCAGCGCGGCAAGCTCGATGCGCTGCTGGCGCTGTGCGAGGCCTACGACTGCCGGCGCGTGCGGTTGCTGGGCTACTTCGGGCAGCCCTACCGCGACCACAACGACAACGACGGCACGGCCGAGGCCGCGCAGGCCGAGGCCGCCGGTGCGGACGACATGCCGGGCGCAAGCGGCCGCGCGCTGCGCTGCTTCAACTGCGACAACTGCCTGCATGCCCCGGCCACCTGGGACGCCACCGAGGCGGCGCGCAAGGCGCTGAGCTGCATCTACCGCTTCCGCCAGGCCGGCGGCCAGCGTTACGGTGCCGGCCACCTGATCGACGTGCTGCGCGGCAAGGTCACCGACAAGGTGACCGAACGCGGCCACCAGAGCCTGTCGACCTTCGGTATCGGCGCCGACGTGAGCGACGCGCAGTGGCGCCTGGTGCTGCGCCAGCTCATCGCGCTGGGTCACGTTCACGCCGAAGGCGAGTTCAACACGCTGGCCTTGAGCGACAGCGCACGCGAGGTGCTGCGTGGCGAGGTGCCGGTACGGCTGCGCGTGCCGGCCGAGACCAAACCGCGCGGCAAGGCCGGGCGTGAACGCGGCCCACGCGGCAGCGCCGGCAAACCGCCGCCGATGCCGCTGAACGCCGCCGCCACCGAGCGCTTCGCGGCACTGAAGGCCTGGCGCGCCGAGGTGGCCAGCGAGCACAACCTGCCGGCCTACATCGTCTTCCACGACGCCACGCTGGCCGAGATGGCGCGCGAGCAACCCGACTCGCTCGAAGCGCTGGGCCGCATCAGCGGCGTCGGCGCGAAGAAGCTCGAGGCCTACGGCGCCGAGATCCTGCGCGTGCTGAAGGACTGACACCCACCCCTGCGCGCGCAGGGCCGCGTCGTTATGATGGTCGGTTGCCCTTTGCGCCCACCATGCCCAGCCTTCCTGAAGATTTGCCGACGCCTGATCCCCGCCCGCAGCGGGTTCCGCTCCAGGAAGCTCACGCGCAGCGCGTGCCGCATCAGGAGGCCGCAACGCTGCGGGTCCCGTTTCAGGAGGCCGCAACGCTGCGGGTCCCGTATCAGGAGGCCGCAACGCTGCGGATCCCGTATCAGGAGGCCCGAACCCTGCGGGTCCCGTATCAGGAGGCCCGAACCCTGCGGGTCCGGGGTGCGCGTACGCACAACCTGAAGAACATCGACGTCGACATCCCCAAGCACGCGCTGGTGGTGATCACCGGGCTGTCGGGTTCGGGCAAGAGCAGCCTGGCCTTCGACACGCTGTATGCCGAGGGCCAGCGGCGCTACGTCGAGAGCCTGTCGGCCTACGCGCGGCAGTTCCTGCAACTGATGGACAAGCCCGATGTCGACGTCATCGAAGGCCTGTCGCCGGCCATCAGCATCGAGCAGAAGGCCACCAGCCACAACCCGCGCAGCACGGTGGGCACGATCACCGAGATCCACGACTACCTGCGCCTGCTCTACGCCCGCGCCGGCACGCCCTACTGCCCCGACCACGGCGTGCCGCTGCAGGCGCAGAGCGTGAGCCAGATGGTCGACGCCGTGCTGGCGCTGCCCGAAGACACGCGGCTGATGATCCTGGCGCCGGTGGTGCGCGACCGCAAGGGCGAATTCGAGGACCTCTTCGCCGACATGCAGGCCCGCGGCTACGTGCGCTTTCGCGTCGGCAGCGACGGCCAGCCCGGCGCCGTGATCGAGGCCGAGGCGCTGCCCAAGCTGAAGAAGAGCGAGAAACACGACATCGACGTCGTCATCGACCGGCTGAAGACCAAGCCCGCGTCGGGCCCCCAAGACGCCGCGCGTCGACCCCCCGAGGGGGCGCTACCCGGCCTTGGGAGCGGCCCGGCGACCGGGTTCAAGCAGCGGCTGGCCGAGAGCTTCGAGGCCAGCCTGCGCATCGCCGACGGCCGCGCCATCGCGCTGGAGATGGATGGCGGCAAAGAGCACCTCTTCAGCAGCAAGTTCGGCTGCCCCGTGTGCAGCTACTCGCTGAGCGAGCTGGAGCCGCGGCTGTTCTCGTTCAACTCGCCGGTGGGCGCCTGCCCGGCCTGTGACGGCCTGGGCCAGGTGACGGCGATGGACCCCGAGCGCGTGGTCGCCTTCCCCAGCCTCAGCCTGGCGGCCGGCGCCGTCAAGGGCTGGGACCGGCGCAACCCCTACACGCACAGCCTGCTCGAGAGCGTGGCCAGGCACTACGGCTTCGACATCGAGACCGCGTTCGAGGAGTTGCCCGACGCCGCGCGCCAGGTGCTGCTGTACGGCAGCGGCGACGAGGCCATCGAGTTCACCTACGAAGCAGAGGGCGCGGGCCAGGGCGGCCGCGGCAAGACGCGCGCCGTCAAGCGCAGCCACCCCTTCGAAGGCATCGTCCCTAACTTCGAGCGGCGCTACCGCGAGACCGACTCGGCCGCCGTGCGCGACGAACTCGCGCGCTACCAGGCGGCACGCGCCTGCCCGCAGTGCGAGGGCTCGCGGCTGCGGCGCGAGGCGCGCCACGTCTTCCTGCAGCACGCCGACGGCGCGCAGGGCCCGCCGATCTACGCCGTCGAGCACGCCACGCTGGCCGCCGCGCAGGCCACTTTCGAGAGCCTGAAGCTGGCCGGCGCCAAGGGGGAGATAGCCGAGAAGATCGTGCGCGAGATCCGCAGCCGGCTGCGTTTCCTGAACGACGTCGGCCTGAGCTACCTCAGCCTCGACCGCGGCGCCGACACGCTGAGCGGCGGCGAATCGCAGCGCATCCGGCTGGCCAGCCAGATCGGCAGCGGCCTCTCCGGCGTGATGTACGTGCTGGACGAACCCAGCATCGGCCTGCACCAGCGCGACAACGAGCGCCTCATCGGCACGCTGATGCACCTGCGCGACCTCGGCAACAGCGTGCTCGTGGTCGAACACGACGAGGACATGATCTGGGCCGCCGACCACGTCGTCGACATGGGCCCAGGCGCGGGCGTGCACGGCGGCTGCGTGATGGCGCAGGGCACGCCCCAGGAGGTGGCCGACAGCCCCGACTCGCTCACCGGCCAGTACCTCGCGCGCACGCTGCGCATCGAGGTGCCGAAGCGGCGCCGCCCGGCCACCGGTTTCGGCGCCGCGCCGTTCCGGCTCGGCATCGTCGGCGCGCGCGGCAACAACCTGCGCGGCGCCGCGGGCGGTGGCGTCGACGTCGAGATCCCCGTGGGCCTGCTGACCTGCGTCACCGGCGTCAGCGGTTCGGGCAAGAGCACGCTGATCAACGACACGCTCTACACCGCCGTGGCGCGCAAGCTGTACCAGGCGCACGCCGAGCCGGCGCCACACGACCGCATCGAAGGCCTGGACCACTTCGACAAGGTCATCAACGTCGACCAGAGCCCGATCGGCCGCACGCCGCGCAGCAACCCGGCCACCTACACGGGCCTGTTCACACCGATACGCGAGCTCTTTGCCGAGGTGCCGGCGGCGCGCGAGCGCGGCTACGGTGCCGGGCGCTTCAGCTTCAACGTCAGCGCCAGCAGCGGCGGCGGGCGCTGCGAGGCCTGCGAGGGCGACGGCGTGATCAAGGTCGAGATGCACTTCCTGCCCGACATGTACGTGCCCTGCGACCTCTGCCACGGCGCGCGCTACAACCGCGAGACGCTGGAGATCCTCTACAAGGGCAAGAACATCACGCAGGTGCTGGAGCTGACGGTGGAAGACGCGCACGCCTTCTTCGCCGCGGTGCCCCACATCGCGCGCAAGCTACAGACGCTGCTCGACGTGGGCCTGGGCTACATCCGCCTGGGCCAGGCCGCGACCACGCTCTCCGGCGGCGAGGCGCAGCGCGTCAAGCTCGCGCTGGAACTGAGCAAGCGCGACACCGGCCGCACGCTCTACATCCTGGACGAGCCCACGACGGGCCTGCACTTCCACGACGTGCGCCTGCTGCTGAAGGTGCTGCACCAGCTGCGCGACGCCGGCAACACCATCGTCGTCATCGAGCACAACCTCGACGTCATCAAGACCGCCGACTGGGTGATCGACATGGGCCCCGAGGGCGGCGCCGGCGGCGGCCTGGTGGTGGCCACGGGCACGCCGGAAGAGGTGGCGGCGCACGAAGGCAGCCACACGGGGCGGTTTCTGAAGGCGTTGCTGTCAGTTTGAGTGACCTTTGCCGGTTTATCGATGGTCGATAAACCGCCTGACTTCGACCAAACCGGCCTTCGGGTCTCCGGCAGCGAGCGCTGACCGCCCTGAAGCCGGGCCGCATCGAAACCATGTCAGCGGACATGACGACGGGCTGAACGTGCGAGCGCCCGGCAAGAACGGAATGGCGGTGCACTCGGCTTGTGCGATCAGCTTCACATCGTCCTTGACGGCGCGCCGCTGCCCGTCCCAGTCGCGCCCGCTCTGCACGAGTGCGCTGTAGAAGTCACCTGACATGACGGCACTCGATCAGCAAGCTGATTCAGCTCACCCAGGGGCAGCGCACGTTACGAGCTGCCCCGCCGCGACGATGGAGCCTCATCAACAGGAGGTCAGCCATGGCACAGAACAAGGTGCAGTATCAGCGGGGGGTTGTCGATGCTGGAGTTTCTTCCATCGCGTCGGCTCGCCGCAGCAGTGTGAGGAGTCGGTACGCGCTTGGCGCTGGCCCAAGGGGTTCGTCTGCCCACGCTGCCAAGGCAGCTGGCGTAGCAAGTTCCGCCGGCAGGATCGGCGGTACTTCCAGTGCCGCGGCTGCCGCTGCCAGTGCAGCCTGGTCAGCGGCACTGTCTTCGAGTCCGGCAAGTTGCCGCCGCCCAATTGGTTCCTGGCCATGCATCCGATGACGCAGGCCAAGAACAACGTCTCGGCACTGGAACTCAAACGTAAGCGTTCCGCGAACAACACCCTTGCGGCGCCGATCGCGGCGTGCTGAGGTCGGCGCTATGCGGCCGCGGCGACAGGCGCTGAATCCGCCGGCGCGGCGGCATTGCCGGCGGGCCGCCAATTGTGCGGCAGCAGCTGCGCCAGGTCGCGCTGCTTGAGCGTAGGCAGCCGCTCGAACACGTCCTTCAGGTAGGCCCAGGGATCGTGCCCGTTGAGCTTGGCCGATTCGATCAGGCTGAGCACCACCGCGGCGCGCTCGCCGGCCTGCTGTGAGCCCACGAACAGCCAGTTCTTGCGACCGATGGCCAGTTCCGGTTCATTCTGCCCATGTCGGGCGGGAAGTTGAGGTCTTCTACCGTTGGCATGCGCTGTACGGGCAACGCTTGCGCCGCGTGTATAGCGAGCGCCGCGCCACCGGTGAACTCGTTCATGTAGAAGTCGGTCACGGCGTCGTCGTCGCGGTCGCTGGCTGGATGCTGGACGCGGCTGTCTGCTCTTCCTTCACCCTGGGCCCACCACGCGTGTCGGCGGCGGCCCTTGCCGAACTGCACCGTCTGCTGGTCGAGCACGGCTATCGGCGAAGCTCGCCCGGTGTTCATCACACCATCGGTGAGGCCTCGCATGAAGACAAGTTCAAGTCCGGTTCCTCGGCCAATCAAGCAGTCCCTCCTGGCCGGCCCGCGTCAGCTGTGCATGACGTTCGAGACGCCCGTGCTTTTGGCAGCGACGCCAGAGCAGAGAGCAACGACGACGCAGGCGCTCGCCGCCATCTTGATGCAGGCCGCCGGCCTCGATGACCCGGAGGCTGACGATGTCCAATCATGATCTGCTGCCCGCCGATGTGCTGCGCCGCAAGGCCGTTGTCTACGTGCGCCAGTCCACGCAGACCCAGGTGCAGGTGAACCTGGAGAGCAAGCGCCGCCAGTACGACCTTGTCCAGGAGGCTCGCCGCCGCGGCTTTCAACGTGTCGAAGTGATCGACGACGACCTGGGTCGGTCAGCCAGCGGCACGGTCGCGCGCCCCGGCTTCGATCGGCTCGTCGCGTGGCTGTGCGCCGGCGAAGTGGGCGCCGTGCTGTGCTCGGACGCCTCGCGCCTGGCGCGCAACGGCCGCGACTGGCACCACCTGCTCGAACTCTGCGGCCTTGTCGAGGCTTGCGTCATCGACATGGACGGCGTCTACAACCCGTGCCGGCCCAACGACGGCTTGTTGCTCGGGATGAAGGGCAGCATCAGCGAGTTCGAGCTCGGCATCCTGCCGCTCGCGCATGCTCGATGCGGCGCGCGCCAAGGCGCGACGCGGCGAGCTTCGCCTGACCGTTCCCATCGGCTACATCTGGCACCGCGAGTATGGGCTGACCGTCGATCCCGACCTGCGCATGCAGGAGGTCGTGCACCTGGTCTTCGCCCGGTTCCGTCAACTGGCAAGCGCCCGCCAGACCTACCTGTCCTTGGCGACGGAGCAGGTTCACTTCCCACGGCCTTCGGACGGCAAGAAGCTTGTGAGCTTCGACTGGACGCCGATCCGCTACCGCAACGTGATGAGCTTGCTGAAGAACCCGTTCTACGCCGGGGCCTACATCTACGGCAAGACCGAGAAGCGCACGACGATGGTCGATGGCCGCCTTCGCAAGACCTACAAGCACGGCAAGCCCTTCGACCAATGGGAGGTGGTGCTCAAGGATCACCACGACGGCTACATCGACTGGGCAGAGTTCGAGCGCAACCAGAAGCTCTTGGCGCTCAACGCCTACGGACGTGCAGGTGGCGTCAAGTCCGGCCGCGGAGGCGCGGCGCTGCTGGCCGGGATGATGACCTGCGCAAGGTGTGGCCGCAGGCTCTCGGTGGCCTACCGCGGACGCAGGCCGCAGCCCGTGTATCGGTGCGAGCATCCGAGCACGCAGCCCCACAAGCCGCGATGCTGTACCTTCGGGGCCTCACGACCCGATGAGGCCGTGGCGCGCGAACTTCTGCGTGCCGTCGAGCCGCTGGCGGTCGATGCCGCACGCCAAGCAGAGCTCACCTTCATGCAAGCCCAGGCCGAACAACGCCGCGTTCGTGAGTTGGAACTGCAGCAGGCTCGGTACGACGCGACGCTTGCCGAACGGCGTTATGCCGCCTGCGACCCGGACAACCGGTTGATCGCCGCGCAACTGGAGAAGAGCTGGGAGGCGGCCCTGCAACGCGTGCAGGCCTGCGAGCGACAGCTCGCCAGCTTGCAATCCTCCCAGGCTCAAGCCGAGTGGCCTGACTTCAGCGGCCTGGCCGAAGAGCTCGATGCCGCTTGGCATTCGCCCCAAGTGACCAGTCGAACTCGTCAGCAACTGCTGCGAGCCCTCGTTCAAGACATCGTGGTCGACGTCGACGAGAAGGCACGCGAGGTCATCCTGGTCATCCACTGGCATGGTGGCCAGCACTCCGAGCTTCGAGTCGCCAAGCCTCGTTCAGGAGAACACGGCTGCAGGACCTCAGACGAGGCGGTGGAAGTCATTCGAAGGATGGCCGGCCGGTGGTCCGACGAACACATCGCGGCGTCGCTCAACCGCATGGGCATGCCCACCGGCCAAGGCAAGACATGGACAGCGCACCGCGTGTCGTCATTGCGGCGCGTGCGCGACATCCGCGCCTACAAGCCGGCCGAGGGCGATGGTCAGTGGTTGACCATGTCGCAGGCTGCCGCGAAGCTGGGTGTCTCCAACCACCGCATCAGAAGCCTTATCAGGCAGGGACTCTTGCCCGCAGAGCAGGTAGTTCCGCGTGCGCCGTACCAGATCCGCGCTGCCGCTTTGGAAGATCAGCGGGTTCTCGACGCGATCTCGCGAACAAGTCGCCCGTGTCGCGCCGAGAACGACAAGCAGATCTCAATGTTTTCAAGCACTTGAAGAAGAGGGGTCCTATGAGCAGGCCATTGCCAGCGGTCGCACCGCGTTCTCCGCCGCGTTGTTGTCGATGGGCACGTTGCCGTCGTCGAGATAGCGCGTCAGCCCTGACCAATTGCTCAGCGCGTAGTCGATGGCCTTGGCCGTCACGTCGGCCTTGGCCAGCTTCGGCCGCTGCTCGCTCAGCCAGGCGTGCAGGGCATCGGCCAGCGGCTTGGCATGCTGCTGACGCCACAGCCGCCTGGCCTCGCTTTGTAGTTCGCGCGCCTCGCGCTCGACCTCGTAGAGCCTGGCGATCAGCGCCACCGCATGACTCGCGATCGGGCTGGCGTTGAACTGGTGCGCCTCGAACAGCTTTCTGCGCGCATGCGCCATGCACAGCACGGCCGTCACGCCCTGGGCCTGCAGCGCGTGGTAGCCCGAGAAGTCGTCGGACACCAGCGTCCCGGCGAATCCTTGCAGCACCCGGCGCGCGTTCTCGCCGCCGCGGCCCGTGCTGAAGTCGTACAGCACGGCCCGCCGGACCATGAAGTCCGTCGTGCGGTACACCCACACGAAGGCCCGTTTGGTCTTGCCCTTGCCCGGTGCCAGCAGCTTGACCGGTGTCTCGTCGGCGTGGACCACCTCGTGGCCGAGGATGTAGTCCTTCAGTGCCTCGGCCAGCGGTGTCAGGCGCACGCCGCAGATGCCGATCCACTGCGCCATGCTCGAGCGCGCGATGTGCACGCCTGATCGAGCATAGATCTCGGTCTGCCGGTACAGCGGCAGATGGTCGTCGTGCTTGGCCACCACCACCTGCGCCAGCAGGCCCGGCGCCGGGATGCCCTTGTCGATGATCTGCGCGGGCATCGGCGCGGCCTGCACGGTCTGGCAACACACGCAGGCGTACTTGCCGCGGATGTGGCGCAGCACGAAGAACTGCGCCGGCACGCAATCGAGTTGCT